>JAHRWD010000074.1 GCA_019090315.1 Pseudomonadales bacterium
GGGAAGTTGCCGGGCTGTACCAGGATAGCTTACCTTTGATTTTGTCACCCTGAGCATTGGTCGTGAACTCGAACCAGGTGCCAAATGGTATCTGGCGTAGTTGTTTGATGGCTGCGAGAAGCTCTGGTGAAAATTTCTTCTCTGTTGGCTTTTTAGCAGGTTCTTTCGGTACTGTACTCTCGGTTGTTTGCCGCGTGCTACCGGTTGTTGGTGTCGAGGTATCGGTCGTTTCTTTCTCGGACGCAGCTTTGCTCCGAACCGGTTTGCTTAACAGCTCTTCCTGGTGAGCGGATATTTTTCTCAGGAGTGCTTTACTATTTCCCGGATACCCTCCAAGTTGTTCAAAACCCCGCGAAATAATTTCGTTTATATCGGGGATTTTCTTTTGGACCTGCTCCTGCTCCTTCTCGCTGGATCGTGGCGTAGTACTCCAGATAAGTTGTTCTATCAGGTCTATTTGTTCAGTCCAAAGAGGATGTTTTTCATCTTTTCGCAGCAGGGTGAAGACTAAAATATCGAGCCAGCACTGCCGTAGGAATTGATCGACAAAGTCTGGGATAGAACTTTTGTTGCTGCGCAGATTGATCTCCTGGATCGCCTTGTCCCGCGCTATTCTTAGCTTTTCTTTTCCTTTTATCGATTCCGATGCACGCTTTTCAGCAATTTCTGCACGCTTCTCCATCTGGTTAATATAGTGATTGAAATCATCTGTGAGTTCCGAAAATAGCTCAATGTTGATCTCAAATTCCAGTAAAACGCGATCCACGATAGATCGCATTTTTGGGAAAATTCCACGTTCTTTATCATTCTCATCGACCCAGCGAGCGCCTGCCTTGGCCATGGCATTCAGCAGCAATCTGGCGGGATGATTGTGTTGTGTGAAGAAGTCTTTGTCGAGTAATGCGACCTTCAGAAATGGTGTGTGAAGGTGACTCAATAATGCCTTAACAGATGGACATAGATCCTGATCATTCAGCATGAACTCAAACAGCATGCCGATAAGATCGATAGTGTCTGCATCCAGCCCTTCGATTTCATGGGGCTTGGATGGGTCACCTGAGTTAGTAAGCTGTTGAACGAGCTGTTTTCTCGTCTCTTCAATAAGAGTTGGGTCATAAACTAACTGCTCTGGCAGTTGTTTTTGCTGGTGCTGTATCGAGTTGATTGCATTAACGAGTTGATGGTTTTGATAATATTGTACCGCTGGCGCAGCGGGTTGCGGCGCTGCCGTACCCGCAGGATCCTGCGCGAAGGCTGTCGGAGCACCGCTTCCAAAGGTGCTGACGGTTGCCTGAACCGGTTGGCCTGATGCTGGCTGTGCTGGAGCGTTCGGGGTGGAGCCTGTGGCCCCTGTGTCACTATGATTAGGGGTTCTCCAGCTGGTGTCGGCGGAGGATCGTGACGAAAGAATTTCCTGAATCGACTGGTATAGCTGTGGTGGTGATTCAGCCTGCGGTACAGAACCCTCTACGGCAGAAGAAGTGTGTTCAGCACCAGAGGCTGTTTCGGCAGGTATGTCTGATTCAGCAGCGGGTGTAGCGCCAGTGGATGCGCCTGCGCCACTTCTTTTTTTAACATCATATTTCAGATGAGGAAGTACGCCGGCCTTGATTAGCAACTGGTTGCATTGTTTGTACGGCTCTTCCAGTTCCTCCAGCACGCACGAACCAAACTGCTTTAGTAACAAATTTTTATAGCTTTGGGCCAGTTCGAGATTGGCGGTAGTATCTGAAAAAATTTGTGTGAGTCGTGCAGGGCCAAACGGGTTGGAATATTCGTCTATTTTATAGCCGTGATTGAGTATGGATAATCGCTGATTGAACTCAAACAAGGCATGGAAATAGAGATCATTTGCTTTCTGGATGATAGCGCTGAAGGCGATTTTGTCATCAAGATCTTTGAAATTGACAAGGGAGAGCTCTCCATCGGCTTTTGCTGGGGCAACAATATCCAGAGGTTTTTGCCCGATTTTTGGATCCATTGAGAATGCTTTGGCAGAGGACTGTATAGCTTTTTTAAAGTTATCTTCCAGCTGCTGTCGATTCGAGCGAATCTCCCGCATCGAGTCAAATATTTCAGATTGAATCTTGTTATTGTCGGCGTTTTCGGCGAGTAAAAACAGTTGTTCATTCACAGTCTCGAAGCAGTTCGTGTACAACTCTTCAGTCTGTTCTACAACTGTTGATGTGATCTCGGTGAATAATTTTTTGTTATCGAGCTGCACGTATGGAGTCCTGTTATCCCAGTTAAATACCAGGAAGCTAGCGCGTGGTGTCCTGGGATTGCACGATAACCCGCGATGGCGCTGCCATCAGCTACCCGTTGCGAGGGAATTATACAATATATGTGTCTTCAGCATAGCCGATTCCCAGTAGTATTCCAGTGAGAAAATTATAGGGATATCGGGCGGATACAGAGTGCTGATGGTTGCGATTTCATGTATTTAACACAATTACGGGTATTCAGCTGATTAGAAAAAGTACTGTATTCGCATGGACGCGGTATCACCGGTGGAGTTATCCCCAACGATCACCTCCGCATCGCTACCGGATACGTCGATCCATGTGTAGTTCGACATGACCCGTACCGCGCGGTTGGCAAACCATGTGAGGCCAATTGTGATCCCTTTATTTTTAGTACCTGAACCCTTGTCATCAAGGTCAAGCTCATCATAACGTACGATCAATTGCCAGGCGGTTTCGCCGGCGGGTGGTTTGAATCGCTTGAAACGCCCATTTTTGCGGTTGTATCTTTCGGTGTGATCCCCTAAAAACAGACCAGCCAGCAAATAATATCCTGTGAAATTGTGGGTTATGGAGCTATTCAATTCATCAGTATGAATGTTGATCAGCTCGCTTGATAGCGTCCATGGGCCGTTGACAAATGCAGCTTCAAGCCCTAGATAGTTACCTGAATCGGCATTAAATTCTTCAGACTGGGCGGGGAAAAAATCATCGATTGTGTGGACTCCCATGCGGCTTTTGATCTGGAATGGACCTCCGCCAAAGTTGCGCCTGGATACGGATGCGCCGATGTGCAGCAGATTGCCGGGTGCGCGGATGGGATCCCAGGTGCCACGAGCCGAAAACGCGAACTCTTCACTGCCATCAAAATTCAGGTCTGGGTCGCTCTCCCGTTGTTGGAATATGCCAACCCCATAGGTGAAGCGGTCATGGTAGTCATTATAAGCAATACCCAGGCCTAGTAGTGGTGCCATACGGATGGAGACAGGCGATGCTTCTCCTGCGAATCCGGCACTAAATCGCGACAAGCCAAAGGTTTCCCGCTGCTTTCCAATCGTAAGCTTGCTGGTGCCGAAACCCTGATAGCGAATCGAGCCGATAATGGCCCTACCGCTGAGCATGTCGAACATCATCTGGTACTTCCAGTCATAGTCGACGGTGCCGGAGAGAAAAACCCAGAGGCTTCTTAGTTCACTGTTATGGGCGGTGTCTCCAAGCTGATGGGGAGGGGTAGTGGTGCTTTGCATATCTGAAGTGTAGGCACCACGAAATACTTCAGTATTCGCCGCTACCAGACCGCTGATTTTGAATTCACGTTTTTTCTCTGTTGCGGTTAATTTGATACCGCCATTCAATTTAACTTCGACAGGCTCGTGCGCAGAGGTCACTTCATGTTCTGAATTTACTTTAACTGTTTTTTTTTCTTGCTGGATCTGTTGATTCAGCTGGTTGGTAAGCTGCTCAACCGTTTGCTCCAGATGCCAAATTCTGTGTTCCAGGGGGTTTTCGGGATCTTCATGGCTCCATGCTCGCGATACCATCGTGCAGGAGAAAAAAACCACAATTAATAAGCCATAGGTGGTTTTTTTAAGCATAATTGGCAGGCCACGGATATGTCTGTGGCTTAATTAGCAGGCAAAGGTATTTACGGAATTTTTTATCCCATAGTGGATTCAAAGCAGTGGCCGTACAATTGGATTAAGGGTGCAAAGTTATATGGTGAATTTCTATTGTTGGGGGCGATTCAGGGCTTTCTGGGCAGCAGGTTTTATTATTTATTTTGTAGTCCTGACATTTAGCCCACAGGTACGAGGTACCGATAACAGCGAGCGTAACGTCAACCGAGCTCACATACTTGCAACAGCAACAACAGCTGGTACATTCTACCCAGTTGGTGTTGCCTTGGCTACTTTGACAAAGCTTAGGCTGATGCCGATGACGGGCATCTCTATCTCCGCAATCAGCTCTGCGGGCTCTGCTGAAAATATCAAATTGCTACGAAAGAATGAGGCTCAATTTGCCATTCTTCAGGGATTGTATGCGGCCTGGGCCTGGAATGGTGAAGGCCCGTTGGCGGCTCAGGGTGCCCAAAGCGAACTGCGTGCAGTCACCATGCTGTGGCAAAATGTTGAACATTTCGTCATCGATCGCTCTTTTGTAAATAGCGGGAATCTTTCTGATATTTCTGAATTTGGAACCAGTAAATTTTCGATTGGCAAGCGAAATTCCGGCACTGCTGGCTCCGGTTTTCATATTCTGAAAAGCTTGGGGATAGTTAATAATAAAGACTATCGAGCGGCCTACATGGGCTATGGGGCAAGCGCCCAGTCGCTTCAAAATGGCGTGATCAAAGGTATGAATATTGCCGCTGGGCCACCGGTTAGCGCAGTGACCCGAGCCTTCGCCGCGAGGGGCAATGAGCTACAAATACTGGCATTTAGCGACAATCAACTAGCAAAAATCAATCAGCCTTATCCACTCTGGAGTCGTTACATGATTCCCGCAAATACCTATCCGAATCAGCCTCAGCCCATTCATACAGCAGCCCAGCCAACCTTGTTGGTGGTACGTGCAGATGTGGATGAGCAATCTGTTTATGAGATAACCCGAGTCATTTATGAAAACCTTGTCTTTCTAGGCAGCATCCATAAAGCCACAAAAGCGATCTCGCTGGAACATGCCCTGAATGGTTTACCCTTGCCTCTACACCCGGGTGCATTGAGGTTCTATCGAGAAGCGGGCAGGTCAGTGCCCGAGCATCTTATTCCACCGGCTGCTTTATAGGTGGTTGCGGATCGAAGCGGTGTAATGACCGCGGATCGAATAAGGACCAGATTACTGCAAACAGTAGCGCTGTTTGTCGCTCTGATACACCTGTACCTCAATACATTCGGGACCCTGTCTGAGTTACGGTTTGCGGCCATTCACTTCAGTAGCTTCGGCCTGTTGGCAGCGCTTGGGTTTCCGCTGCTGACCGATTCTGTGCGAGGAGGTTATTTTGCCCTCGCCGTAGATCTGTTTGCTGGTCTGATGGCAGTGGGTTGCGGACTCTATCTGGTGTTGTTTGAGGCGGATCTGTATCAACGGGGTACTGAGTTTAATAACTGGGACTGGCTGGTATCCGGTGCTGCTGTATTGCTTGCAATCGAGTTCTGTCGTCGTTGTTCGGGGTGGATAATTCCCGTATTGGTGTTGATCGCGCTTAGCTACTCAATGCTCTGGGGCAGTTGGCTGGACAATGTATTCTCATTTCCGGGGGTCAGCGTAGAAACCATGCTGTTCCGGAGCTTTTTCGGCGGCGAAGGGGTTTTGGGCAGTATTACTATTATTTCCGCAAGTTACGTGTACCCGTTTATTCTATTCGGTGCCTTTTTGCTGGTGTCCGGAGCGGGAGACTTTTTGATCGATCTGGCTCGCTGTCTGGCGGGCCGTATGGTGGGCGGCCCTGGATTGGTTGCTGTGTTTGGATCCGGTTTGATGGGGTCAGTATCAGGCTCCGCCGTGGCGAACACCGCATCAACCGGCGTTATTACTATTCCCATGATGAAACGCTATGGCTTCACACCACGGTTTGCCGCTGGAGTTGAGGCGGCTGCCTCAACCGGTGGGCAACTGATGCCGCCGGTAATGGGAGCAGGGGCCTTCGTGATGGCAAGCTACACCCAGATCCCCTATATGACCATTGTTGCCGTGTCGGTTTTACCGGCGCTGCTGTATTTTTTGTCGGTCGGGTTCTATGTGCGAATTGAGGCCAAACGTCTGGGTTTGACCGTGCTGGATGAGGAGTCGGTCTCGGTTGTCAACGTACTTCGTCAGGGTTGGCACTACCTGATTCCTCTTATGACACTGGTTGCGATGCTGATTTACGGTTTTAGCGCTAGCTTTTCCGCAGTGATTTCGATCCTGGCGGTAGTTTCTGCTTCGTGGCTGTCATCCAGGCCGATGGGCATTCAGGGTATTCGTCAGGCGTTGGTCGAAGGTACTCAAAACATGATTCCCACTGCGGCGCTGCTGATCGCAATTGGTCTGATTGTAAATGTGGTGACAACAACCGGATTTGGCAACACCTTTTCGCTGATGGTGGTCGAGTGGTCCGGTGGTAGCCTGTTGATAGCCATTTCTCTTATTGCAGTGGCATCGTTAATTCTTGGCGCGGGGCTTCCGGTAACTGCATCCTATATCGTGATTGCTACGCTTTGCGCACCCTTGCTGTTTGAATTAATGACTCGTCAGCAGTTGATTGAAGCCATTGCATCCGGTGGTTTGTCAGAAGATGTGAAAGGTATGTTGTCCATTTTTTCGGGTGCGCTGGGCTATGATCTGAATCATGAGCTGAGTTTGTCAGAAGCAGAACGACTGCTGGCAGAGATACCAGCAGATTTTCTTTCACTGATTCGAGAGCAGGTGATTGATCCGGTTTCAATCTCGCTGATACTGCTGAGCGCACATCTCATCATTTTCTGGCTCTCACAGGACAGTAACGTCACACCTCCGGTTTGTATGTGCGCCTTTTCAGCCGCAGCGATTGCGGGTAGCCGTCCAATGGCAACCGGTTTTACCGCCTGGAAAATGGCCAAGGGCCTTTACTTGATACCACTGCTGTTTGCCTATTCGCCTCTGGTAACCGGAACTTTGCTGGAAAAAAGTATGGTCTTCGTGGTGGCTGCAATAGGATTGTATGCGATGGCGGCGGTTTTTCAGGGATATATGAGGTCTGCGCTGTCGATTTGGCTGCGAGTCGTGCTGGCACTGGCTATTCTCATTATGCTTTGGCCCCACGGTAATGTCTGGCTGACGGGATTGGGTGTCATTACAACAGCGGTGATTTATCTGGTTTCGGGACGGGGTCGCGATGGAAATAATACGGTAAATGAATAAACCTTCTCCGATTTGCTGTTTTTTTTAGTATAAGCATTTCAAATTTTTTCGTAATCACGTAAAATGCCGCACCGTTTTTTGTTACGGTTATGTCTAGTTGTCTGGCTATTTAGCTTTATTTTTGGCGTAACCAATTGAAACGAGGCCTTTGCACGGGGGATGATTTTGCTTTCAGGCAAGGCAAAAACGCGCGCAGAGAGGGAGTTTACAAGTGTAAATGACCGATTGAGCACGTTTTTAACGCAGCATGGGAGTCAAATGGCTCTCGTGCAAAGGTCTCGAAATATATAATTTTTAGGAGAATTACTGGATGGTAACTATTCGTCTAGCTCGCGGGGGCTCTAAGAAGCGCCCTTTTTATCATTTGACCGTAGCGGATAGTCGCCGTGCTCGTAATGGTGCATTTATTGAGCGTGTGGGTTTCTTTAACCCTATGGCTCGTGGACAGGAAGAGATTCTTCGTGTTGACCAGGCGCGTATCGACTACTGGGTTAGCCAGGGTGCACAACCGAGTGATCGTGTTGCCAATCTGTTGAAGAAAAACGCAGCTGCGGTTGCGGTAGCTGCCACAGCAGCAGCCTAAGGGTTATTTTGCCAGCTTGGTACATTGAGTAGTTCTGACCGTAGTCCCGACAGCGCCGGAAAGGTCATTGTTGGGAAAATTACTGCCGCCTTTGGCGTGCATGGCTGGATTCGGATTTACTCCTATACAGAACCTGAAGAGAACCTCTTTGAGTATTCTGGTCTACAGCTGGAAGGAAATGGGCAAAAACCATTTTCGATCAAGATCGAAGAGTGGAAACCCCATGGCAAAGGTTTTGTTGCATACCTGAAGGGATGCGACACCCGAACCCAGGCTGATTTGTATCGTGGTATGCAGTTTTCCGTTCCAGAAACCGCTTTGGCTGATCTGGAAGAGGGTGACTACTACTGGAGTCAGCTGATAGGACTCAAGGTACAAAGTGTCGGTAAAAGGTTGTTCGGTTGTGTTGGTTCAATGCTGGAGACCGGCGCAAATGATGTGTTGGTGGTGAAAGCCTGCGACAATAGCATCGACAAAAAGGAACGATTGATTCCTTATTTGCCCGGTACAGTAGTCCAGAACGTTGATCTTGATTCAGAGATGATCACGGTTGACTGGGACGAAGATTTTTAGAGACCAGACTGGGGAATGCTTGATGCAGATTGGGGTGATTACACTCTTTCCCGAGATGGTGAATACGGTAACCGAATACGGTGTTACCGGAAGAGCGGTAAAGCGTAATTTGCTCTCTCTTCAATGCTGGAATCCTCGGGATTTCACTCAGGACGTGCACAGAACGGTCGATGATCGCCCTTACGGCGGTGGTCCCGGCATGTTGATGAAGGTAGAGCCATTGCGAGATGCAATCTCTGCGGCAAGAGAAAAGCTCGGAAAAGATGTATTGACGGTTTATCTGTCACCCCAGGGTGAGCAGCTAAATCAGAAAAAATTGAATACACTGGTAGATCAGAAGAAACTTCTTTTGATCTCCGGCCGATACGAAGGTATCGATGAAAGGCTGATCAATATGGAGGTTGATCAACAGTGGTCCCTGGGTGATTTTGTTCTATCAGGGGGTGAGCTGGCGGCAATGGTGGTGGTTGACGCGGTTACGCGATTGATTCCCGGAGTCTTAGGGCACGATGCGTCGGCCCAGAGTGATTCTTTTTCGGAGGGGTTGCTGGATTTCCCCCACTATACGCGGCCTGAAATATTTGAAGGTGAGCCCGTTCCAGAGGTGCTGCTCAGTGGTAATCACGAGCGAATCCGCAGCTGGCGGCTCAAACAGTCCCTCGGGGCTACCTGGCTTAAAAGGCCAGACCTGTTAAAAGACAAAGCGTTAAACCGGGAGCAAAAACAGCTTCTGCAAGAATTTATTGAAGAATGGCAACAGTCTGAAACTTCTGAAAAGTAAAGACCAGAGCTTAAAACCGAACTACAACCTGTACTTAAAAAGAGCGCGTTATGAGCACCAATAAGATTATTTCCGAAATTGAAGCGGCACAAATGAAGACGGATCTGCCTGAATTTAGCCCCGGCGATACCGTAATCGTTCAGGTGAAAGTAAAAGAGGGCACGCGTGAGCGGCTCCAGGCTTTTGAAGGTGTTGTGATCGCCAAGAAAAACCGCGCGATTAACTCATCTTTTACGGTTCGTAAAATCTCCCACGGTGTTGGGGTCGAGCGTACATTCCAGACCCATAGCCCTATGATCGCTGAACTCATCGTCAAACGTCGCGGTGACGTTCGTCAGGCTAAACTCTATTATCTGCGTGAACTGTCCGGCAAAGCAGCACGAATCAAAGAAAAGCTTGGTTAAACAAAGTTGTTTACGTGAACAAGCCCGCTTTTGCGGGCTTGTTTCGTTATGAATGGAGACCCTTGCACGAGGGCTATTACACTCCCATGCGGCGTCGCCTTGTGGTGCCTACTTTTGGTAAAAACGTGCTCAATCGGTCATTTACACATGTAAATTCCCTCTCTGTGCTCTTTTTTGCCTTGCCTGGAAGCAAAATCATCTTCCGTGCAAAGGTCTCGAATGATTAATAATAACGAGAATCGGAAATGCTAAAGCCAGCAAAACTATCCGACCAATTCAGTACCAGTATGCAGATTGCTGTATCCGATCTGATTGAGATAAAGGCACAGGGCTTCCTTACGGTTATCAATAACCGCCCCGACGGTGAAGACACTGATCAGCCTTCAAACAAAGAGTTTGCTGATGCAGCTTTTGGGCTTGGCCTTGAATACCACTATATCCCGATCAATCTGAATACGATTGGTGGCGCTGAAATCAACAGCATGCAGTCGGCATTAGCCAATGCCAAAGAGCCTGTGTTTTCGTTTTGCCGAACTGGAAATCGTTGTACAATTCTCTGGTCAATTCTCTCCATTCAGCAGGATGTTGAGAACTCTGAAAAATATCTGGAACGGGCGGCTAATGCCGGTTTTGATATGTATAAACAGCTACCATTGCTACGCCGTTTTATAGACGGAATCTGATCGCAGCTGACTCCTTCCATATTTCTAAAGCGGTTGTGTAACTGTTATGCGGGAATTTGTTTACAAGACCTATCGAAAACTTCTTAACGCCTGGGTAAAACCCAAGGTTCATGGCTGCAGTCAGGTAACCAAAGGGTTACGTGATGATGCCCCGGTTTTTTACGTGCTGGAATACCGTTCCTACGCTGATCTGCTGGTCATTGATCAGATCTGTGAAGAAAAAGGACTTCCTGCTCCCTACCAACGCTCTGAAATTGAACAGCTTGCAAAGAAACGTGGGTTTTTCGTTCTAAAACGAAATGAAGGGCTCGTATTTAAACGCAGCACAAGCAGACAGTATTCAGAGACAGCTATCGAACTGGTCAATCTTGTTTGCGGCAATAAGCTTGAAGAGGTTCAGCTAATTCCTGTATCGGTTTATTGGGGCTATCATCCTGATAAACAGCGCAGCCTTAAATCGCTTCTGTTTGGAAGTGGTCGTACCCTGGTTAATCCATTTCGAAAGTTTTTAATCATTTTAATGAATGGTCGAAATGTATTTGTTCAATTTGGTCATCCTCTCTCGGTGAAAGGATTGATTGATAGCGAAATGGGCTCCGCAAGAGCCGAGCGGAAGCTGTTTCGTATTTTGCGCGTGCATTTCCGGCAGGTGCGTATTTCGATTCTGGGGCCAGACCTGTCCCACAGAAAAACGATGATTGATGCCCTGATCGACTCTCCTGCAGTTCGGCAGGCGATCGAAATTGAAGCAAAAGAGCAGAACAAACATCGTGCTGATATACGTAAACAGGCAAAAAAAGATGCCCTGGAAATTTGTTCGGACTTGAGTTACCCGATGGTTAAGGTGTTTGACTGGGGTCTGGGGTTGCTCTGGAACCGTATGTATAAGGGCATTGATGTCAATCATGTTGAGCGAATCAAAGATATTGCCGAAAAAAATGCAATTGTATATGTGCCCTGTCACCGTAGCCACATTGATTATTTATTGTTGTCCTACGTGCTTTACCACAAAGGGTTAGCGCTTCCTCATATTGCCGCGGGGGTAAATCTTAATATGCCGGTCGCAGGTACATTTTTACGAAAAGTAGGCGCGTTTTATATGCGTCGATCCTTTAAAAATCAGCGCCTTTATACAGCAGTTTTTAATGAATATGTCGGCATGATTTACTCTCGCGGTCATTCGATGGAATATTTTGTAGAGGGTGGCCGAAGCCGTTCCGGCAGAACACTGCCTGCCAAAACCGGACTTCTTTCGATGACTGCACGAACCTATTTACGTGAGCAAAAGCCGCTGGCTTTTGTACCGGTATATATTGGTTACGAAAAAATTATTGAAGTAACCAGTTATCAAAAAGAACTTGAAGGCGCAAAGAAACAGAAAGAGTCCGTTTTTGATATTTTTTCTACCCTGAAAAGTTTGAACAGTTCATTTGGAAAAGTAACGGTTAATTTCGCAGAACCAATCGTTATGGATCAATTCCTGAATGAATATAGGTCGGATTGGCGAGATGCGGTGAAAGAAGATGGTGAGCGTGCGGGCTGGATAACACAAGCAGTCAACACCATTGGTGATCAGGTGGTCACGCGTATTAATGAAGCGGCGGCCGTAAACCCGGTCAATATTATTTCTCTTATGCTACTTTGTTCACCACAGAGAAAAGTATCGCTTACTCAGCTTAAAGCCGAGCTGAATATATGTCTGAATTTATGTAGAAAAACTCCTTATAGCAGTGATATTTCTACCACAGATTTAGACCCCGATGAAATTATTGATTATGTAGAAACGCTGGATCTACTTGAACAATCGGATTCAGTCATTGGGTTTGATCCAGCTTCCGCGCCGGTTATGGGTTATTACCGGAACAATATTATTCATCTGTTTGTTATTCCGGCTTTGCTTATCAAGCTAATTGAACTGCACGATGGCATCACCAATCAGCGCTTGATTGATGGGGTAATGAAGCTCTACCCATTTTTGAAACAGGACTTCATTTTGCGCTGGGATGATGTCCAGCTAACCAGTCATATCGAAGCCTGTTTGAAGGTTTTTTGTGAACTGGAATTGATCGAGTTTAACAAGGGGGAATGGAGTATTGACCCTGAGAATACCGATGGTGTGGCATTACAGGGTTTTGCCAGTCTGATAACACCTACCCTGCAGCGTTACGGTATGTTGACGGCGCTACTAATTGAAACGGGTAGTGAAGAAGTAAAACAGGCCGGTTTGGAAAAACGCTATTTTCAGGTGCTAAAACGGTTACACCAACTACATGACGTTAGTGAAGCGGATCACTCCGACCGTAGTTTAATAAAAGGCTTTATTCAGACGTTGAAGGCCACCGGCCTGGTGGGTGTAGGTGATGAACGAAAACTTGTTTTTGATACGTTTCCGGATGAATTTACCACCGACCTGTATCTTGCGACAGGCCCAGAAGTACTACAGATAGTGAATGAAGTAGTTAATCATTCAGACAGTTAGGCAAAGATAGATCATTCCGTAAGCTTTAATCACCAGGGCTTAACCGGTATTGCGCATGCCCGCTGCGATACTGGTAATGGATATTTTAAGAACCTGTTCATAGATCTGTTTTGAACTATCGTCATGTTCCGCTGCCGCCCTTAATCGCCCCATGATCTCAGCCTGCAAAAAATGCAGCGGCATCATGTAGGGGTTTCTGACTTTTATTGAATTTTTGATAACAGGGCTACCTTCCAGCAGCGTCTCGCAGCCCCTTACCGCATTCACAGACTCAATCACAACCGCCAAACGAGCTCGAAGTTGGGCTCCAACCTGCTGCATCGATTTACCTACTAATCGTTGTTCGTAGTACTCCGATACTTCCGGTTTGGCCTTTGCTAGCACCATCTCCAGCATATCGATAATGGATGCGAAATAGGGCCATTCGTTGGACATTTTCTGGATAAGTTCGAGATCACCATTGTTGATTGCGGTTTCCAGCGCGCTATCGGAACCAAGCCAGGCAGGGATCAGTAGCCTTGTCTGGGTCCAGGCAAAAACCCAGGGGATAGCCCGGAGGCTTTCAATACCGCCGCTGGCTTTTCGTTTTGCGGGGCGGCTGCCCAGTGAAAGCCTTTGTAGCTCCTGTTCCGGGGTGGCATCGTGAAAGTACTCCAGAAAACCGGGGTTACTAATTCCGTTGCGATAACTATCTAGTGAGCTAGCGGTCAGACGATCCATCTGTTCACGCCATTGAACCGACGGTTTGGGTGGTGGTAGCAAGGTGGCTTCCAGCGTTGCACAGGTATACAGCTCCAACGTGCGATAGGCGATACCGGGCAGACCGAATTTAAAGCGAATCATTTCGCCCTGCTCGGTGATACGCACGTAACCCTCCACTGCACCGGGTGGCTGTGAAAGCAGCGCATCATGGGCGGAACCGCCACCGCGGCTCATGGAGCCACCGCGACCGTGAAATAATCGAAGCTGTACGTCGTGGTTCTGGCATATTTCTACCAGTTTTTCCTGGGCTCGATACTGGGCCCAGGAGGCGGTTAAAAACCCCGCATCCTTTGCAGAGTCGGAATAACCGATCATGATCTGCTGGCGTTTATCGATTGAATCAACGTAACCATCAATGTTGAAAAGATTCTCGATCACAGCCGGTGCATCTTCAAGATCCTGCAGCGTTTCAAACAGCGGCATCACCGGTAGGGGATTGTTTACACCGGCCTCCCGTTGCAACAACATCACCGCTAACACATCGGAACCGGAATGGGCCATTGAGATGATGTAGTTGGCAAAACTGCTGCGGGGGTGCTTCGAAATAGTCTGGCAGGTTTTTAGTACTTCATAGACATTTTCAATTGGGTAAGCGACTTGCTGGTGAAAGGTTTCAAGCCACGCGGAGTCCAGAGTTTGATTCAAAAAAGCAGTTGGGATAAGAGGCCGCTGTTGTTTTAACTCCGTGGTTAAAAATGCCAGCTTTTCAGATTCACTCCAGTTCAAATATTCCCCAACGCCAATATAGCGTGTCACCGCATCCAGCACCTCCGAATGACGCGACGATTCCTGACGGATATCCAGTGGTGTGAGGTTGAGCCCGAAGCAGTTGACTCGTCGGATGATATCCGTCAGTCGGCCGCTGGCGATGGTGGCCATACCCTGACTGATGAGCGAGTCATAACAGAGCATCAGGGGTTCTTTGAGATCACCGACATCGGAATAGATAGCCTCGTCATCGATAGCCGAATCGCCATCCAGCCGCTGTTTTAAGCAATCCCGTGTCAGTATCAACCGATCCCGAACGGCCCGCAGTAGATGTCGATAGGGTTCCGGGTGTTCGCCTACCACATCACGCAGGGCATCACTGCAGCTCGATATAGAAAGCTCTGCACGCAACTGGCCGATATCCCTCTGCAACAATTCAGCTGCCTGCCAACGGGATAGCCAGCACACCTGGTCGGTGGTTTCCGCGGTTACGTTAGGGTTACCATCCCGATCGCCTCCCATCCAGGATGCGAAGGAGATGGGAGAGGCTTCAATACTCAAGCCCTCGCCAAGCTGTTCCTTCAGATTAAAATCGAGCTGGCGAAGCAAAGTCGGCACAGTAGACCAGAGAGTTTGCTCAATGGTGGTGATTCCCCATGTGGCTTCATCGACGGGTGTGGGTTTGGTATGTCTTATCTCATCGGTTGCCCAAAGGGAGGCGATCTCACGGCGCAGCTCATCTTTGACCCTGTTGATTTGATAGTCCGATAGCCTGTCGCTATCCAGGGTATCCAAGATATCCAGGCTATCGGCGATGCGGTCATATTTTTGGCTAACGGTACGCCGGGATACCTCGGTAGGGTGTGCTGTTAATACCAGCTCAATATTGAGGTTTTCTATGGTCTCGGAAATACGTGATTTCGATATACCCTGGTCACCAAGGTGAGTCAGTAGTTGCGGCAGTGATTTTCGATGTCCACCAGGATTGTTCTGCCGACTGGCTGTCCTCAGCCGCCGTACCCGGTGGTATTCCTCTGCAATATTCATCAGGTTTAACATCAACCCGAAGGATCGAACCACCGGAATTAGCTGATCTTGCTGAAGTGAGGTGAGTAGCTGATCCAGCTGTGAATAGGCATCCGAATCACCCGCCGAGCTTGCCTTTGATAGCGCTCGAATCTGCTCAATGAGGGTGAAAATTTGCTCACCGTCCTGATCCCGAATGGTTTCACCCAGTAAGTCACCCAGAATCCGGATGTTTTTTCGTAGTGGTGCATGACTATCTGAATTCGATGCTGGCTGGCTCATGGTCAATTGCTCTGTATAGCTGTCGCAAATAGTTGAAAGGTCAGAGTATAAGTGGCTGAGTGTACTGCGAAATTGATTGAGAGCAAATGGGATCAAAATGACGCCGGTGCAAAGTGATCAATGGGTATATTGTTGAATAAGAGCTTGCTGAATAGAGGTTTGGTTCAGCTAATGGAAAAGGTGCGCCAGAACGCAGGACAGAATGGCTAAAAGAAAAACGGCTCCAGAAGGAGCCGCTCTATTTCCGGTTTTGACGGGTTTGAAAAGTTGAATCTAACCGGGTAAGCCACCGGAGGGATATGCAGTTCAATTTACCCTGTGCGCTAGGGTAATAACATCAACTCACTTTCCAGATTGTTCTGAACCTTTTCAGGTGTAATGTAGTGATGCCTGAATTTTCCTGATACATAGTCATGGGCCTGGTCATCGTAGTGTTGGTCAGTAAACAGGCCGGACTGTCCGGTCGGGTTAATGCCCCAGCTATTTTCAATATCGCCGAAGTCTATAACCCGACGGGTTGATGGGCCCACGGTGATTTTCAGGTTGTCTCCATCGGCTTTGAATCCCAGATTATTGATCGCTTCCTGTCCCGCCTGATTGGGAAATGGCCCGACATTTAACAGGTTGCCCAGTAGAGGAATAACACCTAAGGGATGTTCATGAAGCAGTTTTGTATCCTCTCCCCAGCTCCACTGGTTCAGGTCTGGGCCAAAACGATTGACTAAAAATGTAATTGAGAGATGCCAGGCTTCGAGAATAAGTTGGTCGCGTGTCTCTTTTTGTTCGGTGTTGATATTGTCCCACCATACAGAATTTTCGTTTGGTAGCATTCGCCAGATGGATCGCCCGATCAAAAAACCAAACTGAGTACCTGAATAGAGTTCATCACTCATCTCATCCGCCATTGCCAGATTCATAAATTGAATTCTGAATCGGTTGTAAATCGTGGCGGCTGTTTCATCAGAGGAATGGTTGCCATGCCAGGCCTTAAAAGCATCGAGGGCCTGGATCTCAACCGGGCTAAGTGTTGATTCATCGTTTTCAAGTACTGGAATGATGGTTGACTGAAACAGCTTTGCGGTTGGCGTTGTATTGTCCATCAGCATCGATTTCATCTGTTCCGGTGTAAATTTCTGGTCGGTTGAGAGTAGTTCTAGTATGCGGCTGGGGCGGTCGGTGGGTGCGTAGTATCCGGGTACCAGTCCATCGCCCATATCCGCAGGCTGATTGTTGGCTGTGTAGATCAGCCCGGATTCCGGGTTGATCTGCTGTGGATTGTGGGAGAAATCGTAACTTCCCAGCTGGTCATCTTTTCCGGATGCACCGTCGAGTATCAGTTTTGAATTTACGTGGCTGGGTCGAATCGGCAATTTAGCGGCGGCCCACCAGGCGATATCTCCATTAGCGTTCGCGTACATCACGTTTAGCCCGGGTGCGTGAATCATTGAGGCGGCTTTTTGTGCCTTGTCGACGGTGTGGGCTTCGCCAAGGTTGTAAAAGGCTTCGACCATTTGATTATCAGTATTCAAAAAAGCCCACCACAGGGCAACCGGTTGATCGACCCGATCTAATCCATGTTTGGAACCCTTCAGCTCGTCGAATAGCTGGTTGATGATCGGGCCGTGGCGAGTTGATAACACCGTCATCTTGATATCGTCACTATCCTTTACCTTGATGACTTCAGTACGTGATTTAAATTCCTGCCAATGGTCGATAGCCCAGTATTGATTACTGTTTTCAGGGTTGATTTTTTCAAGGTAGAGATCGGTATCGTCATTTTCAAACATCGTCAGGCCCCAGGCGTGGTGCTGACTCATACCCAGCAGCGGGAACGGGATCAGGCCCATAAAATGACCGTACAGATCAGTGGTGTCGGAACTTAATTGTGCTTCATACCAGACTGACGGCTGGGAGAATCCGATATGTGGGTCATTCACAAATATTGCATGGCCAGAGGCGCTGCGCTTGGGGGCGATCAGCCAGCTATTGCTTCCATGAAAAAGCCCGTAAGCCTGAAGGCTGTTAATTGTATGGTTGATGGTAGAAGACAAATTCTTTGTCAGTCGTGGATCAACGGGTATTTTCTCGAAACCGGGGGTGTATTCAATGCCCAGATCTACCATATAGTTGGCTCCGAGCTTTTGGTAAAGATGGTGGGTGAGTGAATCATCTTCGATCCCCTGGGCAAAAGAGAAGGAGACAAACCCGGAGATCGAAGCGATATCTATTAGCGTATATTGATGAGTGGGTATGCCAAGTAGATCAAATTCCAGCGGAGTAGGGCCGGTTGTGGCAAATTGATTTACCCCCTTCAGGTAGTTGTTTAGCATGTTAAGCATGCGTGGATCGGCACGCTTTTGAATCGCTTTAAGCCATCGCTTGCCGTAACTTTCTAGCCCTAACGTCCGGTACAGTTTATCGACCCCGATTAGTTTTTCTCCCAATATCTCCGCTAACTTTCCCTGGGACAAACGTCGGGTCATCTCCATCTGAAACAATCGGTCCTGCGCATGTACATAACCCAGCGCCATGTATAGATCGTGGTCGTTACTGGCGGTTATATGCGGTATTCCGTAGTGATCATAGGAAACGGTTACAGGTTGTTGAAGGCCGATCAGAGTTAGGCTTCCGTCCCTGGTGGGTTCCTTGGAACCGAGATAAAAATAGCCGGACACAATGACTAGCAACAGAATTGAGAGTAGGGAAAGTGCTATTTTTTTTATCATTTTTGTTTTTCCTTGGTGATCGATATAGGCTCTAATTAATATTGTTTTAGTCAATATCTTCAGTAAAAGGCGTTCCTGTAAGGGTTATTTCTATTTTTTTCTTGTAGGTGTGAATAGAGATTTTGCCCTTTTCTATTTCATCAATTAGCACGATGTCATCGATATGTTCATCGTCGGGTTTGCTCTGTTCGTTGGTTTCTGAGTAGCTCAAAATTTCAGGGAATACAATTCGAAGGTCCGGCTGTTCGGTGTCCGGGTCGTTTACACATTCGATAAAAAGCATACGTACATCGATGTCGTATATCAGGTTGTAGATGAAAGGTTCACAGTTGCCGAGTAGTTTTCCGGTTAAGCTCATTGGTTCTCCGTTTTCCTGTAATTTTTTTCGAACAATTTTTCGCCCATGCTTTCGATCTGTTTGTTGATCATCCAGTCCATTGTATTCAGTAGTGGCTGATATTTCTTCTGATCATCTTCCAGTTCCGACAATATTTCTACTATTGCCTCCAGGGTGGAAAGGCTTGTTGGGTCGGGCACTTTGCGTATTTTGTAGTTCGAGGGTTTGTTGGGTTGTATGCAGACTCGTTGTAGTTTTTGTAGTAGTGGTGATTCAAGCAGCATTCGTCTGCTTTTGCGCCAGCTGGCATCGATCAATAAAAGTGTGCGGACGGGTAGATCCTTTAACGTATCTAACCCTTCTGCATCTTCACCGGGGTAAATTAATATCGGGTTTTCCTTTTCCAGCCATTGTTCAAATTCGCTGCCCGGATCAATCTGTTTGCAGGTGTTGGTTTCGCAATTTGTCAGGCTAAGCTGAACGATCTTTGCAGTGCCGATGGCGTGTCTGGTTTCATTAGGGTGCTGCAATATTTGTATTGGCCAGCGGTTGTCGATCTGCTGAATATGAGGGCAAAGGCAGACTGAAAGTGCGCGCTGGCAGGTTTTGCATGTGGGACGTTTGGACACTGGTTAGAGTCAGTTGCCAGTTTTATCGAGCTGTTCCCGCGCGAAGTTGGCCAGCCGTGCAGCTTCCATCGCCATTTCGCGGGGAGTAGTACAGGGCTGTGTAAAGGCAAGAAAGTGGGTGTCGCTGTCTGCCTGGATATTGAAACCTTCAGGGCTGATTTCAACCAGCTTAACGGTTGTCGGTTTTTCACCGGATGAATAATGGATCATATCAATCATGTGTTCTACATGATCATCGTTCATGTGATTGATGATACGTTCGCGGTGTTGTTCCCATTCTGCTTGTGGCATGTTGAGTCTCGGTAGTTTGTATCTCGGGTTTTTCAGGCGGTAATCATGAGCCATCTGGTATTGAGGGGTGCAGTATATCAATCAACAGAACCGAGTTTGATATTCATCAATCATTTTTCACCGGTTTTGGTATCTACTAGTCTCAGCGCTTGCCATGTAAGGCATCAAACGTTTAGGCTTACAGGTTATAAAAATATAAGAACGTTATTCTTGTGCAAGACACCCAGTTTCAGATTCAATTTCAACGGTTTAGCGGCTCTGCCAGGGTCGATTGATCACTATTCATACAAAAAATCAAGGGAAGGAGTACCAATATCATGGCACCTCAGGATCGTGAAAAATTAATTGTAGCCAACTGTAGTGGCTTTTATGGAGACAAGGTTTCCGCAGCTCGAGATCTGGTCGAAGGCGGCCGAATCGATGTACTGACCGGTGACTATCTTGCTGAGCTCACCATGGTGATCCTGTATCGCCAAATGTTGAAGGATCCAAAACGTGGATTCGTCAACACCATTATTACGCAGATGGAGCAGATCATGGGCTCCTGCATGGACAAGGGCATCAAGGTTGTGACCAATGCGGGCGGCCTGAATCCAAAAAGCTGTGCGGAAGCGATGCATGAAGTCGCAACCAAACTGGGCTTAAACCCAAAGATTGCTTATATCGACGGGGATGATTTGATTCCACGTCTGGCCGGTTTGCAGGATCAGGGCGAACCTTTCCTGAATATGGACAAAGGCATGCCGCTCAGCGAAGCGCCTTTCCCCGCAGCGACAGCAAATGCTTATTTGGGTTGCTGGGGTATTGTTGATGCGATGAACCAGGACGCGGATATTGTGATTGCACCTCGGGTTACCGATGCGGCGGTTGTGATGGGGCCAGCAGCCTGGAAATATGGCTGGAAACGAGACGATTACGATCAATTAGCGGGCGCACTAGCTGCAGGTCACATCATTGAATGTGGTTGCCAGGCTACCGGCGGAAACTACTCCTTCTTTAAAGAAGTACCTAGTTTTGTAAACGTAGGTTACCCCTATGCAGAAATTCATGACGACGGCTCGTTTGTAGTTGGTAAACACCAGGGCACTGGCGGACTGGTATCTGTAGGCACCGTAACCGCACAGATGATGTATGAAATCCGTAAGCCTGAATATTTGAACCCGGACGTGATTGGCCACTTCGATACCATGAAGGTTGAACAGGTTGCTGACGACCGTGTTCTGGTCAGTGAAGTTAAGGGTTCAACTCCGACCGATACCCACAAAGTATGCATCAATGTGGCTGGCGGACATAAAAATAGCATGACCATTGCGGTTCATGGTCTCGATGCGGAAGATAAAGCGGAAACCTTCACCGACGCATTTTTCGAAATGGCCGGCGGCAAAGATCAGTTCGATAAAATCACTACCGAATTTATTCCGACTGGCAAAGAAAACCCGCCAACCAATGAAGAGAATTTCTCACTGTTCCGTATCAATATGGTGGCAAAAGATGCCAGCATTAGCGGTCCACACCTCGGTAGAAAAATGATCGAGATGGGTCTGGCGAACGTACCTGGTTTCTCTGTGATGAGCCCGGTTGGAAAAGGCCAGGCCTTTATCCGCTACTGGCCCGCATTGATTGACAGTAAACATATTCAGGAAAATGTTTATGTTGATGGTGCAGAGATGACGGTTGTAACGCCTACTAACCAGCTCGGTTTGCCGGTTGTGAGTGTTGATCGGGTTAAAGCAGAGACAGTGCCAGTACCGAGCGGCCCGACTGAAAAAACTGCTTTGGGCCGAATTTTTGCTGCTCGTTCGGGTGACAAGGGTGGTTCTGCCAATGTTGGAATCTGGGGCACTACTCCAGAAGCCTACTCGTTTTTAGAGTCGTTTTTGACCGTTCAGAAGTTCAAAGAGCTGTTGCCTGATCTGGCAGAGTTCGAAGTTGAACGGTATGAGTTCGCTAACCTGTCCGGTTTGAACTTCTACGTTCACGGAATTCTTCAGGATGGTGTTTCATCGTCAACCCGAATGGATCCACAGGCTAAAACTCTTGGTGAATACCTACGGGCTAAAGTGGTCGATATTCCTGTATCGATCAAACGCGTCTGTTAAATCGCGATTAAATAAACCTCTACCTTTTTGTCCAGTTATTGGTCCGAGGTAGAGGTTTTTTTTCGAGATTCAATTGGTACCTGAAATAAAAAATATAACAATATAGAGGGAATAATCGTGGAAACATATTCACTAGAAGGACTGGTTTTTGAGTGTGTGATTGTTGAATTGGCGAATAACGTCATGACGATTACGCTGAACCGACCGGAAAAGAAAAATTCTATCAGCCCGACACTGGGCAAAGAACTCGCCTATGCGATTCGTGCAGCCGGGCAAGATTCGGAAGTCCGGGTGGTTGTATTAGCCGCTAAAGGTGACATTTTTTGTGCCGGCGGTGATCTCGGCGCGATGAGAGATGGCGCTCCGCCCAGCACCAGTACTGTGCCGGAAATCAACGATGGCAAAGAGCTCAGCATGTTGCTGCGGGATATCTGCAAACCGGTCATCGTTAAAGCTCAGGGGCCAGTGTTGGCTGGCGGCTTGTTGATGACCTGCAACGCAACCCATGTGGTCGCTGCGGATCATATCTATTTCAGCGCGCCTGAAATTAAACGCGCACTCTGGCCGTTTATGGTGATGGCGGGTTTGTTTCGTGTTATGCCGCGTCGCCAGGGACTGGATTTTGCAATGCGTGGATTCCGCGTTGATGCGCAAAAAGCGCTTGCGCTTGGACTGGCTACCGATGTGGTCCCTGCAGATCAGCTCGACCAGCGTGTTGACGAGCTCGCGGCTGAAATAGCTAGCTACTCGCCCGCAACCATCAAGCTAGGGCTTGAAGCGTTTTATCATCAGGAAAATATGGAATTTGACGACGCGATTCCTTACCTGAAGGGCATGCTGGAAAAAACCAAACAAACTGAAGATGTTAAAGAGGGCATCACTGCGTTTTTTGAAAAACGTGAGCCGGTTTGGAAAGGGCGATAGGGACTCCACCCAGGCTCAAATTTTTTCAAAATATTGTTGTAAATAAATAGGGAAATACCATGCCTGTTATTGAAACCAAGATCGACACCAATAGCCCAAGCTATGCGGAGAATGTCGAATTTATGCAGGGGCAAATTGCAGCCTTTCGCTCGATCGAGCAACAGATGATCGATACAGCCAACAAAGCCATTCCAAAATTCCGTGAACGTGGGCAGTTAATGCCCCGTGAACGAGTTAATCTGATGTTGGATCCAGGTTCACCGTTCCTTGAAATCGGAACCCTCGCTGGCTACAAAATGGACCCAGAGGATAAAGATGGCGGTGGCGGCGGCAACATCATTGGAATCGGTTACGTGAGTGGAATTCGCTGCATATTAAACGCCAGCAATTCAGCTTATAAAGGTGGAACCGGCGGCCCGGCTACAGGCAAGAAAGGTTTCCGCATGCAGGAGATTGCATCGGCCAATAAATTACCCGTGGTTTCCATGGGCGAAAGTGGCGGTGCACGATTGACCCAGGCGGCTGAAGGTTTTGTGGATGGTGGTCGAACCTTCTACAACCAGTCAGTCATGTCCGCTGCGGGTATTCCTCAGATTACGGTAGTGCATGGTAATGCGACCGCCGGTGGTGCCTATCAGCCAGGTCTTTCTGACTACATGGTAATGATCAAAGGCCAGTCAAAAATGTTTTTGGCGGGTCCGCCACTATTAAAAGCGGCGACCGGTGAAGTGGCGACTGATGAAGAGCTAGGTGGTGCAGAGATGCATACCCAGGTTTCAGGTTGTGCAGAATATCTGGCTGAAGATGACCGTGACGGAATTCGAATCGCGCGGGAAATTATGGCGCAAATCCCCTGGAATGAAACCGGGCCGGGCGCACCGAATTACAAATATGACGATCCGATCTATGACATAGAATCGATCCTTGGCGTAGTGCCAAGCGACGCACGTCACCCCTATGACGTAAAAGAGATCATTGCCCGTATCGCCGATGGATCACGTTTCCTTGAGTTCAAGGGTGAATGGGATGCCCATACGGTTTGCGGGCACCTGAGCATTCATGGACACAAGGTGGGTTTGATCGGCAACAACGGCCCAATTACCCATTACGGTTCTGCTAAAGCAGCTCAGTTTATTCAGCTTTGTGATCAGTCCCAAACACCGATTTTGTTCTTCCACAATACTACCGGCTTTAACGTCGGCACCGAATATGAGCAAAACGGCATTATCAAACATGGTTCCAAAATGTTGCAGGCGGTGGCTAACTGCCGCGTGCCTAAGCTCACGGTTATCGTTGGTGCTTCCTACGGCGCGGGTAACTACGCCATGTGTGGTCGTGGTTTGGATCCACGCTTTTGTTTTGCATGGCCAGTAGCACGAACCGCGGTGATGGGTGGAACCCAGGCGGGTATGGTGATGCGCATTATCAGCGAAGCCAAGGCGGCGCGGCTTGGTATTGAACCCGATGAAGAAAAAATTTCGATGATCGAAAAAGCCACTAAAGATGCGCTTGACGCAGGTTCTGAAACCGTATTTGGTTCAGCCCGGTTATGGGATGACGGCATTATCGATCCCCGCGAAACCCGTAAGGTTTTGGGTATGTGTCTGGACGTATGCTGGGATGCAGATCGCCGTGAGCTACAGCCCAACACATTTGGCGTAGCCCGGATGTAACTGCGTTCGCTTGAATTAGAGATCACTGCTCGACGGCTCGATAGAGCGGGGCAGAAGGGCGCAAATAAGCGCGAAATGGAATTAACAGCATTCGGAGTTATCTGATGTTTTCAAAAATACTTATCGCTAACCGTGGTGAAATTGCGGTTCGAGTTATTCAAACAGCCAAGAAACTGGGCTACCGAACTGTAGCGGTATACAGTGAAGCGGACGCTGGTGCGCGTCATGTAATCGAAGCCGATCAGTCGATTTGTATCGGCCCAGCGCCGGTTGGCCAATCCTACCTGCTGATCGACAAAATTATTGAAGCCTGCAAACTTTCGGGAGCCGATGCGGTTCACCCTGGCTATGGTTTTCTGTCGGAGAATACTGATTTTGTAGCGGCCTGTGAAAAAGAAAATATTACCTTTATTGGGCCACCCGCAGGAGCGGTTGAGCTTATGGGTAGCAAACGTTTATCCAAAATCGCGATGCAGGAAGCCGGTGTACCCACTATTCCTGGCTATGAAGGCGCGGATCAGTCGGATTCAGTATTAATCGAGGAAACAAAAAAGATCGGCTTCCCAGTAATGGTTAAAGCCTCCGCCGGTGGCGGTGGACGCGGCATGCGTCTGGTATTCGAAGAGTCCGAACTGGCGACACAAATTGTCTCCGCACGAACCGAAGCGGAAAACTCCTTCGGTAGCGGTGAACTGATCATCGAAAAAGCGGTGATCGAACCACACCACGTTGAAATTCAGGTATTTGCTGATAAACACGGCAACTGCGTACATCTAGGTGAGCGGGACTGTTCAGTGCAACGCCGTCACCAGAAGGTGGTTGAAGAAAGCCCATCGCCGGTTGTGAATGAAGCGCTACGGGCGAAAATGGGTAGCACTGCAGTGGATGCCGCTAAATCCTGTAACTACGTCGGTGCCGGTACAGTTGAGTTTTTGGTCGATAAAAATGGCGACTACTACTTCCTGGAAATGAATACCCGTTTGCAGGTGGAGCACCCGGTTACCGAGATGGTTACAGGGCTTGATCTTGTTGATTGGCAGATTCGGGTTGCGGCTGGCGAAACACTTCCGCTGGAACAGGATCAGATCGAATTCAATGGTCACTCGATCGAAGTACGAATCTACGCTGAAGATCCCGCGCAGGGCTTTATGCCGCAAACTGGCCCAGTTTTGTACTGGAATACGCCGGAACAGGAAGGCGTGCGGTTTGATCACGGTATTGTTCAGGGCAATGCGATTAGCCCATTCTACGATCCAATGGTTGCCAAGGTAATCAGCTATGGAAGCAACCGTGATGATGCGCGCCGTCGTTTGATTGCGGCGGTTGAAGACACTAGCTTGCTTGGAGTAAACACCAACAAATCATTCCTTTCGGCTATTTTGGGCCACCCGGTATTTGCTGCCGGTACCGCTAGCACCGCGTTTATCGAAAAAGACTTTGCTGATGATGCATCCCTGTCGGCAGTTGCTCCAGGGGTTTTTGAGCTGGGTTTGGCGGCGATTATTACCTATGTTGAATCAGGTAAAAATGTATCCCATTCCGATCAATATATGGGATGGCGTACCGCCAACCGTCAGCCTTCGCACTACAGTTTTTCGGTGGCAGATGAGGGTTACACGGTTGTATTGACCACGGAAGAGCAAAAGCCAAACGGTCTGGTTTATAGCGTAACGGTTGGTGATGAGACTGCAGTGTTCAGTGATGTGACGATTTCTGAAAACAGCTGCCGATATCAGCTGAATCGAGTGAATAGTTCGATCACCTTTATCCGTACCGATGAAGCGGTTTATCTGGATGCGGCCCGTGGCAATATCCGAATCGAAGATGTTACTTTGAAAGCACCTGCCTCAGAAGATGCAGCAGGCCAGGGTAAAGTGACTGCGCCGCTTGATGGCAGCGTGATGACGGTTAATGTCAAAGTGAGTGATGTGGTTAAGAAGGATGATGTAATGGTGTTGCTGGATGCAATGAAGATGGAGCACCAGCTTCGTTCGGATGTAAATGGAACCGTTACAGCTGTATCAATCAGTGCTGGTGATCAGGTTAAAATTCGCCAGCTTCTGGTTGAAGTGGAGCCGGACGAGGAGTAATTTTAGCGAGCTGTGTTTTAATTCTGTTGCGTTGAACAGGTGAATGTTTGCTCAGCGCGCCAAAATATATAGCCGCCTTATATGTGCAGGTTACAAATTGTTGTAGAGGGATTCTATATCACTCTTTTTGGGAGTGGTTGTTACTGGACGCTTGTGTTCCGGTCGTTTGTTTTCTTCCAGGATCATATAGGTGAACTGGTTATATGCGTAACTGGAAGCAATACTTTGTTTAAGGCGGATCTGGATGATTTGTTTATCCAGAATTATTTTCGCTTTGCCGCCTGCCTGGAAAGGGCGGTGAGGCGTTATGATTGTGGGTTGTCGCCCCGTTTTTTTTGAACCCGGAATAAGCAGGGCGCGAACCGGCTCCGCACCGACATCCGTCAGTCCGGTCGCCTTGATTGCGCAACAGCGTATTGCCGCTGATATGGATTCGACACCGATATTAAACAGGCCGGTTTGGTCTTGCCTGATCCAGCGGACCACACCTATCCCCCAGGGTTTTGAGCTGTCTGGTTGTAGCCCGATAAGATCTCCAGCCTGGATTTTTTCTGTTACCTCAGGGTCCCAGCGCAAGCAATAACCGCCAGCGCTGGCATTGATGGTTTCGAGCTTGAACTCTTTTGTTTTGCTATGTTCGACGCGCTGATGCTTAGTTTCCGCTTCAGGCTCTTCTTTCATTCCAATAGTAAATGCCTTGCCCCACACATCTTCGGTTTCAATTGTGAGTGTATTGCTGAAACTTGTACCGAGGTTGAGTTCACCGCCCTCCACTCCAAATGGATCTGATTTGTCGGTCTTAATCAGAGATGCAAAATCTATGCTGCCAGATGCAAAGTAATGAATAGATGTTAAGCCGGTACAGGCCAGAATGCCCTGGCGCGTATCGGTACGTTGTAACTGTCTTTTATTTCGTTCACCCCAGGAATTGGCAAGCTTGTTCAGCAGGTCCGGACCAAACTGATTTGGTACAGGAAAGTTCTGATCCTGCTCAGCAGTCGCGTCCTTGATACTGTGTTTGTGGATAAATTCTCGTAATGTTCCTACCAGTTCTGTGGTATCGAGCACTCTGATTCGGTCGAGACCAATGTCTTCGAGTAGCTGATGGTATTGGGGGGGGTGATCAGCATAAATATCTACAGAAAATGATTGGGTTCGTTCTGGCGAGTAGGGTGTTAAATCTACTTTTTGAGCCCAAATGGGTATCACCTTCGTCAGTGCGGAGAGTTCTTGCTGCCGCAATTGTTCTGGTTTACTTGCCTCAATCAATAGTGATGTTTTGTACAGGTCAGCTAACGTGATAGGTGAAAGCTCATCGTAGTCAGACGTAGGCAGTTGATTTGACAGGCAACACAGCTGCTCACCAATTAGATACAGTGTGTTTATCTTGATCCAGAACTGATCGGGCAGAGACGAATATAATTGGTGACATCGTATCTGTAGCCGAAGTAGTTGGCCCATGCAGCGAGATAAAGCAGTAATAGTATATTGGGGCGTTTTTCGGGTGAGACCAGTACGTGTATCCTTTGTTTCGATAACTACACATTCATAGGCAGATGCGAGCTCGGACTGTAATGCCTGAGCAAGCTGCGCCGCATTCATGGTTTTTCCGGATAATACCAGCGCCTGCCCCAGATAGTTCCCGGATAGTGTCTCGCAAATATTCAGGATGGGTTTTCTGAGTATCTCCAATAATTGGAAACGGTTTTCTGCTGTGATTTTGAGTGTTTGTACTTCGATTATCGATTGGTGCAATTGCTTCGAGGTTTTTCCGATGTTGGTTAATCGTAGGTCATCGACCCATGCCTGCAATGCCTTTGGTTTAGCCGAGCAGAAACTAAGATCAGGAGAGTTTTTTTCCCTGATCGCTAGTCGCACATATTGGTTGATGCTCGGCATTACAGTATGTTCCAGCTTTTAAAAAAATCGGATGAGTGAAGTATAGGATAGTATTGAAATACTGCGTTGCTTCTCCCAACGGGGATTTTGTTTAGATCTTTGTACGCTACAGGTAGGTGCTTTATCGGAATATTCAGTAGTTAGGTGAGCAGTAGCAAAGTGGTTTTGTTACAAAAATGGAAGCTGCGTTTTTGAAGCTGAGGTGGGTTGTTCACGTACCAGACGTGGCACCAGATAACCCGGTAAAACGCCTGCTAAAGAGCTCATAAGGGAGCACGCTTCAGCCTCTGAAATATCAAAATGAGCTGTGCCCTGGGTTTGATCTGGCATATGCAGGTAGTAGGGAAGGACTCCATTGTCAAAAAGCTGGTGGCTGAGAAGTCCCAGTGTATCTGCATCATCGTTTATGTTTTTTAATAGAACCGATTGATTCAAAAGTGTAATGCCGGACTTGCTGAGTTTCCTTAATGCATATCCAACTTCTTCGTCAATTTCATTCGAGTGATTGCAATGGATGACCAAAACGATGTTGAGTCGTCCTGATAAAAGATCAAGCAGATCGGTATCAACCCGATCTGGAATGACCACAGGGAGACGCGTATGAATTCGCAATGTGCTGATTTGCGGTATGTCCGCAATGGAATTCACCAACCATTGCAGGTATTTATTGGACAGGGTAAGAGGATCACCGCCACTCAAAATAACCTCGCGGACCTCCCGGTTTGATCTGATGTAATTTAATGCCTGCTGATGTTGGTTCCGTTGAAAACGGTTTTCCTGATAAGGGTAATGACGCCTAAAGCAGTATCGGCAGTGAATGGCACAGGTTGAGGATGCGATTAATAACACACGGCCGTGGTATTTGTGAATCAGTCCTGGTGCGGGAGATGAGCTTTCCTCCTCAAGGGGATCCTGACTATAACCTGGCGTTTCGATGAGTTCAGCAGCGTTGGGCAGTATTTGAAGTAATAGAGGGTCATTAGGGTCGCCTTTCACTATCCTGGAAAGGTACGCAGTGGGTGCAATGACTGGGAAATCGTCATCCAGCTTTTCTAGACCTTCGAAACCATCGCTGGTTATATCAAGTAATTGGCAAAGCTCATAAAATCCCCTGCGTGCGGTAGACAATTGCTGTTGCCACGAATTTTCTTTTTTGCTGGTTTTAATACTGAATTTTCCGGTCAGAGGGGATGAAACGGAAGTACATGATTTCTCGTGTCGACAAAAACTATGATATTCGATCACACCTATACAAGCATTCTGTTACACGATGTTATAATGGCCCTTTGACGTGCCGCAGAATTTTCTTAAAACAGAGTGTCGATTGAACGCGCGCGTATTCTAACCGAATTTCAGAAAGGAATATCCATGGCGACCTATTCAACCAGTGAATTTAAAAATGGCTTAAAGGTGATGCTTGAGGGGGACCCATGCTCTATTGTTGTAAATGAATTGGTTAAGCCAGGAAAAGGTCAGGCGTTCAACCGGGTTAAGCTACGCAACCTTAGAACCGGGCGGGTTTGGGAACGAACCTTTAAATCCGGTGAGAGCATCGAAGCAGCGGATGTTCATGAGCAGGATATGCAGTATCTATACACCGATGGTGAATATTGGCACTTTATGGACCCTGAAAGTTATGAGCAATATGCCGCTGATAAAACGGTTGTGGACGAAACCGCGCAATGGCTAAAGGAGCAGGATACCTGTGTAGTCACCTTTTGGGATGGAGCGCCCTTATCAATTGCCGTGGCTAACTTTGTAGACCTTGAAATTACCCAAACAGACCCTGGTTTGAAAGGTGATACCGCATCCGGTGGTAGCAAACCCGCAACACTTAGCACCGGTGCAGTTGTTAAGGTTCCGCTTTTCCTTTGCGAAGGCGAAGTAATCCGAATTGATACCCGTACCGGAGAGTACCAGGGCAGATCCAAGGGATCATAAGCTGGAATAACCTGTGAGCACTCCGGACTGGCAATCCTCCGCCAGTATCGATAGCTTAAAAAAATATGCGCGAATGCTACAGAGTATTCGCGTTTTTTTTCAGCAGCGGGATGTGTTGGAGGTAACGGTTCCCTGTATCGCTTCAACCAGCTCCCCGGCACCCCATCTAGATAGTATTACCGTTAACGCCCCTTTTTTAGACGTGTCAAAAGCGTCGTCAGATGCAGAGTTTTACCTTCAGACCTCGCCAGAGTTCTTTATGAAAAGGCTGCTATGTAGCGGCAGTGGCTCGATTTATCGGATGGGTCCTGCATTTCGTAGAGGAGAGATCAGCAGTCGTCATAATCCGGAATTTACCATGCTGGAGTGGTACCGCACCGATTGGCACTATCATCAATTAATGGATGAAGTAGCGGAACTGGTTGTATCACTACTGGGCGAACTAGAGATAGAACGCTTAACCTACAGTGCGCTATTTCAGAAATATGTAGGTATTGATCCGCATTGCGCGACCATAGATGAACTCGCTGCTATTGCATGGGAAACGGTTGGCTATCAGCCGCCAAAGACAATGCCAAGGGCAGCGGATAACCAACCAGCCGTACTTGCCAAAGATGAATGGCTAGAGCTTATTTTTTCTGGCTATATACTTCCCAAAACCAGCGGTCGTTCCATACTGGTTTTTGAGTTCCCGGCAGGTCAGGCTGAGTTGGCTGAAATCATGATCAATAAACAGGGGCAGAAGGTAGCTAGCCGCTTTGAGCTATATGTAAATGGGATTGAGCTGGCAAACGGGTATCAGGAGCTGACGGATTCGAGAGAGCTGCATCAGCGATTTGAGCTATGGAACATTGAGCGCCGCCGGCTAGGCAAGCCTGTTATTGAACTGGACAAAAATTTACTGGATGCCCAGTCACATGGTTTGCCCAGGTGCTCTGGAGTGGCTTTGGGCATTGATCGCGTGGCCATGTGTCTGCTCGAAACCACAGAGATTCGTGATATTCTGGCTTTCCCCGTCGACCGAGTGTGAACCAGGTTAGCACTGGTTTTATTGGCCGCCCATATTTGATCTCCCGAGAACCCTATGCTGATTATCCTGTCACCCGCAAAAACACTCGACTTTGAGTCACCATTTATAGATATCGAGTACAGCCTTCCCGAGCATGCGGAGAGTGCGGCGGAGCTTATCGATGGTTTGAAGAAATTTGACCGAACTGACGTGATGGCACTGATGGATATCAGTGAAAAACTGGCAGATTTGAACCTCAGTCGATTCCAGCAATGGAGCCCTAAATTCTCCTCCGAGAACAGCCGTCAGGCTATTTTGGCATTCAAGGGGGATGTCTATTCCGGGCTAGAGGCTGAAACACTATCCGCTGATGAGCTGGAATATGCCCAGAGCCACCTGCGTATTCTGTCGGGTCTATATGGAATACTACGACCGCTCGATCTGATGCAGCCCTATCGCCTGGAGATGGGGCGAAATTTTGGCAATCTACGAGGTAAAAACCTGTATCAGTTTTGGGGGGATCTGCTTACTGATGATATAAACAAACTCCTGAAGGCAGAAAAGTACCTTGTTAATCTTGCGTCAAATGAATATTTCAAAGCAGTTAAGCACAGAAAAATAGAGGGTGAAATCATCACACCGATCTTTAAAGATTTTAAAAATGGTCAGTACAAAGTGATTAGCTTTTATGCAAAAAAAGCCCGGGGTGCGATGGCGCGGTATATCATCGAAAATCGTATCAAAGCCCCACAGGGGCTAGAGCAGTTTGATTGGCAAGGATACCGGTTCAACGAAGAGTTATCCGCTGGCAACGAGCTGGTGTTTACTCGACATCCCTAGTATCAAGTTTGAACCGCGACAGTAGCGCAGAACGCTCAGGGAAGGATGGGCTGATAACCCCGTTTTAATTTACAGACTCCGTTTATACCGTAGCCGCAGGCCGTGTTTGCTGCGCATATTTTGTATTCTGTTGCCCCGCAGGATTATAGAGGCCAGTTTTGTCCGTACTACCGCGAAGAATATCGATCATTTTTGTATTGTCGATCTGGCTACGGTGAGTAATTCGTGCGTTAACCTCATTTTTCTTGTGACATACTTCAATCGTGCTCTTAACGTTGTTCCACAATTGTAGCGCCAGTTTGTTCTGCTTTGGCTGCAAATGATTAAATATAGACCCAAGCACCTGCTCGTCGGCGAGATAGTCATTTTTAATCATTAGCTGAAGGCGAAACCGAACCTGGGCCTCTATTTGGCTTAGTATCGATTCCTTCTGTTTCAACAATTCGGTCAGCGCCTCATTGGCACGCTGTTCAAGTGCTGAACGTTCGGCAGTTAATGCCTGTTCGAGTTGCTGAAACAGTTGCAGCTCCTGTTGAATCCCGTTCATCAACTGTTTGATGAACTCCATGTCAGGTGTGTTCATTGTGTTAACCCCTTCGTTTATAGTCTTTTAATCAGATAATGGATGGATGGACGTTTCGATCGCCAGCATTTTTTGAGCCGTAGACTCAGCGTCAATTTTGTAACTCCCATCCTCAATAGAACTCTTGATGGCTTCAACTTTGGCCATATCGATTTCGGGCATTTGCTGGATTTTTGCTTCCAACGACTGTATTCGCTGAGCATGACTACTTATAGCAACCTGATCGCCTCCAGCGGAGGCTTTGGCGGTTTCACCGGGGCGTGCAGATACACCTTTTCCCGGTTCGGCAGCACTACTTCGATTGGTGCCAATAGCTGTGCTATTTTTAGTAGAAGGCCTGTTGAATTCGATAGCCATTCGTTAATCCTGAGTAAATACTCTGTTTTTAAGGGGTTCGCATATCCTTTTAGCGGCTGATCCCGATAAAACTTTAGAGTGAATATGGTCTAAGTGTGCCTTTCTTGATGACATTTACTATTCTATCCGTTGATTTTGTATCAGGTTAGCGCACGGATTTCTCACATCGACACCCTAACCTTACCCGGCCCAACCACCCTTGCACGGATAATCTTGTCTGAGCGACTGTTTCGTACATTGATCTGCTCTCCAATACCGCCATTAGACAGTGCTATGCCGGTCGATTTGACCGAAAGTAACCCTGTTAACGCCTCAATCAATACCTCATCTCCTTTTAAAATCGCCTGTGCAGTACTCAGCTGGTCAGGTGAGATGGGTCTGCCGGCACTAAGCGGCCTTCGCAACTGTTTACCAATGGCGAGATCCAGGCGATCCAGATAGCCTCGCCTTAGATCACTTATCTCCCAGTCAGTCATTTCGAGCATCCCGGGTACCAACGTGGTTCCACGTGGGATTGATCGTGTCGCGACGACCACCGGTTTGATAATAGATATATGAACGGGCACATAAAGCGACCAACTCTGTTCCCCGGGGCATGTTGCTTTCAACAGATAGCGGCCACCTAGTATGGAGCCGCTATGGTCTTCTATCAGGAGGTTTTGATCACCACAGGGCGTGAACCTTAGTCGAGAATCAAGTCTGCCTATCTTTACCTTTATATCATTGCTGTTTTTGATCCGTTGATGATCCGCCATGTTCTCCAGACGTTCATTGATATATAACTCAACCGCATGTTGTATCTGATCGGTTGTTTCGTTGGCACAGGCGAACTGCGCGTGGCTTGCCTGAGCCAGCAGTAAAACTATCGAGAATAGTTGCGCAAGATATCGGTTCATCTTCTATGCTTTAAAACAGATTTCCGGGATTAGTGGGTGGCTCTATTGGTTATCAACTAAGAGCGGCAAAAAATTGACGTATAACTTTATAGAATTAGATACAGCAAATACCATGCCTGAAATCATCACTGATACAAAGAAAAGAGTTTTGGCTATTCAGGCAGGCGCATAAGGCGTGCTGATGAAAACCGAACAGTAGGGGAAATATATGGCCGGTGTACTCGAAACTGTTAATCAGCGTACCCAACTGGTTGGTAAAAACCGGTTGGAGTTATTGCTGTTTAGCCTGGGGACCGGGCAAACATTTGGTATCAACGTATTCAAGGTTAAAGAAGTGCTACGGTGCCCAAAGCTAACACAGTTGCCAAAAAGTGATTCAGTGATCAGTGGAGTAGCGAGCATTCGTGGCGTTACTATTTCAATAGTAGACCTTGCACATGCAATTGGTGGCGAACGGGTGCCAGAAGAGGAGTGGAGCGAATGTTTTGTAATCATTTCAGAATACAATCAGCTAACCCAGGGTTTTTTAGTTAGAAAAGTTGAGAGAATTATCAACATGAACTGGGAGAGTATTCATCCACCGCCAGTAGGTGTAGGTACTGATAACTATCTGACTGCAGTGACCGAGATCGAAAATAAGCTTGTCGAAATTATAGACGTTGAAAAAGTGTTGTCAGAAGTAGTAGATCTAGAAACCGAGGTCAGCGAAGAGTATGTCCCGGTTCCAGCAGAAGAGGGTTCTCCGGAAGAAGAGGGTCGGAGGGTCATTATTGCTGATGATTCAATGGTTGCAAGAAAACAGCTTATTCGTTGCCTGGAAACCATTGGGCTTGAAGTGGTTTCATTTAACGATGGTCGTCAGGCATGGGAATTCTTACTGGAGGAGGTCGATGCGGGCAAGCACGTAAATGATGACTACCTCATGTTGATCTCCGATATCGAGATGCCGGAAATGGATGGCTACACATTAACATCCAATATTCGAAGCCATCCAGAGTTACTGGACATGCACGTGGTATTGCATACCTCTCTCAGCGGTGTATTTAACCAGTCAATGGTAAAAAAAGTGGGTGCAGATAACTTTATTGCCAAGTTTCAACCTGATGAATTGGCAAAAACTGTATTCAACCAGATCGAAGTGATCGAAGGAAAACAGTAAGCCGGAGTGCTTGAGCTGTATTTCAGTTAACTCACAGGTAACGCTACCTGAATAGAAATTATGCGCCAAAAAACATATTGGTGTGACATTTATACGGCTTTGCAGGAGCACCAGGTATCTCATCTGATTTTGACCTATTCCGGATTTTTCTATTAAATACCTGCGGCATTTCTCTTTCAGAAAACCAGGAATATTTGGTCGAAAATAGACTGCAAAAGGTAAGAGAGCAGTACCAGTTACCATCCCTTTCAGAAATCGTTCAGCGAATAAAATCAGGGCGCGGAAAAGAGCTGGAGATGGCGGTTATTGAAGCAATGACCACCAACGAAACCCTCTGGTTTCGTGATCAACACCCATTTTCCAACCTTACCGAAAAGATCCTTCCAGAGCTTACCAGTAGAAGTTCATCTGTAAAAATATGGTCCGCTGCCTGCTCTACTGGTCAGGAACCGTATTCGATAGCGATGACTATACAGGAGTATTTGAGACGTAATTCGGAAAAAAAACTGAGCTACCGTATCCTCGCTACCGATATTTCGGAGCATGCACTGGATCGATGCCGTAATGGGGTTTACGATGAATATGATCTCGGTCGAGGTCTTTCAACAGAGCAAAGAATGCAGTATTTTGAGCCTCAATCTGGCCATAAGCTACGAGTAAAGCAAACGCTTCGTCACTCCATTAAGTTTGAACCTCTAAATCTGATACACAGCTTTAAACAGCTTGGCACCTTTGATCTGGTTTTCTGTCGTAATGTACTTATCTATTTTCCAATATTGGTAAAAAACGATATTTTACAGCGTATCCATAATTCACTCCGCCCCGGTGGGTATTTATTGCTAGGCTCTTCTGAAAATGTGGGCGATTTAAGGGATATGTTTGACATGATTCCATGTGACATCGGGATTGTGTACCAAAAACGATAGCGTTTCATTTTCCGTCTGGATCCATCATTGCCTAAACCCGGTGGATTTCCATCTTCAGTTGCTAGTCACCCCCTTTTAAATTCATATCCTAAGGCAATTCTTAGCCTTATCGCAGTATTTCATATCGATAGTTTTACGCCAACATCGTTAGTTTTTTGATCTTGCCGCTTCGTTGCCGCAGGCGGAAATGAGTTGCCATATTTGTCCGAAAACCCCAATCTTTTATTGCATTTCTGCGCGTAACATACTGATAAAAAACAATTAACTATTCTGGCATGTGGTTTGCTTTGACTATAGCTAAATAGCACGCCGCAACGAAAATTTCGGGTTTAAGAGAACAGATATGGCAATTAGTTTTGAAAGAGGGTTCGGGATACATGATACAGCGCTGCAAGTAAGTGCTCGTCGTGCTGAAGTGATTGCCAATAACCTGGCTAACAGTGAAACACCGGATTTTAAAGCACGTGACATCGATTTTAAATCGATTTTGAAAGCAGAAAGCGAGGGACGTAGTGATACGTTTCAGATGCAAAAAACACAGCGTGGACATATGCAGGCATCCAGTTCAAATTTTGGTGTTCAAAATGATATTAAGTATCGGGTGCCTAACGCAAGTGGGTTAAACGGTAACACCGTTGAAGAGCATATTGAACATGCGGAATACGCAAAAAATGCGCTTCGCTATCAGTCGGAATTTACATTTTTAAATAGTCGGGTTCGTGGCCTGATTGGTGCGATAAAAGGAGAATAATTATGGCATTAACCAATATTTTTGACATGAGCGGTTCAGCAATGACGGCTCAAACCGGTCGGCTGAATGCGATTGCCAGCAACATGGCAAACGCCGAAACCATAAGCGGCACCGAGGAGGGTGCATACCGTGCACAACGGGCAGTGTTTAAGGCAGCCCTGAATGAAGCAGGAGCCGGTTTTGCCAATGATTCAAAAAAAGGGGCAGCGGTAACCAGTGAGATGGTAGAAAGTCAGGCACCGATTATTCGTAGATATGAACCAGGTCATCCGCTGGCTGATGAGACTGGACATATATACACGTCCAACGTAAATGTAATGGAAGAGATGGCGGAGATGATTGCATCATCGCGCAGCTTCCAGATGAATAGTGACGCGATGAACACCGCTAAACAACTGGTTCAAAAAGTTTTGACCCTTGGTCAGTAACCAGTCCACGAATTTTAGATCAGGAAAATAGAGATGATAGATACAAATTATGGCACTACTGACATTCGGACTGCCGCAGAACTCAACGCAGCTAGCGCGGATAAAAGCAAAGAACTGGGTCAAAACGAATTTTTGAAATTGATGATTGCACAGCTTGAGCATCAAGACCCGTTAAGTCCTCAGGACGGTGGCGAGTTTGTTGCACAGCTCGCGCAGTTTAGCTCGGTAGAAGGTATCGAGAAGCTAAACAACTCTGTCAGTAGTGCGGTCAGTTCCTTTCAATCCAGCCAGGCGCTGCAGGCCACTTCGATGATAGGTCGTTCGGTCAGGATCGAATCAAACTCGGCGTTATTAGGCAGCTCAGGTTCCATTGCTGGAAGTTATGAACTTCCATCAAGTAGTCAAAAAGTGGAGATAGAGATCAACAACAGCAGTGGCGAGCTGGTTCGTAAAATCAATGTTGGCCCACAACCACAGGGTACATTCTCTTTTGAGTGGGATGGCTTGAAGGATGATGGAAGCGTGGCAGAACAGGGAAATTATCAAGTTGACGTACAGGCATCAATAGCCGGCGAAAATTATGAATTGCGTACCTTTATGGATGGCAATGTAGACAGTGTCACCATGCAGGGCAATACATTAGCACTAAATATTGGCGGTATCGGTACCGTCTCCGTTGATCAAGTTAGAGAAATTAAATAATTCAGGTATATAGGAGAAAACTATGTCATTTAACTCAGCTTTGAGTGGGCTTCGAGCCGCTTCCAGTGACCTCAGTGTTACTGGAAACAATATAGCGAATGCCAGCACCGTTGGTTTTAAGAGTTCTCGGGCGGAATTTGCAGATGTCTATGCAAACAGTCAGATCGGCTCAGGATCCAACGCCATCGGTAGCGGCGTAGTCGTTTCAGATGTCGCCCAGCAATTTAGCCAGGGAACCGTTAACTTTACTGGAAACGCACTAGATTTGGGTGTAAACGGTAGCGGTTTTTTTGTGTTTAATGATGGCGGTGCAACCAGCTACTCGCGCGCTGGTGCATTGGGGCAGGATAAAGATGGTTTTATAGTGAATGACAACGGCTCCAGACTACAGGGCTTTACCGTAAATTCTGCCGGTGATGTAAGCGGAAGTCTTTCTGATATTCAGATTACTACCGCCAGCTTGCCACCCCAGGCTACCGGCGTACTCACAAGCGAAGTAAGCCTTGATGCATCTGAGGCTATCATCGACCCACTAGCCATTCCATTTAATTCGGCTGATCAATCAACCTACAGCGCGGCAACCTCTCTGTCGATTTACGACAGTTTGGGTAACTCACACGTATTGACTGAATACTTCATAAAACGTGGCGAAAACGACTGGGATATGATTATCCAGGTTGATAATGCGGATATAGGCGCAGGCGGAACAGAGGAACAAATCGATATCACTTTTAACAGTGACGGGTCGATTCAGTCACCTTTGACCACAGTTTCAATAGCAAACTGGGATCCAGGTACCGGTGCAACAACACCCTCACCTTTTACCCTGGATCTGAATAATACAACGCAGTTTGGTAGCGCCTTTGAAGTGAACGATTTCTCTCAGGATGGTTTTACCACAGGTCGCCTGGTTGGGCTGGATGTTGCGGATGGAGGGTCTCTGTTTGCCCGCTATACCAACGGCCAATCTCAAACATTAGCGGTCATTGGTCTGGCCAATTTCAATAACCCCCAGGGACTCAGTCAAACAGGTGGAACCAGCTGGACTGAAACGTTTGATTCAGGACCTGCTTCTGTCGGCATTCCAGGTACTGGATCATTCGGTGTTGTTCAGTCAGGTGTTCTGGAGGAATCAAACGTCGAGATTTCCGAAGAGTTGGTGCGGTTAATTATTGCCCAGCGTAACTACCAGGCCAATGCAAAAACGATTGAGGCAGAAAACACCGTGACCCAATCTATTCTGAATTTATAAACAGGTTGATTGAAGACAACGGGAACAAGTTAGGAAAACGGAGTCCGACGTGGAAAAAGCACTATATACATTAATGACCGGCGCAAACCGAAGTTTGCAGGCTCAGGCTGTTTTTGCAAACAACCTCGCGAATATTAATACCGTCGGATTTCGGGCAGATTTGATTGATGCTACCAGGATCGTAGATGAGCCTGTAACACCCGGCCAGAAATATACCGAATCTGATACCGCAAGAAAAAGTGATTTTTCGGTCGGTCAAATTGAAGAAACTGGGCGAGTTCTGGATATCGCAATTGCCACTGAAGGATTCTTCGCCGTCCAGGCAGCGGATGGTACCGAAGCCTATACCCGAGCAGGAGACCTGCAAATAGACAGCAGTGGATTACTGATTACAGGTCGAGGTGATTTTGTACTTGGAGATGGAGGCCCCATTTCGATTCCAACCGCCGAAAAAATATCAATTGGTGCTGACGGTACTATCTCTGTCCAGGAGCTGGGGCAGAATGTTGCCAGCGTAGTAGAGATTGATCGTATTAAGTTGGTCAAGCCGGAAATCGCTCAGTTGAGCAAAGGTGCGGATGGACTGTTTCGGATTGCGGCAGGCCAAAAGGTTGAAGAGGACGCTTCTGTCCAGATAAGGTCTGGATTCGTTGAACGCAGCAATGTAAATGCAGTATCGATGCTAACCGATATTATCGCATCGGCCAGGCAATTTGAGATGCAAGTGAAGGCAATGAAAACGGTTGAAGAAAATTCTGAATCTTCGGCACGTATTATGCAGATGTCTTAAATATGGATGATGAAGTGTCAAAAAAACAGATATCAAAAAATATTCAAATCGAATTTGTAGAGGTTAGGTGGTCATGAACGGAGCACTATGGGTAGCAAAAACTGGATTAACGGCACAGGATGCTTCACTACGCACCATATCCAATAATTTGGCAAACGTTGCGACGGTTGGGTTTAAAAAAGATCGTGCAGTATTCCAGGATCTTTTTTATCAAATTGATCGACAGCCAGGTGCGCAGTCTTCTCAGAGCACCCAATTACCTTCGGGTTTGCAATTGGGTACTGGCGTGAAAACCGTCGGTACACAAAAATTGTTTACCAATGGAACGCTTCAGGTGACCGGGGAATCCCTTGATGTGGCAATTAATGGGCGTGGGTTTTTTCAGGTAGTGTCACCGGACGGCGAGCTTAACTATACCCGCGACGGTCAGTTTCACCTTGATCCCGATGGCCAATTGGTGACCGCAAACGGATACGTGCTGGAACCGGCGATTGCTATTCCTGCGGACACACAAACCGTGACGATTGGTGAGGACGGAATTGTAACTGTGGTTCAGGCCGACAACAGCGCGCCAAGTCAAATCGGCACTATACAGATAGCTGATTTTGTCAATCCCGCCGGACTACAGGCACAGGGGCAAAATCTGTTTGTTGAAACCGCCGCCAGTGGTTCTGCAATTGTTGGTACGCCGGGGTTAACCGGTTTCGGCGGCCTCAAGCAGGGGGCATTGGAAAACTCCAATGTAAATGTGGTTGAAGAGTTGGTAAGCATGATCTCAACCCAGCGCGCATATGAAATTAATTCAAAAGTCATATCAACTGCAGATCAGATGCTCCAGTACGTTAATCAAAACCTGTAGGCAGTATATAGATGAACTATGGAGGTGGGAGCACGATGAACAAAATCCAGGTATCAAGCAAAGTTTACCCTGGTCTGTTATCGCTGATAGTAGTCCTGTTGTCAGGATGCGTAACCATATCGGAAGAGAAACCTGATGATCCGGCTTACGCTCCAGTTGCACTGGAAAAATTGATACCACCACCCGCTCAGGGTGGGTCACTGTTCCAGGATAACTTTGGAATCTCCTTATATGACGATCACAAAGCATATCGGATTGGTGACATCATTACCGTAACACTCAATGAAAACACCTCATCATCGAAAACAGCCGATACCAAAGTTGAACGAGAATCTGAGACTACTCTGGTAGATCCAGTTGTGTTTGGACAGGGCCTACATGGATGGGGATACAACTTCGGGTTTGGTCTCAATTCAAAAAATGAATTTGAAGGTAAGGCTGGTAGTGATCAAAGCAATAGCCTGATGGGCAGTATTACCGTTACCGTGGTAAACGTATTACCAAACGGCGTACTAAAAATACGTGGCGAAAAATGGATTGCGCTGAATCAGGGCGAAGAATATATCCGTATTAGTGGCATGATCAGAACCGAGGATATCTCCTCAAATAATGAAGTGTCATCGATGCGTGTTGCGGATGCGAGAATTTCATACGGAGGTGTGGGAGCACTCGCCGATGCCAATGCACAGGGCTGGCTTGGCAGGTTTTTCAACAGTAAGTGGTGGCCGTGGTGATTACAATTTTATATTCAATAAATGCGATGGCTAAAACGTATATGAAACGACTTTTGAAACCATTCATGTATTGCATGATGGCGTTGGCCATTGTACAGCCATTGCAAGCGGAACGACTGAAAGATATAGCCAGTATATCGGGGGTGCGTAGCAACGCCCTGGTAGGCTATGGGCTTGTAGTAGGCCTAAACGGTACCGGTGACAAAACACCTTTTACCGATCAAACCTTCATTAACATGATGAACAAAATGGGAATTACAATTCCTCCAAATATTAATCCAAAATTAAAAAATATTGCTGCGGTTTCGATACATGCTGAACTTCCAGCGTTTGCCAAGCCAGGTCAGACCATAGATGTAACCGTCTCGTCCATTGGTAATGCCAAAAGTTTGCGAGGTGGTAGTCTTTTAATGACCCCGCTTAAAGCGATAGATGGAAAAGTGTATGCGATCTCCCAGGGAAGTTTGGTGGTGGCAGGTTTTGATGCGGGTGGTGCGGATGGATCTCGTATTACGGTAAATGTACCCAGTACTGGTCGCATACCCAGTGGTGCGGTGGTTGAAAAAACCGTGGCGACACCTTTTTATTCCAGTGACCATATCGTTTTTAATCTGGATCGTTCTGATTTTACCACTGCAAAAAGGGTAACGGATCAGATTAATGATTATCTTGGTCCGGATATCGCACAGGCGATGGACAGTACATCTATCAAAGTTACGGCACCAAGGGACCCAAATCAGCGAGTACTATTTCTATCGGTTCTTGAAAATCTTCAGGTTATATCGGGAGAAGCGTCAGCTAAAGTGATCATCAATTCCCGAACCGGAACTATTGTAATCGGTCAGCACGTAACAGTTGCGTCCGCAGCCATTACCCACGGAAGTTTGACCGTTACCATTACCGAGAATTATGAAGTTAGCCAACCCGAGGCGTTTTCCGAGAATGGTAGAACCGTGGTCACGCCGCGTAGTGATATTCAGGCACAGGAAGGCGATGGCCATATGTTTCTATTTGGTCCAGGTGTATCCCTTAGTACGATCGTTCAGGCGGTCAACCAGGTGGGTGCCGCGCCCAGTGATTTAATGGCTATTTTGGAAGCTTTGAAGCAAGCGGGTGCTTTAAAGGCTGACCTTATCGTGATTTGAGGGCTGTCCTGTGGATTATCTGAGTTCTGTAGATTCCTATACTGATTTCTCTGGCCTTGATCGATTAAAACTCAAGGGTAAAGAGGGTGAAGATGGTTCGATTCGGGAAGTGGCTCGTCAGCTAGAGTCAATCTTCCTGAATCAGTTGTTGAAATCAATGCGACAGGCTACCGAAGGTTTTTCAGAGGGTAGTTTTCTCAGCAGCAACCAGACAAAAATGTATGACCAGATGCTGGATAGCCAACTAAGTGTCAGCCTGACCAAAGGCGCAGGTATTGGCCTTGCGGATACCATCGTCAAGCAGCTTTCCGGTGCACAGGATGGATCAATTGAAAAGGGAGATAAAGAACCAGTTCAAAATACAGGCGCTGATATCCGTACATTGATATCCGATGCCCGAAGATTATCAGTCTCTGCCAAGATGGCTAACCTGGAGCCTGTTGCGAAACTCGCTGTACAAAAAACTAACGATTCAGATTTTCCAGTTACCGATATTTTGAAAGTACCTACTACTCCGGATGAATTTATCCAGTGGGTATATCCCCATGCGGTAGATGCAGCAAAGGAACTAGGGGTTTCTCCTAAAGTGCTAGTTGCACAGTCAGCTTTGGAAACCGGTTGGGGGCAAAAACCAATTGTTACTGCGGAGGGACGCAATAGCCATAACCTGTTTGGTATTAAAGCGGATAGTCGTTGGTCTGGTGAGAATACATCTATAACCACGTTGGAATATCGAGAGGGTATCGCCAACAAAGAGCGCGCGAATTTCAGAGTATACGATTCCGTTAAAGAGAGCTTGCAAGATTACGTACAGTTTCTAAAGACAAACCCTCGTTACAAGCAAGCGATTGAAAATTCCGATGATCCTGAGAAATTTACCCAGTCGCTGATGGAAGCAGGTTATGCGACTGATCCCAAATACGCTGAAAAAATTATGGGAATTTTTGATGGAAAACTATTGAACAGAATAATAGGAGTGATGGATCGATGAAATACCATCAGCTCTCGCTAGTAGCCGTACAGGTACTAAAATAATGAGTGATTTATTAAACATAGCGATCTCCGGGTTGCGATCCTATCAGGCTGGTATATCGACCACGGGTCATAACATTGCCAATGCTCAGGCTCCGGGATATAGCCGCCAAACCGTCGATCTCAGTACTCGTGATCCGCAAAAGCTGGGCGGACAGTTTTTCGGTACAGGTGTTGATGCCACCAGTATAGGCCGTGTGGTTAATGACTTTGTAAACGACAAATTACGTGCCGATATTTCGGTATATCAGCAGATGAATACCTACTACAACAATATTGTTCAGGTGGACAATTTGTTAGCGGGTGAGAGCACCAGTATTTCACTGCAGATGCAAAACTATTTTGGCAGTCTTCAGGTCGCAGCTGATGACCCTACCTCCCTGACCGGTCGTCAAATGGTACTGGACAATGCCAATGCGTTGGTTGAGCGCTTCCATGATCTTGTTGGTCGACAGGAACAGCTTGAACTTGGGGTTAATCAGGAGCTGGTTAGCACCACTGGTCAAATTTCGGTGCTGGCACAGGGTATAGCTGATCTTAATATTGAAATAATAAACTCCGGATCGGGAGGGCTTGGTGCAGTGCCAAACGACCTTCTGGATCGACGTGATCAACTGATACGAGAACTATCTGAAAAGGTAGAACTTTCGGTCTTACCTCAGCAAGATGGTAGCGTTAGCCTTTACGTAGGTAGCGGGCAAGTTTTGGTAATTGGTGGTACAGCCAACGGCCTCACGGTGGTTCCCGGTAGTCCTAACCCGGATGAAAAAGTGGTCGCGCTCAACGTAAACGGCAACTTTCAGTCTCTGCGGCAGGATTCGCTGGGTGGAAAGTTGGGTGGCCTGGTTGCTTTCCGCGACAATATCATTGAAACCGTAGTGAACTCGTTAGGGCGAACCGCGATCGCACTCGCTGATCAGGTTAATTCACAGCATCAATTGGGAATGGATCTCGAAGGTAAGCTGGGTGGACTGTTTTTTAGTGATATCAACGCAACAGCAGCTACGATCGAACGCGTAGTACAGGATGCTGCCAACGCGTTACCCGCGGACAGGGTGATGGATGTAACCATTACCGATGTATCTCAACTCAGTACCAGCAACTATGAATTGCGTTTCGACGGCCCCACCGCTAATGATTACCAATTGGTCAGGCTAGAAGATAAAAATGCAGTGGCTACCGGAACCCTTGCTGGAATCCCGGGTGCTATTACCGCAGATGGGTTTTCAATAAACCTTACCTCGGGCTCGTTTCAGGTAGGAGATCGATATGTGATTCGCCCCACACACTCGGGAGCGAAAAACCTTAGCGTTGAAATTCCCCGCCCACATGAATTGGCAGTCGCGTCACCTATTCGCACCACTCACGCCTCTACAAATCAGGGCAGTGGCACGGTTTCGCAGGGCACAATGGTCGATGCTACAACCGCATCTTTTACCACAACTGCTGGAGCCTTATCACCGCCGATCCTGATCCGCTTTACTAGCCCAACCACATTCGACGTGCTGGACAATACCAACCCCACCACGCCAGTAGGAATGGGCGCTGCATTTACCGGTTTGCCTTATCCCCCTGTAGTAGCAGGACAAACATTGCCAGCAAGCCTGGGTTATCAGGTGGAAATTGGCGGTACTCCGGTTGCCGGCGATAGTTTTTCTGTCGACTATAATACTGATGGTGTATCCGATAATCGGAACCTGGCGGCGATATCAGCATTAAACAGTAAACCGATACTGGAAAACTCCACCATTACCTTTGAAGGCAGCTATCAGCATTTGATTGCTGCGGTGGGTGTAAAAACCAGTATTGCAGATATTAATCGTGAAGCCAGTCAGGTCATTATGATCCAGAGTGAAAATGCCCGGGAGTCTATTTCAGGTGTTAATCTGGATGAAGAAGCCGCTAAATTGATTGAATATGAGCAAATGTACCAGGCCTCGGCGCGGGTCATATCCGTTGCACGTAGCTTGTTTGAAACATTAATGAATGCAGTTTAAACCAGATAAATAAACTATGAATTCATTCGAAAAAAATATGCCAGAGTCATAACAGATGAGAGTATCCACAAACCAGGTATTCCAGCGTTCACTAAACGGGATGCTTAATGCTCAGTCAAAAGTGAGCGCTACCCAGGAACAGATATCGACTGGAAAAAGAGTCAATAAAGCCTCGGATGATCCTGCGGCTACTGCATCGATCTATATGCTAAGAAAAGAGATAGCCACCACAGAGCACTATGTTCGCAACAGCGCACTGGCAGAGGGTGAGTTACAGCTGGAAGAAAGCGTATTCAAAAGTATTGAAAGTAGTGTCTTACGTGTCCGTGAGCTGGTCGTCACCGCTGGTAACGGCGCAATGGGTTTTTCCGGGAGACAAGCCATTGCATCAGAGGTGAAAGAGCGCCTTGGCGAGATGCTCAACTATCTGAATAGCAAAGGTGCGAATGGTGAATACATGTTTTCCGGTCATCAGGGGCAGATCAAACCTTTTGCCTTAGACCCCGCAGGCGGTTATCAGTTTCAGGGCGATGAAGGTCAACGTTCACTGCAGGTATCCTCGGAACTTAGCATTGCAGTACGGGATTCAGGCAAGGGCATTTTTGCTGATATCCCGGAGCCAGAAAACTTTTCTACCCGCGCAGAACTGGGTAATGCAGGAACCGGCGCAATCAGCACTGGCAATGTGATTAACCAGGAAGATTTCAGTCAGTTTCACCCTCAGGACATTCAAATCGAATTTGTTACCGCCACTACCTTTACGGTAAAACTGACACCCTCTGGCACAAATGTCGGCGTAACCAGTGGAGCGCAAGATGGATACACCATCGGTGATCCGGTGGAATACGTTGCCGGCCAGGGATTAGAATTTGAAGGGGTGCGTATTGAACTTAGCGGGGTTCCGCAGGCAGGGGATGATTTTTTTGTAGAGTCAGACCCAGTTGCGAGCCAGGGCTTGCTAAATTCGGTAGATACGCTACTCACCGGATTAAACAGTATTGGCGATAGTGCAGCTGACCAGCTACAACTTGAAGAGATGCTGGCTGATGCACTGGTCTCGTTAGACGCTGCAAGTGAATCGATCAGCCTGGCCCACGGTCAGCTCGGTGCACGCCTGAATGTTCTGGAAACCGCCCAGCGAAGCAACGATGACTGGAAGTTGCTTAATCAAGCGACATTGTCGCAACTGGAAGATGTTGATTACACCGAAGTGATCAGCCGTTTTTCACTAGAGACCGTTGCTCTACAGGCAGCTCAGCAAAGCTACGCTCGAATCAGTTCAATGAGCCTGTTTCAGTTTCTATAGAAACTAGCATCTAACGTACTTTCTCCTTCAGAAATATCCCTGGACTGATCTATCCAGATCTCCTCGTGATATTGAATTGCCATCACTGAAATTATTGTTCATATTTTTACTTAGACTGGATTGGAAAAGTGGAACTATGCCTCAATTTTATCCTGTCTAGTGCCCTGATTATACGTATAAAAACAGGCTGTTTTATGACGTATTTTCGATGTTTTAGAGTCGGTTTTATGACATATTTTCAGGCATAAAATTTTTATTCTTTTTCTTACATTAAACGTAAATAAATACTAAACATTCCTGATAGAGCGCCGATATATAAGTTGGGAGCGGTAAATATCACCTGTTGATATATCCGCTGAAAATCAAAGTCCTGTTTTTAACAGGCTGCTTATATAGGTAATAATCATGGCTTTATCCATTAATACTAATGTCTCCTCGCTGAATGCTCAGCGTAACCTGACTAATTCAGGCAATATGCAGGCGCAGGCGCTACAACGTTTGTCCTCTGGTCTACGAATCAACAGCGCGCGGGACGATGCTGCGGGGCTAGCGATTTCAAACCGTCTAACTTCACAGATCAACGGTCTTAACCAGGCAGTACGAAATGCCAATGACGGTATTTCATTGGCGCAAACCGCTGAGGGTGCTCTTCAGGAATCTACTAACATTTTGCAACGTATGCGGACTCTGGCTATTCAGTCTGCCAACGGATCGAATGGTTCCACCGAGCGTACAGCACTGAATGATGAGGTGACCCAGCTTAAAGCGGAGCTTGATCGTATTGCGACTACCACACGTTTTGGTAGTGAGAAATTATTGAGTGGAACATTTACTTCTAAATCTTTCCATGTAGGTGCGGAAGCAAACGAAGTGATTCGGGTAAGTATCAACTCAGCACGGACTGCGGATCTAGGTCAAATTAACTCTGTGGCGTACGCGACTCAGGTTAACTCAACTGATTCCGCTGCGGTAACTGCGGCTAACTTAACGAGTACCAACAATATCGCAGCACAAACCTTAACATTTAACGTAGATTCACAAGCAACTACTGTTTCTGTTACTGCTGGCGATTCAATGGGTACTATCGCTGATGCGATTAATGGTGCGGTTGGTGGTGTTACCGCTGATGCTAATTCAGGTGCGCGAATTGCTATGGGTGCTGGTGGGTCAAGTGGTGATACAGCCACATTGACAATCAATGGAGTATCTATTGGCGCGGTTAACATGAGTGGTGGTACTGCTGCAGCGCAGGGAGCGGCACTGACAACGGCAATTCAAGGTACCTCAAGCCTGTCCAATTTTAGTGTTGTGGACAATGGTGATGGTACGGTAGATATTTTGGATGAAACCGGCGATGACGTGACGGTTACCTATACTGCAACAGGTGGTGGTGGTGATAGTACGGTCACAGTAAGTGCACTTAACTATGACGGCACTACTATTGATGCAACTGATGGCGCTACCACGCTGACTCAAGGTGGTACAGATAGTGTGAAAGTCACGGGCGATATCAAATTCACGACCGCCCTGTCGACTACATCCACGTTGACGCTTCATTCGTCAGCCGGTGCTGGTAATTTCATGACAGGTACAACTGCTCAGACCGGTACCATTACGGAAGAAACCGCTCGAATCAAAGATGTTGATATCTCAACCGTTAGTGGCTCCAACACTGCGCTAGGTTTGATTGATTCGGCGATTGCATCAATTGATTCAACCAGGGCATCCCTTGGTGCGGTTCAAAACCGTATGCAATCTACCATTGCTAACCTTTCCAGTGTTTCAGAAAACGTATCAGCTTCTCGA
>JAHRWD010000075.1 GCA_019090315.1 Pseudomonadales bacterium
ACAATCGACCTCGCAAATGCCTCAACTATCGGACACCCAATGAGGTCTTTTTAAAAAATGCAGGTGGTGCGGTTTTAACTTGAATCCACCATTATTGCTGCTCAAAACGGTAATCCCCCCTGAAAATGGTCGCGTTCATTAGTAGAATTCCCAACCAAGGAGATCTACATGCGAAAATCTAAGTTCACAGACCATCAAATTATGGGCACGCTCAAGCGGGCCGAATCAGGAGAGCCCGTTCCAGCGCTTTGCCGAGAGATAGGCATCAGTTCTGCTACGTTCTACAAATGGCGCTCCAGGTTCGGCGGCATGGACACCAGTATGATGGCTCGACTCAAAGAGCTTGAAGCTGAAAATACGCGCCTGAAGAAGATGTATGCCGAAGAAAAGCTCAAGGCAGAGATTGTTCGAGAGGCACTTGAAAAAAAGTGGTGAAGCCCGCGCGGCGGCGTGAGATCGCCATGCGGGCCGTTAGCCAACACAGAATTTCGATCCGAGCGGCATGTCAGGCGTTCCACATCAGTGAGCACTGTTATCGCTATCAGCCAAAGCTCAGTGATGAGAACGAAGAAATTGCGCAATGGCTGTTACGGCTGACGCAGTGGCAACGCAACTGGGGGTTCGGTTTGTGCTTTTTGTACCTTCGCAATGTGAAAGGTTTCACCTGGAATCATAAGCGTGTCTACCGCATTTACTGTGAGTTAGAACTGAATATGCGTATCAAGCCGAAAAAGCGGATTGTGCGCGAAGCACCCACGCCTTTGTCTGTACCAGCGGTATGCAACGAAGCATGGTCAATGGATTTCATGCACCATGAGCTTGATGATGGTCGTCGCTTTCGGCTGTTGAACATCAACGATGACTTCAACCGTGAAGCGCTGGCTATTGAGGTCGATTTCTCGTTACCCTCAGAGCGTACCACGCGTGTGCTTGACCAGATCATCGAGTGGAGAGGCAAACCCAAGCGAATTAGATGTGACAATGGGCCAGAGTATACTGCTCACAACATGGTCGCATGGGCGCAGGAACAAGGTATTGAACTGGACTATATTCAGCCTGGCAACCCTCAACAGAACGCTTATATCGAGCGCTATAACCGCACAGTTCGCTACGATTGGCTCAATCACCACTTATGGGAAAGCATTGAACAAGTACAAGGGTTCGCGACAGAATGGATGTGGCTATACAATCACGAACGCCCCAATATGGCATTGGGCGGATACACCCCAAAACAGCGGTTAGCGATGGCTGCTTAACTGTCTACTTTTGGGCGCGTCCAAAAATGGGGGGATTACCGATACACCCCAAAACAGCGGTTAGCGATGGCTGCTTAACTGTCTACTTTTGGGCGCGTCCAAAAATGGGGGGATTACCAAACTATCTTCCATTTCCCGTGTATCTTTTTTAGCAGCATAACTTCTGTAAAGCTATTCAGCATTTCTTTGCTGCTTTTATTGGGAGTGGTTTTTGTAGCAATCTTAATCCATGCGCTGGCCATTGCTCCATCGACCTGGATATTCATTGCTTCTATCGTACGTTTGTATTCTCCCACGCCTCCCATAATACCCATTACCACTTTCCATCGCTGCTTCAGATTGGCGGTTTTAGGGAAGGGCTGTTTGTTGTGTTTGGTGTGTTTGGTTTTATCTGTTTTATCTGTTTTATCTGTTTTATCTGTTTTGGCAGGATAGTGTGCGGGGAACAGGTCTAGCTTTAGTGCACCTTCGCTAAAGGTGGCGAAAATGCCGTTTAGGTCTCCGTCGCTAACTGCCTGGTTCATTGTGGTAATGAGTGTTTCGATTGCCTGTTTATCGGCGGCAACGTTCGTTTGTGCAGAGCTGCTGTGAGAATGATGTTGTGTTGAGCTGGCGGTCGCGGCGTTGGTTGATCCCAGCAGGATCAGGCAAAGTAGGGCGTTTAAATGAAGCTGTATTTTCTGTGTCATCGTATTTCCTGGAAGATAAGTGTTTGGTATACCGGTATCACTGAATGGTAATGCGACGTATTATCATTTAGTATCGTGGTGGAAAGCAAGGTCTGGATTGAGTTCAGGGCTTGTTACAAACATTACAAAGGATGTGAGGGTGCAGAGATGTGGTTTCAGGCAATTAACCCGCCAAGAGGGCAGGCGGACAGCGCTCGTTTTAGGCTTAGGCTGGTGCTGGTTTTGACGATTGCGTCGATTGCAGTATTCCCTCGGATTTTTTCTGATACACCATTTTATGGTGATGCTTCATTACAGAGCAGCGTATCGATTGGACACTGGGGGGAAGAGTTGGATCAGTTTTTCGCCGAAATTAGTGACCATTTTGCGGATTATTAAACGTGTATGAGTTCGCCAAAAAATGGTTAACAGGTTCCGATAATCTAATTATATGAATCGAGTTGCTGCTCATTGTTAATATTGAAAACCGGTTTTTCCTTAGCCCATTGATAAGAAAATATGGTGAGCGCAATGCTGGTCATCGCAAGAAACAGTTGCAGTATTACCTGATCCCAGGGGACTGGATCGATATTCATGTTTTCAAATGGGTGACCCAGATTCAATAATAAAAAGGGCAAAGAGAAATAGAAATTAAACCAACGCATATAGGTTTTTTCGCTGAGCTGAAGCAAAAAAATCATCAGCATGGGTAACAAATTACAAATCAAGATCATCCAGGTCAACGAGGTGAGCCCATTTTCTCTTGGGTTTGAAATCGCTACTGATTCACCATAAAAAAGCGGCAACAAATACATAAAAGAGTGAAGCAATAGCCCCATAAATATCAGCATCCAAAGGTTGGTTATTTTGGATTCGTAGTTGATTTTATGGGTCATAACTTATTTCCGGCATGGCGTCAGTTAGTGTTGATGTGAGTGGTAGATTAGAAGGGTGTTCGAACAGGTATTTAAAAATACCGGAAAGCGCTAAATCCTACCTTTTATTTTTTTGAAATAAAACGAAAAAACCGAGTAGAGGCATCAGATGGCCTCTACTCGATTTAACGATAAACGCTAGAAACTATAGGTCAAGGTTCCCACGGCAGTTCGTTCTTCTCCTCCGAAACAGCCGCCACCCACGCTACAACTGGCAAAGTAGCTGTGGTTGAACAAGTTGCGGACGTTGAGTGCCAGATCGATCGCTCCGAAGTTATAGCCAATGAGCGCATCGGCAACCGTATATGCATCCATTGTGATTTTTGTGCGTGTTCCCGGAAGTGGTGCAGGGAATAGATAGGCCATGGTATTGCTTTCGGTTTCACCGGTGTAACGTATGCCTGCACCGATGCGAAGATTGGCAAAGTTGCCGTCAGATGGAGCCCATAACCCCCAAACAGATGCCTGTTGTTCTGGTATGTAGTCAGCGGTTTCACCAAACTGGTTTTCAGTATCCATCAGGCTGAGATTAGCCATTACCTGAAAGTCACCAACGATCATCATGCCTTCAATTTCCAGACCCTTAATCTCTACTTCACCATCCTGGGTTACGGGTGTGCCAGGGAAGGCTAAGGGATCAGGCAGATTGGTTTGTTCCAGGTCATAAAGGGCAACCGTTACATACGCCGGAGTTCCGGGTGGCTGGTATTTAATACCAATCTCCGTTTGTTTTCCTTCCTCGGGTATTAATGGTTGGCCGGTGGAGCCTCCTGGAATGAATGCCGAACTACCAAAAACAGGCAGGAATGACTCCGTGTAACTGATATAAGGATTAAGGCCTATTCTGGTTTTGTATAGAGCGCCCATGCTATAGCTAGTAGAGTCATCTTTCTGGGTGGTAGAGCCGTCACTTGTTTTTATATCATCGTAACGCACCCCCGCATTTGCGATAAAATTCCCATAGCTGATTTGATCGCTAATATAGATCGCCTTCGTATCTACATCTTCTCTGGTGCGTACTCGAACCAGGTCGAATGTTGCATCTGATGGGATTTCACTGCCATCATAACTGGGCGAAAAGACATTAAAGGTTGTAGGGAGGCCGACTGGGAATATCGCCGCTGCAGCGGCCGGAGAAGGGTACAGAAGCGATGCGCCGTTTATCTCAGTATTTACCGTTTGGTAGTTTAATCCAACTAACACATCGTGAGACACAGCTCCGGTATCAAAGTTGGCTCTAAGGCGTGCATCAACTGATAGTTGATCCGATGTAGCGGGCCGGTCGTACCATGAACGGCCCACTGCCTGGCCTTCAGGTCGGACTGGATTGAGCAAATCGGGTCCGGTGCCGGGGTTGCCGCCCTGGGTTGAAATAAGGGATTGACGATAATCCACCTCGCTGTCTCGATAACGCGCAGTACCTTCTACAGAAAAAATATCATTAAGAATTTGCTCACCAAAAAGTGTCAGTGATGTAGATTCAGAATCGTATCGGTTGAAATTTGGATCTCCGGCGTAAAACGATGTGTCGATCTCCTTGTCGCTAGCGGTGGCGCATATGGCTGGGTTGGAAATGGTTACACCACTGTTCGGACATCCAGTAACGGTTAATGGTAAGAATTGATGCGCGGTATCACTTTCCCTTTTTGTGTAATTAAACAGCGCGGTTAGACGAGTGGTGTCATCTTCAAAGGTAATGGAGGGCGCAAAAACGAGTGAATCATCATTAACAAAATCGAGCTGGGTGTCGCTGTTACGAAACAGTGCTACCACTCGGCCGGTTACGCTGCCATCACCGGATAGATCAAATCCTAGGTCGGTTGCGACCTCTTTTCGGTTAAACGTACCCGCGGTGATTACCAGTTCTTTGTCAAGATGGTTACGTCCAGCCTGTTTGCTGATGGCATTAACAATGCCGCCGGGTGCGCCTGCGCCGTAAAGAACGGATGCAGGCCCTTTTAACACCTCAACCTGTTCAAGGGTGTACACCTCGGTACGGGTGGTGTTGTAAAAACCGAATAGCACCTGAATATTATCGAGGTATTCAACCGCCTTCAGGCCACGCACCCGAACCGCATCAATACGCGTTGAATAGCCAAATGTATCGCCAAGCACGCCAGTGGTATAGCCAAGAGTATCATCGAGAGTAAGTGCACCTTGAGCGGTAAATTGATCAGAGGGGATGACCGCCAGGGAACGAGCGGTTTCAACAATCGGCACATCAGATTTGGTGGCGCCGAAGGTGGATACCTGGCCTGTGACGGTTACTGGGTCAAGAACCTGTACGTTGTTGCCCGGTTCATTGTCCGCAGCAAGGGATGCATGGCTGGCAACGAGTAAAACAGATCCAAAAAACAATTGGCGAAACACAATAAACTCCTGTTCAGTGATTGGGGAATGATGACGGGCATCTGGAATAATATTCGGAATATAGATCTCTGGACTTTTGCGTATGCAATTACGTAAAGGGAGTGCAAAGTATTCGGAATCGCTGCAATACTATACGATAAAAATAGTAACGCAAATCGTTATCGTTTAGTATTGCGTTTGTTGACCGTTAACTCTAGCGATGGGTATCGGTATTTTTTCCGCTAATAAATTGGTTTTATTGGATTGCCCTACTGATGATTCGGAATTGTGTTCATGTTGTTTTTTGTCGGTGTTTGTCAATTGCACCGGGAAATATTTGTACCGCACTACGGTGGATGGTGGCCGGGATTCTTCTATTCTCCGTTACCGTACAAGCAGAGGATGTTGATCAAACCGCACTGGCGTCTGAGACGTCTGATGCAATTGTGCAGAGCCGTTTAGTGCTTGAAACGAATTCAGTAGTTGCGCAGCCAGAGGATCTGACTAACCAGAAAGCGGTGTCAGTGAATACTGTAGAGACAACGGAACAGGCAGCCGAGCCAAATTCAGTTGTACACGAAAAACCTACTGCAACACTACCCCACAATTTGTCCCCCTGGGGCATGTTTATGGCTGCCGACTGGGTGGTCAAAGCGGTGATGGTTGGCCTCGCCATTGCCTCGTTGTTGACCTGGACGGTATTGGTGGCAAAAAGTATCGAGCTTGGTTCGGTTAAGCGGCAACTGAAGAACAGCCTGGGTTCTCTTAATGGTGCTGGAACATTGTCCGATGTAGCCCACATTCATACATTGTCTGATGTAGGTCGTGAATTGGTTGACGCGGCTGAGGCCGAGTTGAAGCTGTCGGCAGATATGCTGGCTCGGCAGGATAGTGATAACGCGTTCAAAGAAGGTGTAAGACAAGGTATTAAGGAGCGGGTGATCTCTCGGATTTCCAGAATTGAAGTAGCCATTTCTCGAAATATGATGACGGGTACGGGCTTACTGGCAACGGTCGGCACTGTCGCTCCTTTCGTGGGTCTCTTCGGTACGGTGTGGGGCATTATGAACAGCTTTATCGGTATATCAGAGGCTAACACAACCAATCTCGCGGTGGTGGCTCCGGGTATTGCTGAAGCGCTATTGGCAACTGCGCTGGGTTTGGTGGCTGCGATTCCGGCGGTCGTAATATACAACCACTTCACTCGAAAAATCGCCGCGATTAAAGCGTTGGTGTCTGACAACGCGGCGGCGGTTATGCGTTTATTATCCCGCGATTTGGACCGAGGGTTGGTGAGGGGTATGGATCTTTCATCAATTGGTCAGAAACCGGAATCGTAGCCGATGAGTATTTTACTTGAGCAGCAGGTTTCCGATGATGAACTCAGCGAATCCCACGAAATTAACGTCACACCCTTTATTGATGTGATGTTGGTGCTGTTGATTGTGTTCATGATCGCAGCCCCCCTTGCAACGGTTGATATTGCAGTGGATTTGCCCGCATCAAGTGCGAAAGAACAACCCCGTCCAGCTGCGCCGATCTTTCTAACCATCAAGAAAGATCTCAGCCTGGCGCTAGGTGAAACTGTTTTCGACGATAATGAGTTGGCATTCAGGCTGGGTAAAGCGAGCGATGGCGACAAGCAAGCCCGGATATTTTTGCGGGCCGATAAAACCGTCGATTATGGGGATCTGATGGCGGTTATGAATGATCTTCGGGCGTCTGGGTATTTGAAAATAGCGTTGGTGGGTGTTGAGCATTCGCCATGATTTCTGGCCAGCAACGCCTACAAAACCTCTCATTCCGGTGGGGTGGTTCTTTTCTGTTTGTTGTGGCGATTTATGCCGTTGTGGTGCTTGCAGTCCTGACTAAATGTACATCTGATTCAGCGGTCTCAGCACTTCCGATGGCCGCGATAATGGTTGAGCTAGCACCCATGCCAGTAGCTCCCGAGGCACCGCCGAGTACACTGCCATTTGTTCCAGAACAGGTAGAGATGCCACCACCTCCTGAGCCCCTACTTGAACCAGTGCCTGAACTGGAAGTCGAGCCAGATGTGGCAGAACTACCCATCTTCGAAGAAGCCGCTGCGGTGTTAACGCCAAAACCTGAACCGATTGAAGAGAAGCCTCCAGAGGAGGTTGTCGAAAAGGTAATCGAACCGCAAGAAAGCGCTCCACCGGTTGTTGAAGCGCCACCGAGCGATGTAGCTGCCGCGCCAATGGATGGCACGTTATCACTCGTTAACTCCCAGGCAAAAATGACCTGGCAATCCGTGTTGCTTGGGCATCTGGAAAAGCACAAACGTTACCCACGGCAGGCACGCCGTAAAGGTCAGGAGGCTATTGTGTATGTGCAGGTCACCATTGATCGTGACGGTACTGTGCTGGAGCATCATCTGACTACTGACTGCCCATACCGTGCATTGAATAGAGAAACACTGGCGCTGATTTCACGTGCCCAGCCATTGCCGCCTCCACCCGCTCAATTAGTCGGTGATACCGTGGAGTTTGTGGTGCCGGTATCCTTTTCCTTGAGAAACTAATACTTTACCAAACAATAGTTTATATGATTTTTATAGCGTTAATTCTTGAGTCAGCGGGGCTGCTGCTGATTTATAAATCCTGGCGTAAACCTCAGCGCCGGGTTGTCGAAAATAGTATTGCCTGGCTGATGGTACTGGTGTCGATATGGCCCTGGCAGGATGCAGTAGGGCTGGAATTTGGTATCTGTTTCTGGTTTCTGGCAATGCCGGTGATCAGCTGGGTTCTGGTTGTTATTAATCGTGAATATCGAAAGATGGATGCACCGATTCAGCCACGGAATTGGGTCTGGCCCGCCAGAGCTCAAGTCGTGCAAAATATCGTTAACCTGGTGATTGCCGGCCCGATTGCATTTATGGCCTGCTATGTATGTGCAACCGGTTTGGGCATGGCTACGGGGTATGCTCTGGGGTTGGTTGAAGTTAATCAGATGTTGTTGGGTTTTATTTTATTTTTGCTGTTATGGCCGGTTGTGATCTACCGAATTTCAACCAAAGCAATGAGATGGCAGTCTGCATCCGGGCTACTGCTTGTTGCGCTTGGTGGTCCCGCAGTTTTGTATGGATTTTCGTTGTACGGGTTCAATCTATGAAACGCTTATCACTATCTGTAAATCTGGTTAAAAAATCCATTAAGGCACACTCAAGCCTGGGGTTAGCAGCGGGTGCATTGATGTATCTGGTTTGTCTGACCGGTACTCTGGCAGTTTTTTTTGAAGAGTTTGAACGCTGGGAGCAGCCTGGTATTGAGGAGTATCAGGACTATTCGGTCGAACAAATAAACCAGGCGATCGGGGAGTTTCAGCAACGTGTCACTGAAACGCCGGAAGAGTTATGGGTTGTGTTGCCCAGCGAAGCGATGCCACGCATGCATATTTCCGGTGATGACCATGAATGGTTTATCGATGCCGATGGCAGTTTGTCCGAGCCGCCACTAGAAGCCTGGACAAAAATGATGACCAGCCTGCATGAATATCTTCATCTGCCGCAACAATTGGGAACAATTCTGGTGGGTATTTTAGGGGTATTGCTGTGTAGTTTGACGCTTTCCGGCCTGTTGTCTCATCCCAGTTTGTTTAAAGATGCATTCCGCTGGCGTATGGGTCGTCAGGCATTAACCCAGTTGGATCTTCACAACCGTTTGAGTGTATGGGCGGCACCGTTTTACCTGATGATTGCGTTAACCGGTGCTTTTATTGGTCTGATTGGCGTATATGGCGCGCTTACTAGCGTTGCGTTTTATGAAAACGATATGCAGACGGTGTTCGAGGTTGTGTATGGCAGTGAGCCAGAAGTGACCGAGGCGAAGCCGGTTGTGGATTTGAGCAAGGCCTTTCAAACCTTAAAGTCCGCTGCCCCTGGTGTAACGCCTTTGTTTCTTACGATTCGGGATATGGAAACCGACGGTCAATACCTTGAGATTTGGGTGTCAGTACCTGAGCGTCTGATCTATTCCGAGGTGTATCGATTTCGTGCCGACGGTAGCTTGATCGATCACAAGGGATTTTCTGACGGAGCAATAGGAAAGCAAGTTGCATATTCGGTGTACCGGTTGCACTTTGGTCACTATTCCGGGTTTTGGGTTAAGGTGGTTTATGCACTGCTTGGATTTGCGTTAACCGTCGTCTGCGTAAGTGGTATTAATATTTGGCTGGTTAAACGCAAATTTGAAAGTGTGTTGAATGATGGTTGGGTAGCCGTGGTTTGGGGTTTGCCTATGGCGCTGGCAGTGGCTGCGCTTTTTTCATTCTATGGTTGGCCTGCATTGAGTGTGTTTGGTATTACCCAAATCATCGCACTAGTCTTCGCTATGATAATAAAACAACCTGATAAAGCCCGCTGGTTTCTTATGGCTGGGTTGGTGTTGTCGTTATCTGCAACCGTGCTTACCCGCACAGTTGCTGTGCTTAATGAGATCGTACCACCGGTTTTTTATGGGGTTAATCTGTCTATTTTGGCGGTGATTTTGATCCTGATCATCATGCTGGTTCGTCAGCGTAAATGGTTAAAAAAGCCGTGCCAGCAAGAGCAGAGAATAACAGTAACGAGTTGATATTCGGCTGCTCATTCGTGGGAGCCATACACTCCCTGAACGAAATTTCCATCCGCGGCTCCCCGAACGGAGCCTCCACCCGCATCCTGAGCGGAGCCGAAGGGAGCTAGAGGCCACGTAGTTTTTTATTTCAGCAAAAAGGGTGGCGGTACCTTCAGCTGCTCAATAATCATGGGTGGCAAGAGCTAGGACAGGCCGCATTTTACGCTCGAAGTTAGGTCGCGCACTCCTTATGTGTATTCGCCCACACATATTCTCTTCGACTTCGCTATGGGTGCGGCTGACTTTGCTGCATTACACTAGATTCGGCTTTGCTCCAAATCAAATATCACAATAGCCAAGCCAATTAACCTTCCTTGCCGACGATATCTTACAAATAGCATTGATAATGAGAATGATTCGTATTACAATTCGTGTAAATATAGTGCCGCCGGTCAGGTTGATCCTGATCGCTGCATGAAGAGTTAGGTATTTTAACAAAGAATAGAGACCCAATATGAATATCGCGATGCTTGAAGAGTTGATGTATCAGGTGTCGGGCCTGCTGTTACCGCCTGTACTGCTCATTATCACATTTTTGTTTTTTTACGCTTTTTTTGTGCTGGGTGTCTTTGCGGCGCAATTTGCACAGCGGCGACGCAACGCTAGTGAATATCAGCAAGTGCTGAATAGGGTGGTGGGCGATGAATCTGCTGTTGCGCATACGCAGCCAAAGCCTGTAAAAGGCTATCGCCTATTTAACTATTATCAGTTTAATCGCAAATTAAGTTCGATGGATCTGGAAGTTTTTGCCCTTAAAGCGTTGGAAAATCAACGTATCGTAACTCGAATTGCACCGATGCTCGGGTTGGTGGCAACCATGATCCCTATGGGGCCTGCATTAAAAGCCCTCGCAGATGGAAACATTCAGGGTATCAGTGAAAATCTGGTGATCGCTTTTGCAGCGGTAATTTTTGGTTTGGCAACGGCTTCAATTACTTTCTGGACTGTTAGCGTTAAAAAGCGCTGGTTTGTTAGTGAGCTAAATGATCTGCAGGTTTGTCTCACAAGAAACCATCCGAGTGAGCGGGGGGAGCAGTAATGAAATTGCTGCTGGACGATGATGAATCCCTCAACCCAATGCTGTCGGTTGCAAATTTAGTAGATGTTTTTCTAGTGGTGATTGCAGCATTGCTGATTGCAATAGCCCAAAACCCCCTTAACCCATTCACCGCCGAAGATGTCACGGTTATTAAAAACCCTGGTAAAGATAATATGGAGATGATCATTAAAAAAGGTGAAAAAATTGAGCACTATAAATCAGAGGGAAAAATAGGCCAGGGGGAGGGGCAGCGAGCGGGGGTAGCCTATCGCCTTAAAGATGGATCGATGATTTACGTGCCCGAAGCGGGTGAGTAATAGCGAGTAGCTAGAAATTAATCGCACGAAATTAACAGGAGTATCACGTTATGACAAAAGAACGAGTGCATGAGCTTGATGGGTTGATATCCGGAGCAATAGAAGATTGTGAAGCAATGGATGACTATACCGAAACTAGCGTGATTGAATTTTGGCGTGGTGCCAAAATGATTGTGGATGAATTGAAGCTGGAGTTGTCTGGCTCGATTGGAATATAGATGAATCGCCGGTAATTATTAATCCAGCAATTAAATGCCCAGGCTTAGCCCTGGTATTACAAAAAGAAGTGATGAAATTGAAAAAAATTATATTTGTATTGGTTACGGTTGCCCTAACAATAAGTGGGTACCCCGCCCAAAGTGAAAACGCCACACTTAACGCAACAAAAAAATCTATTTTGATCTTGGCTACCAATCATATTAGTCATGCCAAACTAAAACTGTTTGCTGATCTGGCGATAAAAGACAGCTATTTTAAGGTTGATTATCGATATCTACGGGCCATTAAGGAGGGTGACTCAATTGCAGAGTTAGTCGCACCCTATGATCTAGTCATGTTTGATTCGATTGGCAGCGAGGAAGCAGAAGAGCAGTATGCGCGCTTTGAAGCGGCGGTAGAAAATTCCAAAACAGCTGTTTTCTTACCGATTAAAGTGACTGGGAAAACAAAACTCAGAAAAGGTTTTAGTTCAGATCAAATTCAAACGTTATATGACTATTACTACCATGGTGGAGAAAAGAACCTCCAGAATATGCAGTTATATTTAGCTAGTAAACTATTCAATCTAAGCAGTGCAAAACCTGAACCAGCCATTATCTTCCCGGAAAATGGTATCTATCATCCTGACTATGAAAAAACCGTGTTTGCCAGCTTTGCTGACTACTTGATCTGGAAGAAAGCCAATACGGATAAAAACCTGATTGGTATCGCAATGTCCCGTGAATCCATCGCGGCGGATTCGACCCTGGTGATTGATGCGTTGATTGAAGCGATTGAAACGCGTGATGCGATCGCGGTGCCATTTTACTATTCCGGTATGGCAGAAAGTGAATATCTTGATCTATTGAGTATTAATGGAAAGGTAGCCGTCGATAATATTATCAATACTCGGATTATTCATTGGGCGGAAAAACGTCGTAAGGAATATGAAGCGCTGGGCGTGCCAGTCATGCAGGTTTTGCCTTATATGAACGGTGACCAGGCCCAATGGGAAGCAGATCAAGCGGGTATTCCTGCACAAATGAATCCGTTTTTTCTGACTATGCCAGAAATTGCAGGAGTGATTGATCCAGTTGTGATATCCGCCCGAGCGCAGGATAAAACCCTCAAGCCAATCGATTATCAGCTTGATAATGTAGCGAATAAAGCGATCAAACTGGCGGTACTACGCAACAAAGCCAATGCGGATAAAAAAGTCGCGATCATGTTCTACAACTATCCCGCGGGCGAAAAAAATGCCGCGGCCTCATTTTTGAATGTGCCCACCAGTCTTGCCTCCATCTATAAAACCCTAAAAGGCGCAAACTACCAGGTAGATGAAAAACCGGAACAGTGGTTTATTGATCGTACCGGTTTAATGCTGCGTCCATTTCATCGTGAGCTACCCTATACCGAATTACCTGGCCTGGGTACCGATGAGGGTGCAGGTGGCTTGCTGCCAATGACGAAATATATGGCCTGGTACAAACGCCTACCATCTTCTGTACGCAGTGAGATCGAAGCGCAATGGGGGCCGCCGGAAGACAGCTTCACTGTGGCGGATGTTAATGGTCAGAAGCAGTTCATTATTCCACGCAGTCTCTCTGGAAATCTGATGATGTTGCCCCAACCGCCAAGGGGTAATCGCCAGGAGAGAGAGCGTGCTATCTATCATGAGAAAACCGTTCCAATTAGCCACAACTATCTGGCGGTATATCTTTACGTGCGCGAACAGTTTGGTGCCGATGCCATCGTGCATCTGGGAACCCACGGTACCCACGAATACCTGCCGGGAAAAGAGCGCGGCCTGTCGATTTATGACGCGGGCAATATGGCCGCGGGCAGTACCCCGATTATCTACCCATTTATTATGGATGATGTGGGGGAAGCGCTACAGACCAAACGCCGTGGTCGCGCCACGGTTATCAGCCACTTAACCCCACCTTTTGCTAAAAGTGGTCTGTATGAAGAGATGGTCGATCTGCATGGCCTGATGCACCAATACAATGAGCTGGATCAGGGCGGAGTTCGCCAGCGTACCAAACAGGCCATTATTGATCTTGCAATAGAAAAGAATATTGAAAAGGATCTTGCCTGGAGTGAGGCTGATCTTGAGGCACGGTTCGACGAGTTTTTGCCGGAACTGCATGAATACCTCAGCGATCTTGGTGCGCAGAATCAACCGCTGGGTTTGCATACCTTTGGTGAAGTACCGAAAGAGTCACACCTGCTTTCAACCCTGGTACAGATGCTCGGTAAACGCTTTGTAGAACCGGCGGAACGTTATATCGAAAAACACCGGGCAGACAAAGAAAAAGTTGCAGCGCATGGCCATAGCCATGATAGCCACGCCGAAGAACATGCGCATAAATACAAAGATGAACACAAGGATGAACACAAGGATGAACATGATGATAGCCACAACCATAAATCAGCACACTCCCACGATAGCTCTGCGGATTATCGTACCCTGGATCAAAGCCCCGAATTCACTCTGATACGTACCTATGTGCTTGGTGACGGGGATATTGCTGAAATAGATGATTCTGAACTACGAGGGTTATTGGAGCTGGCACAGGAACACTATGCCAATTTTCATGGCATTGAAGAGAGTAGCGCCTTACTGGAAGCGCTCTCTGGCCGGTATGTGACGAGTGGCACCGGCGGCGATCCAATTCGCAGCCCAGAGGCATTACCAACCGGCACTAATCTTTATGGTTTTGATCCGTCGAAGATACCCACCAAAGAAGCCTGGGAAGCGGGTAAGGAGTTGATGGACGATCTAATCGTCAACTACCACAAAGATCATGGCCGTTATCCTGAGAAAGTAACCTATTCTATGTGGTCGATCGAAACCATGCGCCATCTGGGTGTGGTAGAAGCACAGGTGCTATATGCGATGGGCGTAACCCCCGTATGGAGCGACAGTGGCCGGATTACCGGCACCGAAATCATCCCTTACAGTGATCTAAAACGTCCTCGTGTAGACGTGGTGCTTTCTGCGACCGGACTCTACCGGGATGCATTTCCAAATATCATGATGCTAATGGCCGCAGCGATCGAAAAAGTTGCGCAATTAAAAGAGGATAATAACTTTGTTTATCGTCACAGCAAGCAACTAAAAAAGGAGCTGCTTGCCGAAGGCATGGATGAAAAACAAGCCGAAAAACTCTCAACCATCCGTATTTTTTCTAATGAAAGCGGCGGCTACGGCACCGGTATCGCTGGTGCGAGCATGGCCTCGGATACCTGGGAAAAGGATGACAAAATTGCCAAACTTTATCTGTCTCGTATGGGTTATTTTTACGGCAGTGATGATAAAACCTGGGGTGAAAAATTACCGAATATTGATCTCTACGCTAAAAACCTTTCTGGCACTGATGCCGCAGTTTTCTCCCGTTCATCGAATCTTTACGGGCTATTGACCAGCGACGATCCGTTTCAATATATGGGCGGAATCTCCCTTGCGGTGCGCCACCTGGATGGCAAAAGCCCGGAGATGTATATCTCCAATTTGCGCGATCCGGACAACAACCGTACCCAACCACTGGCGCGTTTTTTAGCGACAGAACTGCGTACACGCCAGTTCCATCCGCAATGGATTAAAGAGATGCAGGCAGAGGGTTACGCCGGAACGCTTGCAACGTTAGATGTATTAAACAACTTCTGGGGCTGGCAGGTGGTTGACCCCGACAACGTGCGGGACGACCAATGGCAGGAGTTTTTTGAGGTCTACGTGCAGGATAAATATGAACTTGATATGCGCGAATGGTACGAAGAGAACAATGCCCATGCGCTAGCGCAAATGATTGAACGTATGCTTGAAGCGAACCGGAAAGAGTACTGGAGTACCGACACGGAGACGATCAAAGAGCTAACCGAAACCTACATCGAGCTGGCACAAAAATATGATGTATTTACTAAAAATGAAACCTTTATCGAACACCTGAATGAACAGGCAGCGGGTTTTGGTTTAGCGCCATTTGTTCCCGCGCCGATGGATGCTCCAACACAACCACAATCAAATCAGAAAGCTGCCGAGCAAGAGAATAGCACTCAGGTAGAAGGGCAGGTGATGGAGAAAGTACAGAAGCAGGAAGTGAGTGACGATGACGCATACCAGTACATTTTATTATTGATACTGCTGGTCTTTGGGGCTGGATTCGGCTGGCAGTTTATCTCATGGCCTGTCAAAAACGATAGCCCCTGAGATCTGAGAAACCAATAGCAAACCTGTATTTTTTTCTCGTCAAATTTGCAGTGATTGAGTAGTTGGGTTAACTGTACAAGGTCCTTTTCCACTCACCTGGTTCGTTTTGGAAGTAGGTGTTAGTGGGGATGTATATGAGTTTTGACAGGGTTAGCCCGCCTATGAATGTAAATACGTCGTATTTATATTTAGATTAGTGTTTGGTAGGTTTCGGGCACCTACTGAAAGTCCGGATCCATGAGGTTTGATTAAACCGCAATGCAATAAATAAAACTGATAACTATCAATTCAGAGGTAACTATTGATGAATAGCAATCAAGTGTTCAAATTACTAACGGCTTCTAGCCTGGCGATCTCGTTATCGCTGGTGGGCTGCAGCAGTTCCAATAATGGCAGTACCGGTGGCGGAGGCGATAAAACCCAAAGCATCAGTGGAGTCGTATCTGATCCTGAAGTCCAGGGTGCGAGCGTTGTTTTGCGTGACGGTAGTGATGATGCAGTTGGTCAGGCGGTTATTACCGGAGCTGATGGCACATTTACCATCAGCGGCATACCAAAGGGCGATCTGGCTGGGTATAGGGTTGTGGCTACCGGCGGTATTGATGTAGGTACCGGTGAAAGTCTGGACGGTATGGACCTTACGCTGCCGCTCGATATGTATGAAGAGAGCGGCTACGGCGCGACGGTGGTTACCCCAATTACCAGCCTTATAGATGCGCTGGTAGCTTCTGGCGATAGCCTTGCCGAAGCAAAAACGGCTGTGGCGGCACAGCTTGGATTGGATGAGGTGGATTTGGCATCTAACCCAGTTGGTTCAGCATCGGTAATGAGCAGTTCGATGAAGCTCACACTGCTGCGCAAAGAGGGCCAAAGTTTCTCTGATATTTATGCGGGGCTGACCGGGGATGATGGTCTTGATGAAGCAGATCTGGCGAGCATTACGGATCTGGATGCAAAAGCACGTTTGGTCACCTTTTTTGGATTGCTGGACAGTGTCACCTCGACTGAAGATCTTGAAAATGCCTATCAGGAAGCAGTGATTCGGCGCACGGTTCGGCTTAGCCTGAAGGATGAGCTTGCAGCCCTTACAGCCCCGGACGATATAACTATTGCTAATAACCTCCATGCGCTAGCTCAATATATGTTAGCTAATATTCCCACCGACGCAGGCCGAGACTATCTTATAGCAGATGATGTGGTAGCAACCATTTCGGCAAGTGGTTTTCTGATAGCAGCTGATGTGCCATCGGATGACGACGATGATAATCCTGAGGGGAATTTAAATAATTCCGGTTTTGACGCTTCACGCTTTGCGGTCAAGCTGGTAAACCTTGATGCGACCTTCAGCGATACGCTCAAACTCGCTTTTTATACCGTCAACAATCCGTTAACCGGAAATGAACAATTGGTGGTACATGATGCAACTACTGGCACTCAAAAAGTCATTAAGACTGATATTATTCTTGGCAATCGTGCTTTCGTTTTTGAAGGTCATACAGATGACGGAAAAGAGGTCTACGACAGTCGAAAATTCGGTATTTTCCTCGACCCCTCCCAGTCAAAAGAGACCCGCAGCGCACCCAACGGTTACGGAGGCACCTTTGAGTACAGCTTCTATTTCGACAACGTATTCAAACGCTACAATATAGCCAGCCCCGCAGATGAAACTGTGATCTACGGTTCTTCACTATTTCCGCAAACGCTTGCTGAACAGGGTATTACCGCCCTCGCGGATGAATACACGCTATATAACAACATCAGTGATGTCGATAATTCCTATGTAGAACTTAAAGTATTCGAGAGCTTGCCGGATGTGCTGAAGGGTGAATCGGAAAGTGCATTATTGCATGGTCCGATATTGGTTCGGATGGGTGACAGTGCCATGGTACAGGGGCATATGATTCGTGTAATTAAAGACACAGAAGGTGCGACGACTGGTGTGTTGAGCTTCTACGAGGCCATTCATAAATCGGGTAGCTACCCTGAAGCTGAAGATGAACGAACCCGGCTACAGTTGTGTCAGGCAGTACTGGATAGCTGCACCGATGTCACCGCTGTTGGTGGAATGGGCGATGGAAAATTCTACTACCAGGCTGAAAATGATGACTATGTGTATATGGCCAGGCATGGCACGGACACCCTATACGCCTATAAAAAATCGGATCAGTCATTAAGTGAAGTCACGGGAGCATCATTCCCTGCTACCTTTAATCACAAAATCCACACCCTTGCCGGTGCGGCGCATGGAAGTGGTGACGCATTGCGAAGTGGCTTCAGCAATATTTCAGGTTCAGTAGGGTCTTTGTCGGATGGTGAAAATGCGTACGTCAGAATTAACTACGATGGTGACGCAACCGATTCGGTGGGAAGCTACACCTATCTCGGCGACATTCATGTTTATAAACATACCCAGATACTGAAGTTTTCCGGCACAACTGGCGTCACTATGTTCGATAACGGTGACGGCATTGATCAGGCCGATGAATCAGATGCTGAAAATGTAGTAGGCCATGCCAATTTAATTGCTACGGTTAACGGTCGATTGTTTGTCGAGATCGGCAACTATGAAGCCGGCGTCGGTGGCTCCTGTACACCAGACATGTTTGGTTACGGCTGCTCATCGGTCTACTACGGATATCTGAATAGTGACAGCGTTGGTAAAACTGAGCTGGATACTGTTTTAAAGTCAAAAGCACTACTCAGATACTTTGTCGCACGTAGAATCGCTCCCTATGCACTGGCTGACAAACTTTATATCAGCACTTTTGTTGAGAGTAGCCAGCCTTATGAGTTTACTCTCGATGAATATGATATTACCGACCCGGTTGCTCCACTGAGCACCACAACCGGTAGAACCTATTTCACCAAAGCTGCACAGGGTGCTAATGGTGTCTACGACGGCACTGTACTTTCCTGGGATGGTGCGACAGGCATTCTGACTAATCTTAGCTCCGGTGAAAGCATGGGCGTCGTTCATGGCACTGGCAGCGTAATTCCTGGCGATCCTGCCATTAACTCTGTATCAGGTTTGACCTCCGGTGTTCCGGTGGCAGGTATTGGTAATCTATTTGCCCTCAAGGCAGATCCCGGTGGTCATCGCTTCTACCTGATCGCGGGCGAAGTGGATGATACTGATGGCGTGGAATATGTAGATCAGGTGCCTTTCTCTAGCTGGCTGTATGAATAACCAGTAACCTGGTTTTTTTTGGAGACCTGATGGGTTTGGGAGGCTGATAGCCTCTCAGGCTTGTTCTCATGATATTTCTTGTATTTGTCAAAAAGTGCTGTATTGATGCGTTTTTCAAAATTAATTTGTGTTCAGTGTTGTTTGTTATTTTGCCTAACGGTTAATTTTTCTTTTGCGGATGAGCCAGTTGAGCTGGATACCATCGAGGTCTACGGCCAACAGGAGAATGAGCAAAAAAAATACCTTGATGAATCCTTCTACGAAACCTATTCCCGCGACAAAATCACCAACAAAGAGTTGAAGGAGGAGATGGCAACAGATGTTAAATCAGCGCTACGTGACATCCCCAACGTGAATGTGATCGATAGTGGTGCGTTTTCCAAACGGGTTGAGATAAGAGGTCTGTCCGGTGATCGTATTACCTATTTAGTGGATGATGTCGTTATCGGTAATCAAGGTATGACACATTCCGGTGGCGGCGAAATAAATCTATTGGATATCGGTAGGGTTGATTCTATTGAAGTGATCAAAGGCAGCCCATCGGTCATCTATTCCCCAGGTGCGACCGGCGGTATTGTTAACGTGACCACCAAAAACATCGAAACAGATAATCATATCGGTGGTGCTGTTGAGGTCGCCTATGATGGAGGTTACGCGCAGGACAGGGAGTCAGCTGTACTGAGCGCCGGTTATAAAGGGTTCGGTGCGACGATAAGCGCCAGCCGGCTTAACGCTCGGGATTATAAAATTGAAGACCAGGAAAAACTGGATGAAATTATTCTGCGCACTAACGTTCTGGATGAGCGCCTGGGTACAGAAAATGAAATAACCGATCTGGGTTACAACAGTGAAAGTGCAGGATTAAAGCTTAAGTATCAGATCAATGCTCAACATGACCTGACCGCCGAATACAGCGAGTATGCCGCTGAAGATATCTCTTTTACCCATGGGGCTGCCACCGATCGTGTATTTCACTACGATGATCTCTCGCGGGAAGTTGGTCAGATTGGGTATCACTTCGTAAATCGAGGTAATAGTCGGCTGTCAGTCACGCTCTATAATCAAACTCTTATCAAAGATATATATCAGGGAGAAGCGGTTAATCGTACGCTTCTTGATAGCGTGGGTTTAAACCTGAAAGGAAGCCTGTATTTTGACGAATCTATTCTAAGGGTTGGTGCAGAGTATGTGTTTGATGATGCAGAAACCAATACATTTTCACAGCAGACTTACTACGCTGCGTATGCCAGCTATGAATTTAGTTATGGTGAACAGTTTACCTATACAGCGGGTTTGCGCCTGAATCGTTGGGAGGTTGAGCAAACGCTAAGGCCTGGTCAGAACCTGAGTATAATCGACGATCTGGTGGGCGTATCCGGAAAATTAGACCCGCAAACTGATGAAGCATTAACCTATGCTGCGGGTGTTATCTATTCGATCAATGATCAAAATAATCTTTCATTTAACTATAGCCATACCCATCGCGCACCAACCCTGATGGAGCGTTTTGCCTTTGATGTATTTATTGGTGGCGGCATGGAATTAGATGCAGAATCCGCCAACAATATTGAACTCGGTTGGAAATACAGTAATGACACATGGTATGCCTCAGCTGCTGTTTTCTACAGTCGCTTTGATAATTATATTAGCACCAAAGAGGTACGTAAAATAACCGATAAAAACGCACTGCTTGCGTGTATTGCTGCGGGAGACTGTAATCCTCTAATTGGTGAATATGATGATCGTGAAAGTGACTTTTTCGCCACCAAAGTACTCTATATAAATGCTGGTGAAGTGGATAATCGTGGTTTCGAGTTTTCATTAAGGAAGATTATTAACGATGATATTGAGGCTGGGTTTTCCTTTGGTATGAATGATTTCAGTGCTGCTGAGCTTGATTTTATAACGGATAGTAGGCCGCTAGAATTTTCTGGCTACTACAAAAAATATTTTTCTGGTATGCCAGGCTCGCCCTGGATTAATGCTCGGGCGCGTTATGTTACCGATCAGCCTAATGTCGAACAGACCGAAGGGTTTGATCCTTTCCTTGTTGCTGATATTTATGCTGGAGGATCACATAAAGGTTTTGGTTTTAGTATCGGAATCCGTAACCTTTTTAATACGGTCTATCATGAACCTTATACTGCATTAGACGGCTTGAAACGAAGTTTTCTGGTTACTGTTCGTTACGATACTAACTAATTTATTCAAATCCTGTCAGGGGAATGTTTCCTTACCTTAGTCACTCAATGGAGAACACCAATGCAAAAGTTTAAAGTTTCATTCGCGCTAGTACTATTTTCATATACCTCAATTGTTTCCGCTGCGGAATATACCATCAAGCTTATAACCGCCAATGCAAATGGGCAGATGATGCTGATGGAGCCAGGATATCTAAAGGTCGAAAAAGGTGATACGGTCAACTTTGTGCCGGCAGATGCTACTCACAATGCCGTGTCTTTTTCTATCCCAGCGGGAGCCGAGTCCTTTGCTACTCCAATGGGAGAGCCAACAAAAGTGGTTTTTGGTCGGGATGGCGTTTATATCTACAAATGCGTACCGCATTCTACGCTAGGGATGGTGGGGGTAATTCAAGTAGGAAAGGCTGTGAATCTTGAGCAAGCTAAAAAAGAAGGTGCTGCTTTTAATGCAGCGGTAGTGATGAATAAAACACGCCTTACTGACTATCTAAGTCAAGTTAAGTAGCGGGTAGTGTTTCATTTTTTTCACCTGATCGACGGGTAATTGGAAAAAATGCATACATCAAAATCTGAGGCCGCTTCGGCGGTTTCTGTTTATGAAGAGTTGTGTCGTAAAATCAGGAATGCTGAGGCGCCGGATAGCCCACACTTGATTCAGCAATTTTTATCCGAACAACCACGATTGGGCCTGAATAAAGCGGTTTATCGCACTCATCTGGAATCACAGTTTCAGTTGCTTCTCGAAACGCTATCCGACGAGTACCTTCCCGCACATTGGCGTTGCCAGTGCCTGGATTATATCTATGTGCCACTAAAAGAACTTCACCGATTGGTGAATGACAAACAAAGCGAACAGCAGGTTTTATTTTTGGCGCGGGAGCTTCGTGTAATCAGTCACTATGTGAAAGATGGGCTGGTTGTGTAAATGTCTCAGTACAAACTAAGGTAATAATTTATGGAGAATGTTCGAGTCGAGCAGGATAGCATGGGTACTCTCGAAGTGGCCGCTGATGCGTTATATGCAGCGCAAACGCAACGGGCAATTAATAATTTCCCAGTGAGTGGTTTGCGTATGCCTGAATCATTTATTCGGGCATTACTACTCGTTAAAGCTGCTGCAGCCAGGGCCAATGTCAGGCTGGAACAAATTCCGGTGGGGATGGGAGCAGCCATTCAGGATGCTGTCAACAGCTTGCAGGCTGATCCGGATTTGATGTCCCATTTCCCTGTAGATGTTTTTCAAACCGGTTCTGGTACCAGCTCCAATATGAATGCTAATGAGGTATTAGCAAATCTAGCCAGTCAATTATACGGTGCTCCAGTAGGGGCGAACGATCATGTAAATTGTGGGCAAAGCAGTAACGATGTCATCCCAACCACCATTCATGTCAGTGCCGCACTGGCGCTTGAAAACAGATTAATTCCCGCCTTGCAACACCTTGTGGATGGTATTCGAGATAAAGCCCAAACGGTTGAGCATCACATAAAAACCGGTCGTACTCACCTTATGGATGCAATGCCGGTGCGATTAAGTCAAAGCCTGGAAAGCTGGGCTGGTCAAGTTGAGCAAAACATCCATCGGCTTACTGATCTACAACCTGCACTTCAAACCCTTGCCCAGGGTGGCACTGCCGTGGGCACAGGTATTAATGCGCACCCGGATTTCGCAAAAGAGTTCAGTTCTGCTCTTGCAAACAAGACGGGGATTCAGTTTCAGCCCGCAACAAATTTCTTTACCCATATTGGCTCGCAAGACATTGCTGTATCCCTTTCAGGGCAGCTTAAGGCCATCGCAGTCTCCATTATCAAAATTTCCAACGACCTACGTTGGATGAACTCAGGGCCATTGGCGGGACTCGGTGAAATTGAGCTGGAAGCGCTGCAGCCCGGCTCATCTATCATGCCCGGAAAGGTTAATCCTGTAATTCCAGAAGCGGCTGCGATGGTGGGGGCGCAGGTGATTGGCAATGATGCGGCCATTACAATTGCAGGGCAATCCGGTAATTTTGAGCTGAATGTGATGCTGCCGCTGGTTGCCCACAACCTGCTTTCCAGTATCGAACTACTTGCTAACGTGAGTGTGCTATTGGCCGATAAAGCCATCGCCAGTTTTACTGTGAATGAAAAATCGTTAGAAGCAGCGCTGACCAGAAATCCTATTTTGGTAACGGCTTTGAACCCCGTAATTGGATATGAAAAAGCAGCCAAGATTGCCAAGCAGGCTTATGCAGAGGGACGGCCTATTGTGGATGTTGCAGAGGAAAATACAGATATCCCCAGAGATGAGTTGGAGCGGTTGCTCGACCCTGAGAAATTGACCTTTGGCGGGATTTAGTCGGGTAATGCCGCCGATATTGGCATTCCATAGAGTGGTATTTGGCCTTTTGTCGTTCATCCCCTGCGTTAAATACAAGGGTTGATGTCGAGATCCGGATTTTCAGGTCAGAATTTTCTGTTGCTAACCAGTGAATGCTTGTGTCGAAGAGATCAATTGCATACTATTTTGATCAGGAAGCTGAATGTACTGGATTGAGCGTTTATCAGCGATCCAATACGATACTAAATATCTGGGAGTAATAATAATGACCGACCAAGCTGTTAGCACCGGGCCACTACCAATAGTGCCCTTTGTGAAATTACCCGAGGGTGCGGAACCCTATTTAGAGGGCCATAAGTGCCAAAGTTGTGGGGCCGTTTATGTCGGCGAGCGAAATACCTGCAGCAAGTGTTTTGCTACTGATAAAATGGAAGTGATCAAGCTCGCCGGTACAGGTCGGCTTTATACCTATACCGTGGTGTATCGTAGCTTCCCTGGTACAAAAGTGCCTTTTGTCTCAGCGGTTGTAGACCTCGATGGCGGCGGTACTCTCAAGGGCAACCTGATCAATATCGAACCGGATCCCGAAAAAATAACAACCGATATCCCGGTTAAGGTCGTATTTGCCGACGCTGGCCGTCAGGATGCACAGGGCAATAGCTACACTTCATACTTTTTTGAACCACTAGAATCTGCATAAGGAGAACAACCATGAGTGATGTATATGTAGTAGGAACCGACATGATTAAATTCGGTCGTTTTCCTGATCGAACCGTTCCCAAAATGGGTGGTGAAGCGGCATTGCTGGCGCTGGCGGATGCGGGTTTATCGATTAAGGATATGCAGGCTTTTTACTGTGGGAACCTGATGCAATCGGGTAATACCATCGGGCAAAAAATTCTGGCTGAAATTGGTCAGACCGGGATCCCTGTTGTGAACTGTGCCAATGCCTGTGCAACCGGTGCGACTGCTTTCCGTGAGGGCTGGACTGCGATTAAAGCAGGCCTATATGACACGGTATTGTGTGTCGGTGTAGAGCAGATGGGTCGTGGCCTGTTGGGCAGTGGTGATGTAGCTGAAGGTATCCCTACTGAAGGTATTCTCGGTTCAAACACCATGCCGACCATGTTCTCTGAACTGGGCATGGAGCACCATCGTAAATACGGTACTACTTTTGAGCAGTTCGCCAAGGTATCGGTAAAAAACCACCACCATTCGGTTGCCAATCCCAAGTCGATGTATCAGATCGAGACACCTCTCGATGTGGTGATGAATGCGGAAATGATCTCCTATCCAAACACCAAACTGATGTGTTCGGTTAATGTTGATGGTGCTGCTGCGGCGATCATCATGTCGGAGAAAAAAGTTAAAGAGCTTGGCCTGATGGGCCGTGCGGTACGGGTTAAAGCGTCAGCGATGACCAGTGATCCATATACGGCGCACAACCTGACACTGCCTGATTTCAATACCTGTACTCGCATGTGTGTCGAGCAAGCCTATGAAATGGCAGGCGTAGGCCCAGAAGATGTAAATCTGGTTGAGTTACACGATTGCTTCGCAACCGCAGAGATTATGCACTATGAAAACCTTGGTCTGTGTGACGAAGGCATGGGTGGCCAGTTGATCGATTCCGGTGCAACTCAACACGGCGGCAAAGTGCCTGTGAATGTATCTGGTGGATTGCTCTCTAAAGGGCATCCATTGGGTGCAACTGGTATTGCGGGCATTTACGAAATCACTACCCACTTACGTGGTGAAGCCGGTGCACGCCAGGTTGAAGGTGCGAAAATTGGTATGACTCATGTTGTAGGCCTGGGTAATGCCTGTGCGATTCACATTCTTGAAAAAGTAAGTTGAGTGAATTGCTGATGTGATGATCTGTTGGAACGCTTGACAGGTTCACGTTTGATAGACAAAAAAGCCCCGACCATTGGTTGGGGCTTTTTTTGTGATGGGCTGTTAGGTAGTAACTTTTAATTTCTAGCGATATGATTTGTCAAACTGTGATGTGTCACTACAGGTTATTCTGAAAACTTGGAAAGGTCATTTGAAATGAACCGTATTAAGTACTTATTGAAAATTTATCTGATAGCTGCGGGTATATCGATTCATATTCTGGCTTTGGGCACGCTGTTAGTGATGCCGGACCGGGTGCGTGATGTCTATTATCGCGTATACGCGATACTGGAGGAAAAAATCCCCCTGTTGAAAACCGGACCGGCGGCGGTTCAATCGGGACTTTCTATCGAAGAGGAGATCAGCCTCAATTTTGATCCGTGGAAGCCTCTGGCTACAAGAGAGGGAAAAAAGACTGGAATATGGATAAATGACAGCCCGGTAAAATCATTAAAAGCGGCGAGTAAGGCTGTTCGAAATGGTGATGTACTTACCATCGGCGAAGGTGTCTATCATGAACCTTTGGTGATTCGCGCAAATGACGTGAAGGTTGTCGGAGTCGGACATGTGGTGATAGAAAATACCGCCGCGGAAGGTAAAGGGGCGATTATCACCAAAGGAAATAATACTCAGATAAAGAATATTGAATGTCGAAACGTTAAAGTACGGGATCGAAATGGTGCTTGTGTACGGCATGAAGGAAGCGGGTTAACACTTACCCATGTGTATTTTCACCACAGCCAACAGGGATTATTGGCGGGTGGGAAATCTGGTCACGTACTAATTGAAGACAGTCGATTTGAACGATTGGGTCTTGCCGGACGTGCCCATGGAATTTACGTTAACGGCGGTGTGCTGACATTGAGAAATAGCATGGTACTTGCCTCAAAGGACCAGGGGCATGAAGTGAAAAGCCGCGCCGCAGTTACTACCATCGAAAACAGTGTTATTGCTTCTCTTTCTTCTGGTGATAGCCGTCTGATTGATGTGCCGAGTGGTGGGGTGCTGACGATAAAAAATTCAGTGTTGCAGAAAGGGGTAAGCTCGACAAACCAGGATTTGATTGGTTACGGGCTTGAAAAAAGGGGGTACTCAGAAAATAGAGTTCTGTTGGCCGATAACCTCATTCTTATGGAGCGCACAAGAGGCAATATGCTTTTTCACAAGCATGGAAGCTTGCCCGACGCAGTAGCCAGAAATAACGTTATCATCGCCAGAGAGGAGCCTCAGATAACTGGGGTTAATGTTCTATTTGAAGATCGAAGCGAAGCGGGGCTGGCTGATTATCCTATGCTACCAAAATTTGAAAAATAGACCTGAGCGCGGGAGCTAACAGATCACTCAACGTGGGTGTGAGGGCTAAAACAGCTCGACCGGATCAACATCCAGCTGCCAACGAACATTTCTATCGATCTTGTGGCTTTCGAAAAACTGAAGGCATTGATTGAGCGTCGTGTGGAGTGTTTGGCGGCTATCTGATCGCAGCAGTAACTGAAACCGATATCTACCTGCTCTTCGTTCCATCGCAGAGGGAATAGGGCCAAGCACCTCTGTGGCCGGATCGGTAGGCAGGACATCGCTAAGTGTTTGCAGAAGTTCTTCTGCTTTCTCACGGAATGTTGACTGGGCATGTATCAATGCAATATAGCCATTAGGCGGAAAGCCTGTCAGTCGCCGCTCTTTTAACAACTCCCGGGCAAAGCTGGGATACCCCTCCTGAAACAACAGATGCAGCAACGGATGATTGGGTTCATGTGTCTGGATTGCTACTTCACCCTGTTTTTTTTCACGCCCTGCACGTCCCGCTACCTGGGTAAGCAGCTGTCCCATTTTCTCCATACCGCGAAAATCAGAGCTATACAGCGCGCTGTCTGCATCAAGAATCGCGGCCAGGGTTACATGGGGGAAGTGATGGCCCTTGGCCAACATCTGGGTGCCAATCAAAATACAGGGTTCGCCGGTTTGTATTTCAGCAAGCATTTTTTCAAAGGTGTTTTTTCGGCGCGTACTGTCCCTGTCCACTCGCATTACCGGGGTGTCGGGGAACAGTTCCTGTAGCACCTGCTCGGCGCGCTCGGTACCCAGTCCGACCGGGTTTAGTTCTTTTGTTTTACATTCTGGGCACTGTTTTTCGACAGATCGTTTGTGATCGCAGTGGTGGCAGTGCAGATAATAGGGTGAATGATGAAGTGTCATCCGCGTATCACAGTTGCGGCATTCGGATATCCATCCGCACTCATGACACATTAATACCGGTGCAAAACCACGGCGATTCAGGAAAATCAGTACCTGGTTATTTTGTTCGATATGTTGGCGAATCAGCTGAACCAGTGGCTGGCTCATGCCCCCGTCAAGCGGTCTGCCACGCAGATCAACTACCCGGAAAACAGGTTTCGATGCTTCTCCCGCGCGTTGGGTTAATTCCAGTTTTGTATAACGGTTTTGATCTGCGTTGTAGAGGCTTTCAAGGCAAGGTGTGGCGGAGCCTAATATGACCGGTATCTTTTGTTGGTGGGCGCGGGTGATAGCCAGATCACGGGCGGAGTAGCGGAAGCCCTCCTGCTGTTTGAGTGAGGCATCGTGTTCTTCGTCAATAATAATCAAACCAAGATTCGCAAAGGGTGTAAATATTGCCGATCGGGTTCCGATGACGATTTTTGCATGACCACTGAGAGCCTGCTGCCAGCCCCGCAAGCGTTGTTTTTCCGTGCGTCCGGAATGAAGAACCGTTTGTGGGCAATTAAAGCGATTCTGAAATCGACTCATGGTTTGCGGCGTGAGGCCAATCTCTGGAATCAGCACCAACACCTGCTGGCCATTTTGCAGCACCTTTTCCATCGCCTGCAAATATACCTCTGTTTTGCCGCTTCCGGTTACGCCCTCTAATAGATAACATCGATACTGATCAAGTTGTTGTGTGATGGTATCAAGCGCAACCTGCTGCTCGGAATTAAGGGCCAGGTTTGATTCCGCCAGTAACGCTGTATCGAGATCTTCAGATTCAAATTTTTCATCAACCTGTAGTTTTTCAGCAAGCCCTTTTTTAATCAGGGATTGCAGCGGGCTTCCCGCCAGCGATAGCTGTTGTATTGCGCTTAAATTGCAGCGTTGGTTTTGCTGCAAATACTCCAGCAACTGCTGCTGTTTTGGTGATCGGGTAATGGTTCCGGGGTCGGTTTGTTCGCCCTCTGTTGTGAGTGCTATACGGGTGATCTGCGGGATAGGCACTGGTTTTTCACTACGCAATAACGCGGGTATGGCGGCGGAAAAGACTTCGCCAATCGGATAGTGGTAATAACTGGCCGCCCACGTGCAGAGCCGCATAAGTGATTCAGGAATGGATAACTCAGGGTCCAGCAGTTGCAGCACAGATTTGATCTTGCTGAGTTCAAGATCGCTTTGCTCATTGATCTCTACAATGACGCCAACCAGTTTGCGATTCCCAAACGAGACCCACACCCGTTGCCCTGGATTGCAATCCAGCTCTTCGGAGTTTTCATCAAGGCGATAATCAAACAGTCTGCTGAGGGGAACTGGCACCGCAACACTGAGTATCTTTACTGGCTTATTCATCGATGGGTTGGTTTGAGCTGATTGGCGGCGTATATTACCGCTTTTCTACTGCTATTGTTGTGTTGGGAGCTTCTCCGATTTCAAAATGTTAACGACTAACACAGTGAGGTTCCCCCAAGAAAACGGACTATTTAGCTACGGGAATGCTGTAATACACCGCCCTCTAGTTATGAATGATACGTAAAACAGAGCGTGGATTCCGTCACGGTTTGACGCGTTTAGCTTGGCGGTTAGCTTTTGTTTTTGTTACCGTAGATCGACTAGTTGTTCTAGTAAGAGCAGCTGAAGGCCACATGTGAGTGGTGTTTTTCACAGGGAACTTAGAGAAGTATTTAAGGGATTAAGCGTATGAATTACGTAGTTAAAAAACGAGAGAAATTACTTCCGCTGTATTTTTTCCTCTTGTTTTCGGTGTTTTCGGGCTCAGCGATTGCTGATGTTCCGACGTTTTCTACAGTTCACCAGGCAAGAAACTATTGTGCACCTTTGCCGGGAAGTTGGTGTAACTGTAATAATGGGAAATGTTGGCGGAGTTCGACAACCACTATTGTTCGTTACTTGGGCGGCTCATGCCCTGACCTGATTGCACCTAACGGGCAATGTTATTCGAACCTTGAGGGCTGTCCAGAAGGCACTGTCCAAAACGGCGCTCAATGTGTAATACCATCGGAATCTTGCTCTGATGGCTCCACACCGATTGATGGCGTTTGTCCCAGCGAACTGCATCTAGCCACTGAAAAACAACTTGGAAAACCATCATGTACATCGGGGTTTGGGAACCCCTGTGATGCAGTCACCGGTAACAAGTACCAGCATGAAATAGACTACAGTGGCGGCACATTAACCTGGAGCCGTCATTACAACAGTAACGCTGCGGATCTCAATAGTGCCCTTGGGTTTGGTTGGAGTTTCGATCGTAATCATCAGCTTGATATCCTCGGTGCCGATACGTTAGCGATGCACCGCGGTTCCGGAAAGGTACTGCGTTTTGGTCGCGCTGATGGGATTTGGGTTAGCGACGCTGATGTTGATCCACTGCTAATCGCGAATACCAGTGGTTTTCTGGTCACGCATCCAGGCGGCGAGCAGGAGCAATACGACACGGCGGGTCTACTTGCATGGCAACAAACCTCTGCAGGGCTACGCACTCAATATAGCTATAACGGTGATGGAGATTTGGCAAATATCACCGGCCCCTACGGCCATACATTGGCATTAGCATACGATACCAATCAGCGTGTTATCACGGTAACCGATAGCGCTGGAGCTCAGATCACCTACGGCTATAGCGGTATAGGCAACCTCGTAAGCGTTACCTATGCCGACGGCAGTGTGCGTAACTATCATTACGAAGATGCGACTCATATACATGCACTAACGGGCATCACTGATGCTAACGGTGATCGCTACGCCACCTATAGTTTTAATAGCGATGGCAAGGCCGTGTTGACTAAACACGCGATCACCACCAACAGTGTTGGACAAGAGCAATTCACCCTTAGCTACGATAGCGATACCCAGACCACTGTCACCAATGCAGTCAGTGATGCAGAGCAGGTTACTTTCAGTAAAAACCTTGGCATACGTAACCTCACAAGCCGTGAGTTCATCGCTGACGGTAAAGGCATTACCCAAACCTTCGACAGCAACAATAACAAACTTAGTAGGATCGATGCGGAAGGCCACACAACGCTCTATACCTACAACGCCTTTAATCAGCGTATCAGCATGACCGAAGCTGCGGGTACCTCCGAAGCTCGAACCACCACCTATACGTACTTGACCGATGACCTGGATTTGCCGACTTCTGTCACCCGCGATGGTGTGACGGGCTCACAAACTCATGTCACCACCACCCTGTACGATGCAGTACTCAACCCTACTAGTATTACTCAGAGCGGATTCAATCTGGAGGGTAGCCCTGTATCCCGCCAAACCCAATTTGGTTACGACGGCGATGGCCGTTTGATCAGCATCGATGGTCCGCGTACCGCCCTAACCGATGTGACTAACTTCGCCTACTACGACTGCACCACTGGAAGTCAATGCGGGCAGTTAGCAACTAGCACCAATGCGCTGGGTCAAATCACTAGTTATACCAGCTACAACGCCCATGGTCAGCTCACTAGCATGACCGATGTAAACGGTATCGTTACTGATCTGGTTTACGATGCCCGCCAGCGCCTGGTGACGCAAACGATCGATGATAGCCGTGCCACTCAGTACAGTTACGACAGTGTTGGTCAGCTGACGCAATTGATATTGCCCGATGGTTCAAGCTTCATCTACGCGTATGATGCGGCCCATGATTTAACTCGCGTTACCGACAGTTCAGGTGATTTCATATCGTATAGTTTCGATGCAAAGGGAAATCGGACTGGTGAGACTACTAAAAATAGTGATGGTGTTATTTCGCGGAACTTGCAGCACGGCTACGACCTACGCGATCATGTTATTCAAGTGAATGACCACGGTACCAGTGTAAGTTTGGTGAACGACGCACTTGGAAGCGCAACGAGCACAACCGATGCCAGAGAGCAGAGTTATCACTACCTGTTTGATGCACTCAACCGTCTGGTAACAGAAACTGACCCCGACACCTTTCAGGTGGGCTACAGCTACGATAGCCAAGACCGCATTAAAACGGTCACAGACCAACGGGGCCTGATCACAACCTACACATACGATGATCTCGGCAATCTACGCTCTCGCAACAGCCCTGACACCGGGCTGACTAGCTACGATAGCTACGATGCCGCAGGCAATTTGCTGCAACAAACAGACGCTCTTGGCGTTACAACAAACTACCACTACGATGCGTTGAATCGCCTCACACATATTGAGTATGCCGATAGCCAGCAGGATATTATTTACCACTACGACGGTGGTAATTACCAAGCTGAAGATCAACCGCCTGCGGTTCACGCACCCATTGGGCGGCTTACTGGTATGGTTGACCCTTCCGGAAGTACCGCTTGGTTCTACAATGCCCATGGCGATCAGATCCAGGTCAGTCGAGCGGTAGCACCCGGTAGCCGATTGATCACCCGCCATAGTTATCAGGCACAAACCAATCTATTGGTCAGTACCACATATCCTGCCGGTCGAACCTATAGCTATCAGTATGATAACCAGGGCCGTATCAGCCAGATCGACACAACCGTTAACGGCCAGCCACAAACATTGATGAGCGATATTCAGTACCAACCGTTCGCCGCATCGAATCACTACCAGTTTGGGAACGGCCTGCTGCTTGATCGTGGCTTTGATCTTAATGGAAGACTGTCCAGTCAGACCGTGAGTGATAGCCAGGCTATTCAGCAATTGGTGTGGGGATACAATCCGGTCAACAGCATTAGCAGTATCGATAACCAGCTGGATGCATCCCAAAACCAGAATTTCGACTACGACTCGCTTGATCGTCTCACCAGTGCGCAAACCGACAGCAGCGGATATGGGCAGCTAGGGTTTGATTACGATGGAGTTGGAAACCGCATTCAAAAAGACCAAAACAGCCAGGTTACCAACTACACACCCAGTAGCACCAGTAACCAGATTGAATCTGCAAGCGGTGATGAAATTCAAAGTTACCAGTACGATGCGAGAGGAAACACTACCCAGCGCACGATCAATGGGGATGCTTTTTCCTATCGCTACAATCAGCGGGGTCGCCTTACAGAGGTAGACAAAAATAGCCAGCTCGTCGCTAGCTATCAATACAATGGTTTGGGCCAGCGGGTTAGCAAAACGCTTGCATCGGGTGAAACTACTTATTATCTCTACAACAGCTCCGGTCAGCTGGTTGCAGAGATAGATGCCCAGGGTGAAACCCAAAAAGAGTACATCTACTTTGAAGGCCAGCCTCTGGCCATGGTGCAAAACCAGCCCAACGGTTCGCCGCAAATCGACGTCACGGTAGATAATGATTCATCCGCTGTTACCTACAGCGATCAATGGCCACTATCCACCAGCGTCGCCGGTCACCAGGGCGATAACTACCAGTACCACGCTGGCGAACTGGCGGGGCCAGGGTTGCTTGGTATTCCTATCGACAACCTGCAAGCTAGTTTTACCGGCAGCTGGACAAATTCCACTAGTGTGAACGGCTATTTCCAAAGCAACTACCAATTCCATGTGGGCGAGTCAGGAACCCCTGGAATACTGGGTAACCCAATCGATAACTCGCAGGCTAGCTATATCGGGAGTTGGAACACCTCAACTAACGTTGATGACTACTACCAGAGCGACTACCAGTACCACGCCTCAGGCACCGGAGCCAATAGCGCCAATTGGGAGCTAAATGTAACGACCACAGATAGCTATGACCTGTACGTGAGCTGGACAGCTCATTCAAACCGCGCAAGCAACGCAAAATACACCGTTCACCACAGTAACGGCAGTGATACCGTATCGGTAAACCAGCAACAAAATGGTGGTCAGTGGAACTTGCTCGGCACCTACACACTGGATAGCGCTAGCACCGTTAGTCTCAGTGATGATGCCAACGGCTATGTGATTGCCGACGGTATTACTATCTTGCCAGCAGGAACGCCGCCGCCGGCTATTGCTCAAGGTGACACCGCTAGTTGGGCATTAAACGCCAGTTCCGTCGAAAGCTATGATGTTTATGCTAGCTGGACAGCCCACGCCAATCGCGCAAGCGATGCCAAATACACCATAAATCACAATGGTGGTAGCGATACCGTAACCGCGAATCAGCAACAAAACGGCGAGCAGTGGAATTTGTTAGGTACCTATACCTTAGACAACAACAGTACCGTTGATCTAAGCAGTGTCGCCAATGGTTACGTAATAGCAGACAGCATTACCATGCTGCCCGCAGGCACCCCGCCTATAGTTACGCCTCAGGGTGAAACCGCCAGTTGGGTACCTAATCAAGTGGGTGATTTTGAGGTATATGCCAGGTGGACAGCTCACTCCAACCGCGCCAGCAATGCTACCTACAGCATCCATCACCTTGATGGCTCTACTGAAATTACCGTAAATCAGCGGGAGAACGGTGGGCAGTGGGATCTACTAGGAACCTACTCGCTTGATACCAGCAGCACGATAAACCTCAGCAGTGCTGCCAACGGTTATGTCATCGCAGATGCTATTCGCCTAACCAACGTAGCGAATACGCTAACCGAAGCGGTTTATTATTATCATAACGATCATCTGGGTACCCCCCAGCAGATGACCGACCAAAACCAGGCCGTTGTCTGGGCGGCAACATATAACCCCTTTGGTAAGGCATCGATTAGCAACGAGGCTATCAGTAATAATATTCGTTTTCCTGGACAATACTTCGACCAAGAGACTGGGCTGCATTACAACTGGAACAGATACTACGATCCGGGGACTGGGAGGTATATCACTTCTGATCCTATAGGGCTTAGTGGGGGGGTTAATACTTATGGGTATGTTTATCAGAATCCTCTGAAATATACTGATCCAGATGGTCGGCAACCAATATGTTTTATTTTCCCGTACGGAACTCTTGCGTGTGCTGTAGCGGCAGTCGGTACCGTAGCGTCTATTAAGAAGTGCTCGGATGGCATCGAAGATGTGAAAGAAGGTTTTGACAATGGCGCGCAATATCGCTCCGAGCAGGAACAGGCAATCGATTGTTTATTAAATCCATCATGCAACGCTTCGACGGCTCAACAGCACGTTGATGCAGCGCAGAGCGCTGCTCAAAAAACTATTAAAAATGCATCTAGTGCGGCCCAGAAACTGGGTACATCGATACCTGGTACAAGTGCAACAGGCCCAGTTCCGACGAAGGTTATTGACAGCGCTGCTGGAGCAATAATAAATTCGGCAGCTTCGCAATGAGTAAAAAACTATCTTACACTTTTGTGCTGTTTGGTTTATTGGGCTTTATCTCATTGATCCCTGGCCTTTTCGATAAAGTGGCTTACATATACTTTAGAACCGTTGATGGGAGCTCAATAGCGGTTGAGGGGAAGTGTTTTAAAGTGCCTGCTGGCTGGGTTATAGACTCGATTGGGAGCCATAGTGGTCACTCATTGTTCAACTTGCGGAAGAAAGGCGAAAAGGGTTACATGTTTGCTTCCGTTATTGTCGGCTTACCTTCTATTATCCCTGATCACGAGCGTCTTAGCCCGGTAAAGGGAGCGCCTGATCTGTACAGTATTTATGAGCTTGAAGGACTTGTCCCCACTAATACAGTTCGCTACTGGTCTGTTCTCCCTGATCAGAGTTTGCTTCTTATGGGGCGGAAAATTGATGTGTTAGTGGAGTTGTCAATGCTCACATGGTCGAAGGAGTGTGAATGAAATCAAGAACATGTAATGAGGTCTTTGATTTATGATCAGGCTCTAAGCTTCTAGAACGTTCGCTTACAAGAAATAGTTAAACTGGTCAAGTCTTGACTTAACAAATTTGTTGATATTCGTGATGCCGGTGATCCGGTTGAAGTCGCCAAACGCTACGACCGGGAAGGTGCAGATGAGATCACTTTTCTCGATATTACCGCCAGTCATGAAGGCCGCGATACCACTATTCACATGGTCGAAGATATCGCCAGTCAGGTATTTATACCGCTGACCGTTGGTGGTGGTATACGCACCGTTGAAAATCAAGGGGTCAGCCAGCTTGATTTTGGCCTGGCATCCCATTAAGATTTTGCAATGGCACGACTTCCCCGGATAGTGATACCCAATCAACCCCTGCATATTATCCATCGCGGTAATAATCGGCAGGATATATTCGAATCTGAGGAAGACATGATTCGGATCAGGGCAGACATAAAGCAGGCATTGTCAAAGGCTTCCTGCCGATTGCATGCTTACGTCATTATGACCAATCATCTTCACCTGCTGGTGACACCAAAAGATAAGGCATCTTTAGCGGTCTTTATGCAGTGTTTGAGCAATCGATATGTTCGTTACTATAACGCTAAGCACCAAAGAACCGGCACTTTGTGGGAAGGTCGATATAAATCTTGTGTGATAGACAGTGATAGCTACCTATTCACCCTGTATAAATATATCGAAATGAACCCTGTGAAAGCGGGTATGGTCAAAAAGCCTGCTGATTACAACTGGTCAAGCTATTCACGTAATGCCCTAGGGACGAAGGATGACTTAATTGTTGATCACAAGCTGTATAAAGCCCTGGGCAAAAGCAACGACCAACGCTGCGCGGGTTACAAGACGCTATTTGGGAGGCTCGATATATCAGGCTGTCT
>JAHRWD010000076.1 GCA_019090315.1 Pseudomonadales bacterium
AGCAGATACACCAGCGGTGGGTATCCTGTCAGCAAAGAAATATCCAGTTGGGTAGATAATGATTCCAGGCTGCCTTTCATGTAGCTGAGCCCCAGCAAAATAAACCCGAGACCAATAATGGAAAGAAGCAGGTGGTAACGGGTGCTTTTTTTTGCGACGACCAGGATACCGAGAGTACCAATACCAATGAGAGGTAGTGCCAGTGCTTCGATATCGAGTTTGAAGCCGATGGTAGCGACAATCCAGCCGGTTAACGTAGTTCCGAAGTTCGCACCAAAAATGATGCCGAGTGCATTACGCATTTCAATAATGCCTGCACCGACAAACGCCAGTACCATTAGTGATACGATAGAACTGCTTTGCAGCAATGCGGTTGCAAAGGTACCGCCGAAAATGGATTTGACCGGATTATTGGTTTGATCGCGAAGAAACACACTGAGTCGATTGCCGGCGAATTTATTAAGGGCGTGTTCGACCTGTGTCATACCGAATAGAAAAATACCCAGTCCTGCGATGAATTCCCAAATATTCAATGTGTTCATGCTTCTGGTTTTCGGTTTGTGAATGAGTCGATGATCGCGTGGTGGTTATCTATAGAAAAGGTCTCAATATAGTGCTTTTAGCGCTTGCTCGCTAGCGGATTAAGATACCCTCTTTTTTCAATGATTTACCTACGGAAAAAGAGAGGTATTTATGGCTTAATAGCGCATTCCACTCAGAGGCAGTGCGGCTATCAAATATACAATTCAGGTGTTAAGACAGTTTGGCGTTAATTAACCCAGTGAGACCTCAGCATAACTACTGCGCTTGGCAATACAGCGTCGCTTGGTAGTGCCTACTTTTGGTAAAAACCGGCTCAAAATACCCAATACGCTTCACGGGGCAGGCTCTGCTCATTTACACCTGTAAACTGCGCTTTTTCGCCAATTTTTGCCTTGTCTTACCTGCGCTCGCTACGTTATGCAGAGGTCTCCCAGTATCATTTCTCGATGGCTCTTTGGAAAATTTGAATTTCCTGCGAGCTAACGCCTGGACTGTGTATGGTTAAAGAGTACAAACAGGTACGTAACCCGTTGCTCCGGGTTTTACTGATGATTGCCGGTGGTGTTTGTGTCATTTTAGGCGTAATAGGGATTTTTCTGCCGGTATTGCCCACCACCCCTTTTTTACTGCTTGCCGCTGCTTGTTATGTGCGGAGTTCGGAGCGTTTCTACGACTGGTTGCTGAGCCATCCATCGTTAGGCCAATACGTACTTCCGTACCTTGATGGTAGTGGCATGCCACGCAAAGCAAAAAGGTATACATTGATAATGCTGTGGTTAACGATGCCGCTAGCTATCTACCTGATCCCACTCTGGCCTGTACGTATTTTGTTAGCATTAATCGGTACAAGTGTTTCTGTTTATATTATTAGACTTCCGGAACCTACGGAGCCATGATTCATTTCTTGTAGATCAGATAGTTGTATTACCCATTGCTGTATTTTCCATTGTTGAGAGAGAAGTAAAAATTATGATAGGTCCCTTTAAAAGCATGAATTTCGATCTTGGCGAAGAGGTAGATATGCTTCGTGATGCGGTTTATCAGCTTGCACAGAAAGAGCTGGCGCCGCGAGCCGACCAAATCGATAAAGACAATGATTTCCCGATGGATATGTGGCGTAAATTGGGAGATATGGGGTTGCTCGGTATCACCGTTGAAGAGGAGTATGGCGGCAGTGGAATGGGTTATTTAGCGCATACGGTGGCGGTTGAAGAGCTTACACGCGCCTGTGGTGCTGTGGGGTTATCCTACGGCGCCCATTCAAACCTCTGTGTGAATCAGATCCGGAAAAATGGCAGCCATGATCAAAAAATGAAATATCTGCCTGCGCTCTGTACTGGCGAGCATATCGGTGCTTTGGCAATGAGTGAGCCCAATGCAGGTTCTGATGTGGTGAGCATGAAACTACGTGCGGAAAAGAAGGGTGACCACTATCTTCTCAATGGCAATAAATTCTGGATCACTAATGGCCCGGATGCCAATGTCTATGTGGTGTACGCTAAAACCCTGCCTGATGCCGGCTCCAAAGGAATAACGGCCTTTATTGTTGAGCGTGATTTTCCCGGGTTTTCACGAGCACCCAAGCTAGATAAGTTGGGTATGCGGGGTTCGAATACCTGTGAGCTGATTTTTGAAAATTGCGAAGTACCGGTTGAAAACGTACTTGGTGGCGAGAACAAGGGCGTGCGGGTACTTATGTCCGGCCTGGATTTTGAGCGTACGGTACTTGCGGGTGGCCCGGTAGGTTTGATGCAGGCCTGTATGGATATCGTGATGCCGTACTACCATGACCGGAAGCAGTTCGGGCAACCGATTGGCGAATTCCAGTTGATGCAGGGAAAGCTGGCAGATATGTATGTTGATCTGAATACTTCACGTGCTTATCTCTACGCAGTAGCCAAGGCCTGTGATCGTGGTGAAGACTCCCGCAAAGATGCCGCTGCGGTTATTCTTTATACCGCAGAAAAAGCCACACAGATGACCCTGCAAGCGATACAGGCACTGGGTGGTAACGGCTATATCAATGATTATCCGACAGGGCGGTTGTTACGCGATGCCAAGCTTTATGAAATTGGTGCGGGCACTTCTGAAATTCGCCGTATGTTGGTGGGGCGAGAGCTGTTTAATGAAAGCAGTTAACCAAATAATGAAGAGTAATTTCGTTGGAAACTACTTGAACGAAGCGAAAAGGTAAAAAAAAGGGCCGCTAGTTAGCGGCCCTTTTTGTATTCAAGTAATAAGACGAATTACTTAATGAACAACATCTCTTGATACTTAGCTAGTGGCCAAAGTTCATCGGCAACTTCTGCTTCAAGTGAATCAGCGCAAGCGCGTACTTCTAGCATCAGGTTGCAAAGGCCTTTAGCGCAATGCTGAAGGTGTGCTTCGGTGGAGCCAAAGCCTTCGGCTTCCAGTGCTTCGCTCAGGCTAGCAACCGCAGTCATCATTGCGTTGGCTTCCTCGGCAACTTTTACAGCTATAGAATTATCCATATCAATACCCATTTCAGCCATGCCGGTGTTGGTTAGCGATAGATCGCTAAGGTAACGCAGTGCCGCGGGATAAATGACTGTTTTAGCCATATCGATGGTGAGCTTGGCTTCCACTTCAATTGCAAGCACATATTGCTCTGAATACACTTCAAAACGGCTTTCGAGTTCTTCTGGGGTAAGTACGCCAGTGCTTTTGAATAGCTCGATCACTTCAGGGCTGCGATATGCTGGTAGCGCGTCAGCTGTGGTTGGGATGTTTTTCAAACCACGATCTTCAACCGCTGCACGGTGCCACTCTTCAGAGTATCCGTCACCACCAAATACTGCCTGACCGTGGTCGTCCATCAAAGATTTAAGCGTTGCGATTACAGCCGCTGACTGGTCTTTTCCACCAGAAAGTTGCTTGTCTAGCTCGCTAGCAATCCACTCAAGGGAATCAGCAAGCATTGTGTTCATAGCGATCAATGGACCGTGAACAGACGCTTGTGAACCAACCGCACGGAACTCAAAACGGTTGCCGGTGAAAGCAAATGGAGAGGTTCGGTTACGATCGCCTGGATCACGTTCGAAGTTAAGGATTTGGTCCAGGCCAAGGTCCATTTCGCCGCCGCTGATAGAAGAGGTGATTTTGCCTGACTGGATATCAGCAAATACTTTTTCAAGCTGCTCGCCAAGATAAACCGAAAGAATCGCTGGAGGCGCTTCGTTAGCACCAAGACGATGGTCGTTGCCCGCAGATGCGATAACCGCACGCAGTAGAGGACCAAATTTATGAACGCCGCGAATTACCGCGCCACAGAACAACAGAAAATTGAGGTTGTCATGTGGAGTTGCGCCTGGGTCTAACAGGTTGCCCTGTGTTGAGTTACCAACAGACCAGTTTACGTGTTTGCCTGAACCGTTAATGCCAGCAAAAGGCTTTTCGTGCAGCAGACAGATGAAGCCATGACGTTTTGCTGTGCTTTTCAGCAGCGTCATGATCATTTGTTGGTGATCGGCTGCAACGTTAGCATTTTCGAAGTAGGGAGCAAGTTCAAACTGCCCCGGTGCTACTTCGTTATGGTGTGTTTTAGCGGGGATGCCGAGTCGGTACAGTTGGTCTTCAAGGTCTTGCATATAGACCTGTACGCGCGCCGGAATCGCACCGAAGTAGTGATCATCAAATTCCTGACCTTTAGCAGAAGGTGCACCAAACAGTGTGCGGCCTGCTAATAATAAATCAGGGCGCGAGTTTGCGAAGTTGGAATCAACCAGGAAGTATTCCTGCTCGGCGCCACAGCTTGAGTTCAAGGTGGCGATATCAGTTTCGCCCATTAGCGAAAGTACTTTCTGAGCGGCTGCATTCATTGCGTCGTTTGAACGCAATAGTGGGATTTTCTTATCCAGTGCTTCACCTGTCCAGGACATGAAAACACTTGGAATCATCAAGGTTGCGCCGTTATCCGTATGAATGATGTATGCGGGGCTTGATGGATCCCATGCGGTGTAACCACGAGCTGCGTTGGTTGCACGGATGCTGCCATTCGGAAAAGAAGAACCGTCTGGCTCGCCTTTGATTAGCAGCGTGCCAGTGAATTCTGTGATTGCGCCGCCATCGGTATTGCTGATGATGAAACCATCATGCTTTTCAGCAGTAGCGTTAGTGAGCGGGTAAAAAATGTGCGAGAAGAACTTGGCACCTTTGGAAATAGCCCAGTCTTTCATCGCTGCAGCAACGATATCCGCAGTAGCTGCATCGAGAGGTTCGCCGGTTTGTACGGTTTTCTTGACTGCTTTAAAAGCATTTTTAGCCAGCGCTTCTTCCATTGTCGCCAGGCTGAATACGTCGGTTGCCCAGATGTCACTGAGAGGTTCAGTTTTTTCGACCTCAAGTGGTGTGCGGTTTGTTATCTGGTATATCGCCTGGGCGCGGGATTCGCTTCCGGTCATGGTTACTTCCTCTCTTATGGGATTATTAAATTCGAGTTTATTGGTTGAAATTGGCGAAACCGGAAGGTGTTGATGTTTCCCGTGAGCCGATCAACTGCAAAATGATATTCAGTCCAGTTCAGTTAAGCAAATACCGTACCGGGAATTGGATCGCGGTTGGAGTAACTGACAGCCTCTTATTGGGTAATTAGCGGGTATTTTTGGGTTGCCTGGGTTGGAGGGTGTTCTATATTCGCCAGCTCATGTTCTGAGTTGGTGCGCTGCGATTGATTATGGTGCGTTTTGGCCGGGAGTGCTCCGTTGCGGGAAGCTGGTGTAGCGCCATCGCTGCGTTGATGTCTTGTTATTTTGCTGACACCGAAGGAACGATGCCAGCAAGTGAAGCTACTAATTTAGCTCATGCAATAGAACGCAAGTTTGTTGCCGTCAAGGTCGCGAACGTAGCCGAAGTTCGCACCACCTTCGCCTCTTGGGCCAGGCTCGCCTTCGTCACTGCCACCAAGCTCAAGTGCTTTTGCGTGCAATTTTGCAACTATCTCTGGGTTGCCAACGGCTAGTGAAATCATTACACCATTGCCAGCGGAACAGGGCTTTTCGTCAAAGGGTGTGATGACACCGAACATGGGGTTACCGGGTTTATCGGTCCACATGATTAAACGGTCCGTAGCCATGGCGCGGCCGGCACCAAGCTCTGCGAACAGTGCGTCATAAAAACTGCCTGCGCGTTCAAGGTCATTGGTGCCAACTGTTGTATATCCGATCATGATTATATCTCTTTTTATTAGTAGGTTATGAGATTAAAGGTATCTAATATGTTAGGTGTTAAAGCGGTAGTGTTCGCCATCGGGTTCGAGGTGCCCGCCGGTGGGTAGCGCAAAATGGGTTCCCAGAATCAGCGTTGAGCCGTTGAAATCATCCATGAATTTTAAGCGGCTTTGGGCTGCAATATCGCTGTGGGTGTCGGCGTTATCTATCCAGTGGGGTCGAGCGAACTGCGCGGGGTGGTGGAATATATCGCCGGTAATTACAGCTCGTTCGTTTCCGCTGGTGATCAGCACGCTCACATGTCCAGGTGTATGCCCGGGTGTAGGCACCAGCTGAACACCTTCGGTTACTACATGATTAGTTTCGACCAGGTCGATTTGATCGGACTCAATGATCGGTAAAATGGAGTCATTTTTGGCTTCCGGCCCGAAGGGGTCTACTTCATCTTTCCAGAAATCCCACTCGGTTTTGGCGAACAGGTATCTCGCGTTATCAAAGGTTGGTACCCATTTGCCATCGACCAGCATGGTGTTCCAGCCGACGTGATCAACATGCAGGTGTGTGCAGAGAACTGTATCGATTTTTTCTCTCGGGGTTCCTGCTGCAACCAGCTGCTCGAGAAAATCACCCTGAAGCTGATTCCATTGAGGCATCGCGCGGGGTTTATCGTTACCGATACAGGTATCCACCAAAATACTCATGGTGGGCGTGGTGATTAAAAACGCATGGATGGACAGTGGTATGGTGTTGTCATCATTTAAAAAGTGAGGTTTCAACCAGTCATGCATAGGTTTCATGTTTTCTGGAGTCGCCTCGGGAAAAAGCATGGTGGGGTCCATAGGGGTTACCATTTCAGGCACCCGTTGAATGGTGATATCACCGATTTTCCAGCTAGACATAAACTTTTCCCTTTTTATTATTATTTATAGAAACTTAGCGTATATTTTAATTGCTGGTGTGGCTATAGCCGCGGGGGACTATTTTTCTCCAGGATAATTTGGGTATTTCGTTTCGCGCACAGTTGTTAATTACTGAAAGGGCTTTTTTTGCTCTGCTGCGTACATATCATTGGGAACGAATTTGAACATACAAAAAGGAAAACAGGGCGTGACTCAGATTCGTTTTAGCCTTTCTATCTCTTCGGACGCGTACGAAGCCTATTACAGAGGTGATGCAAAGTACGTTCAGGTGGTCACGGATCAATCCCTCAAAGTAAAAATGCCCGCTAATATTTTTAGATCATTTCTTACCCCGCAGGGGGTATCGGGTACGTTTGTGGTGACCTACGATAAGGACAAGCGTTTTCAATCGATAGAAAAACTTGGCTAGTCTTTACGGCTTTCATGATTAGGTGAGTGCAGTGCCCTATAATGCGCCCCTTCCCAACACTGATTCTGGAATTTTGAAACGATGTACTCTCTTCTACAAAAGGCGCTATTTCAACTTCCCGCCGAGACCTCCCATCAGGTTGCTTTAAAAAGCCTGGATATCGCGAATAGTCTGGGGCTATCGGGCCTACTCACTGAAAAAATTCCCTCGGTACCCGTTGAATTACTGGGAATGAAATTTGCCAATCCTGTAGGTTTGGCCGCCGGGCTTGATAAAAATGGCGATCATATCGAGAGCCTGGCAGCGCTTGGTTTTGGCTCTATTGAGATTGGTACGATCACACCCCGCGCTCAGCCCGGAAACCCGAAACCTCGGCTGTTCCGGATTCCTGAAAAACAGGTGATTGTGAACAGAATGGGGTTTAACAACAAGGGAGTCGACTACCTGGTTGAGCGGGTAAAGGGCAGTCGTTATCGAGGAGTCCTGGGTATCAATATCGGTAAAAATGTCGATACCCCCGTCGAAAAAGCGACTGATGACTATCTAATCTGCATGCGTAAGGTGTACCGCTACGCCAGTTATATTACCGTGAATCTTTCATCGCCCAATACGCCTGGGCTGCGTAGTTTGCAGCATGGTGAAACACTTAGACTGTTATTGGAAGCGTTGAAAATTGAGCAGTCCAAACTTGCAATTGAGCACGGAAAAGTTGTGCCTGTGATGATTAAAATTGCTCCGGATCTGGATTCTGATGAGGTGGAGTCAATCACAAAAACGCTGGTTGAATATGAGGTTGAAGCGGTGATAGCCACTAATACCACTTTGTCGCGGGATGCGGTGCAGGGGTATAAATATGCGGACGAAGCTGGTGGGCTGAGTGGCGCGCCGTTACTTGAAGCCTCTACCGAAGTCGTACGAACCATTCGCAAAACTGCAGGGGACAACATTAAAATAATCGGTGTTGGCGGTATCTGTGATGCGCAAGGTGCTGCTGAAAAACGTCATGCCGGTGCTGATCTACTGCAGATATACAGTGGATTTATTTATCGTGGCCCACAACTGATCCGGGAAGCGGTAGAAGGGTTTCAATTAGAGAAGTCATGAAAACCCTGTATCTGTATACAACCCTCGGTTGCCATCTGTGCGAAGAAGCGGAATTGATGATGGAGCCACTACTGCGTGAAAAAGGTTTTGATCTAAAAAAAATTGAGATCAGCGAGTCTGAAAAACTGGTTGAGCAATATGGAATTCGTATTCCTGTGATAGGGCTACCAGAAGAACATCCTCAGCAGAAACGGGGAGAGCCAACCGAACTTGGGTGGCCGTTTGACCTGAATCAGTTAAAGCAATTTTTAACTGTGGCTAAGTAATCCAACGCCATGTTGGCGACATGATCTGGCTGGGGGCATTATGGAAAAATTAATTGCATTATTTCAGGCGAGTGTGGGCAAGCATCGGGTGATCACTGGAGAAGATGTAACGAACTGGAAATCAGGTGTGCTCAAACCGGTTAATCGTCTGAATACCGAAGTGGTGGTGTTGCCGGAAACGACCCAGCAGGTATCGGAGATACTGGCTCTATGTTGCGATCGTGGTGTTTCTGTGGTGCCACAGGGTGGATTGAGTGGGCTGGTTGAAGGTACAGATGTAGCGAAAAATGAGGTCGCGCTCTCCCTGGAGAAGATGGATAAGATTGAGGAGATCGATCTCAAAAATGGCACCATGACGGTACAGGCAGGAGTAATTCTGCAAGTTGCCCAGGAGGCGGCAGAGCAGGCCGGTTTTCTGTTTGGGCTGGATCTTGGCGCACGTGGCTCGGCAACGATCGGCGGCAATATATCCACCAATGCCGGCGGTAACCGGGTAATTCGCTATGGTATGACACGGGATATGGTGCTGGGCCTGGAAGCCGTGCTGGCGGACGGTACCGTGGTTTCATCTATGGGCAAGCTGGTAAAGGACAACAGCGGATACGATCTCAAACAGCTGTTTATTGGCTCTGAAGGCACGCTGGGTGTTGTCACACGAGCAGTTATAAAATTATTTCCTAAACCCGTTAGCCAGAATGTCGCCCTTATTGGTGTGGATGACTTTGACTCTGTCATCCATTTGTTGCATCAAAGCAAACAGCGGCTCGGCGGCAATTTGACCGCATTTGAAGTGATGTGGCAGGAATACTTTCAGTTAGTTACTACAGAGCCTGCACCGCATCGTGCGCCAATTTCCCAGGATCACAGTTTTTATGTGTTGCTTGAATCGATGGGAGCCAATCAAACGGAAGATCATTTGGCGCTTGAATCGGTACTTGCAAAAGCACTTGAGGATGGGCGTGTTGCAGATGCAGCGCTAGCAAAAAACCAGGCTGAAGTAGGTGCAATATGGGCTATGCGCGATGATATTTTTCAGGTCGCACGGTTATCGGTTCATCTGGTGGGCTTTGATGTGAGTTTGCCCGCCAATGAAATTGAAGAATATGTAAAAACCGTAGATCAGCGGCTTGGCCAGTTGAGTGCAGATTATCATTGCCTGGTTTTTGGTCATTTGGGCGATGGCAATATGCATCTGGTGGTTACACTTAAAAGTGATGAAGCAAGTGAAAAATACGCGGTTGAGGAGATCGTTTATAGCGAGTTGAGGGAGCGGGGTGGCTCTATCTCCGCCGAGCATGGGATCGGCTTGCAGAAGAAATCTTTTCTTTCCTATACCCGCAGCAAGGAAGAGATCGGCTTGATGAAAACCATTAAGCGCGCGTTAGACCCTAAGGGGGTTCTGAATCCCGGTAAAATAATAGACTCGTAACCAGTATTTATTGCGAGCCTTCCGGTACTGGATCTACAGAACGGCTTTTTGATGACTCAGGTATCAAAAGTAGCGCGCCGATAAAAAATGCGATGGCACCCAGCACGGTAAATATCAGTGACGCCGTATCTCCAATTGCTGACCCTCGCGGCAGGATAAAAGCAAACAGGCTGGATATCAGAAAGGCGATGCAACCAAGTAGATTGATGAATGTGATCCGCCATTCAAGTGCTCGCGGTCGCCACGCCCAATGTCCATGGCAAATCTCAATAAATGCCAGATACCCGGAAGCTAAAAAAAGCAGCGAGCCAAACAGGTTGGGTATCCAGATAGCCAGGTCTTGCTGAAACCAGTTTAGATCCGGGCTTAGTGCATCGAAGGTGTTGATGTTGAAAAGTAGTGTGCCGAAAAATTGCAGCATACAGCTAAGCCAGCCGATATTGTCCGGAAACCATCCGAATGGTTTAAAACCATTTTGCGTAACCCCGCCTGCATCAGTAAAATCACCCGAATTGGCTGCCTGGGCAAGCTGGAGCCACGCGGCGGTTGAAAAAGGGATTGATCCAGCGAAAAATATCCCATTAATTTGATTGGCGCTAAGCGACCAAAATGCAGCTAAATCAGGGCATAAAAATAGAATACTGCCGCAGGCAAAAAGTGCCGCACCGATAGCAAAAACAATCCCTATCAAGTCATTTAGTTGAGCGGATCTCCAGAACCCTTTTTTATCAACATTGGGAATGGACACCGACTGGCTGTGCAATCGTTTTCGGTGGTGACGAGAGTGATAGGTTTTGGTTGTTCCATCAGGTTGTCGAATATGACGACGGGTTATAAACCCCCATACACGATTCGTTCGGACAAGCGTCATAGCACCTGTTTTGTTAGATGCTGGCACGTGAATATCTCAGTGATGAAAACCGGAAGCTTCCTCTTCCGACAGACTGGTACGCACCGGGTGTTTTTTGAAGTATTCCAGCGCATCATGGATATGTTCGATCAATAGAGTACCCAGGTCCCGGCTGACACCGTGGCGTACCAAAATACGCTGGATGGTGAGGTCTTCACAGTTTGCGGGCAGGGTATATGCAGGTACTTGCCAGCCACGGGTGCTGAGTCGGTCGGCCATATCGTACAGTGTGAAACCGGGGTTGCTGCCTTCCCTGATCTTCCAGCAAATCGCTGGAATTCCAGTGTTTCGATCTCCGTTGTAGATGATCTCAAATGGCCCGATTTTATCAATTTCAGCTGCGAGATATTGTGCGGTGTCATAGCAGGCGCCATGAATTTTTTGGTAGCCATCTTTTCCGAGGCGCAAAAAATTGTAGTATTGGGATACTACCTGTCCGCCGGGGCGGGAGAAGTTCAGTGCAATATCACGCATATTACCGCCCAAATAGTTCACCCAAAAAATCATCTGTTCAGGAAGGTCAATCTCTTCACGCCAGAGAATCCAGCCAACTCCCAGGGGGGCAAGGCCAAATTTATGCCCGGATGAATTGATGGATTTCACCCGGGGAAGGCGAAAATCCCATTCAATATCAGGCGCGCAAAAGGGTGCCAGGAAACCACCGCTAGCGGCATCTACATGAATAGGGATATCCAGTCCGGTCTGCTCCTGATATTTGTCTAATGCTGCAGATACGGCGGCAACCGGTTCAAACTCTCCGGTGAAGGTGATGCCCAGTGTGGGCACTACACCGATGGTGTTTTCATCGCAGCGCTTGAGCACCTCTTCCGAGCTCATCAGGAATCGGCCATTTTCCATCGGGATTTCACGATGCTCTACATCCCAGTAGCGGGTAAATTTATGCCAGCATATTTGCACCGGGCCGGTAATCAGGTTGGGTTTGTCGATCGGTTTTCCAGCGGCTTTTTGTCTAGCTTCCCATCGACGTTTCATGGCCATACCACCCAGCATGGCGGCTTCGCTAGAGCCGACGGTTGAACTTCCCACACTGTTTGCTTCGACTGGTGAATTCCAGAGGTCCGCAAGCATATGAACGCAACGTGCTTCAATTTCAGCGGTTTGCGGGTACTCATCCTTATCGACCATATTTTTGTCGATACAGGTATTCATTAGTTCATGTACTTCAGGCTCTTCCCAGGTCTGGCAGAATGTCGCCAGGTTCTGGCGCGCATTGCCGTCTAGCATCAGCTCATCGTCAACCAGTGCATAAGCGTGCCGGGGATCCTGTTCGGTATCTGGGAATTTGTATTTCGGTACGCTCACCGATAGATCAGCAGATGCGTATAGTTGGTCTTCGAGCTTGTGACGGATGGAATCCTTATCATGTAATGCCATGTGCTATTCCTTTATTAGTGTGTTGAAACACTACCGGGTTTCCTACTACCTACGCTATATGGCCTGATAAGCAATGCACGAAATGTAACCTGGCGGTACTCGTTATTCTTCAGGGATGGACAAAATTTCGATCGCGAAATGTTCAATATGTATTGACTGGCTGATGAGTTCATTAGCCTTAGCGGGTTGTTCGGAAGGTTGATTATCAAATTGCAGGGCTAGCTTCCTGTTTTCCTGATACAAACCCTGACTTGTAATCATCTGCCAATTTTCTTGCTGATCGGGTGAGGGCTGCAACAGCAAACCGTATCGTGGATAGGTATCTACTGTAACTTTATCTTTGGCTTTAACGGTTACCGGATATATTTGTCCGGGTAAATATTTGATGCCGAGCTGTGTTTTTTGGGAAGAACGATCCAGCGCATTCCAGCATACAATCGCTAATTTTGGTGTTTGAAGCGTACCGTTATTTTCGTCAAACAGAAGCACCAGCTGCCCGGGTTCAAGGCTATATTTTGGCGTTGTGGCAAGCACAATGCCAGCGCCACCTGTACTTTCATCGATGGCGATACCATCCATTTGATCTCTGAGTTGCTCGCGTATTACTGGCAGAGGCTCAGCTGCATGGGTGGCCAGGTAGTGGATGTCACGGATACCGTATACGAGTGACACCGGTGTTTTTGTGGCAATCCGGTTTTCTTTGCGCTGACTGGTTTGCAGCCAGGTTTCTTTTAGTTCTGTAAGCAGGATTCTGGTTTGTTCTGGATAGTTACCGGAAAAACCGGGGATGTTGGTATCGGGATCGGCTTTCAGTAGTTTTAGATGCCTGTCCAGATGTTCGTTTAGAGGATCAAGTTTCAGTGAAAGAAGGGAGGTTGTTTGATCAAACCATCGGTAACTTTGCGGTCTTGTTTGTTCTTTGAGGTTAATCACAAAACCCGAGTCTGGCGTTTCTCCGGGTTGCAGTACCGTAATGCTAGCGCTTTCAGCATACTGAGCCAGATAGCTCCAGATCTGTACTATTTGTTCGGCGATAAGCTGATAAGGGTCAGAAATCGCCATAACCGAAACCTGTCGATACAGCCCGTCTATATCTGTGGCGATAGATAACGGTGACGTAAAGGTGACAGTATTTTTTGTCAGGTTTTTTGATCGTGCATATGCGTATAACTGATTGAGTTCATTCCAGTGATGGGTGATGTTCTGTTGGTGTCTCTGGTAATCAATCAAAAGATTTAGTGATATAACCGCCATGGCATTGTAGACACGTTCAACCAGTTTTTTTTTGGCGAATCGTTTGCTTTCAGGAAAGGTTGTCAGGGCCAATTTATAACCATAACCAAGCTCGCGAGAAAGATGTCCAATCCGTTCAGCGGTGTCTAAAAATACTGGGAGGTTTTTACGGTATTTATTACTGCTCAGATATCCAAAAAATATTTGGCAGGGCTCTAGAAAACACTCCAGTATTTCAAAGCGCTGTTTGCTTGAAATTTGGGTTCGATTGAGCAGTGCCAGCTTCCCTGTGACCTGATCAAGCGCGTCAACCATGCTACCATAGGGGATCTGCTGTAACTCTTGCCGCAGTACTACCGGATCGATCGAGACCAGGCTATCTTTGATAGCCTTCTCGCTTGGTAGTTCGAGTTGTAAGTCGTTAAGATTCATCAATGTTGCAGTTTTTTATTGAGTTCTATAGCTATTTTTTATGATTGTCGACAGCAGGGTAATGATATCTAATTTAAAAGAATCCCTCCATTACACACCTATTATAGCCATCGTCGCACTTTTATGCGCGGCTGCGCTATCTTCCGGATGTAGCAAGCCGGAATATTCAGATATTAGTGGTGAAAGTGGTCGGTTTGTGGATTTCAGAGGTAAATGGCTGGTAATCAATTACTGGGCCGAGTGGTGCGAACCTTGCCGGGAAGAGATTCCCGAGTTTAATCGCTTATCTGAAAACAACAAAGACAGCATCGAGGTGTTGGCAGTATCCTTTGATCTGTTATCGGTAGAGGAGCTGGCTTCTCAGGCCAAAAGAATGCAGATCAAGTATCGTGTATTGACCGGTGACCCGGCAGGTCTACTCGGTTTTAGAAAACCACCGGTATTGCCCGCGACCTACATTATGAAACCGGATGGTTCTTTTTTTAAGGAACTATTAGGCCCGCAAACTGAACAATCGATCCGTGCATTGCTGATTCCTCAGCAGGCTGCCAACTGATTCTGGCACGATCACCCGACGAACCCTGTGATATCTTCCTGGAAAATCCCTGTTGTTTTTGCAGTGCTGGTATTGGCGCTATTGGCTGTCAGCTTTTTCTCTCTATCAGTGGGATCTGTCCCAATAGATCTGTGCGAAATCACTGATACCTTGTTCGGCGAAAAACGAGGTATGGCATCGATAGTGGTGGTCGATATCCGCTTGCCCCGTATGCTTTTAGCGATCCTTACCGGAGCTGGGCTTGGAGTAAGTGGCGCTGTGATCCAGGGGTTATTTCGCAACCCTTTGGCGGAACCTGGGCTGATCGGGGTATCTGCTGGCGCTGCATTAGGTGCGGCCTGCGTATTGGTTCTTGGCGCAGAAATAATACGACAAATTGCGGCTGTGCCATTGAACGTGATCTTACCCATCGCTGCGTTTATTGGCGGGTTGGTAGCAACCCTGCTGGTGATGGCATTTTCCTGGTCACGTACAGCCTTTTCGGTCACTACCATGCTGCTTGTCGGGTTAGCGCTAAATACCATGGCGACCGGTGGAATAGGCCTGCTGACAGCGCTTACGGATCAGGACAGTTTACGAAATCTGACCTTCTGGTTACTTGGTAGCATGGCTGCGGCAGATAACGATAAGGTTCTGATAAGCGCCATTATCATTATTCCCTCGCTCTGTTGGTTGCTACGCGATAGCGCCAATCTGGACTGCTTATTGCTGGGTGAATCCGGTGCACGAGCACTTGGGGTTCCGGTCACGCGATTGAAATTCAGGCTGGTTTTGCTATCAGCTCTGATAGTCGGTACATCGGTAGCATTTGCAGGAATAATCGGTTTTATTGGCTTAATTGTGCCTAATTTGCTTCGTTTTATCGTGGGTCCGATGCACCGCTGGCTGATGCCCGCTTCCGCTATCTTTGGTGCCTTGATACTAGTGGCCGCGGATCTGTTGGCCAGAACGGTATGGTTCCCGCAAGAACTGCCCATTGGCGTATTAACCTCTCTGATAGGTGGGCCTATATTTATATTTCTGATTCTTTGGCAGCGCAAGAAAGGCCTGATATGAGGTTGACCGCTGACAAATTAATAGTAGAAATTGATGGCCGAACAGTACTTGATCGGGTTGATTTTGGCTTGAAAAGTGGCGAGCTGGTGATGCTGATCGGCCCAAATGGTTCCGGTAAAACCAGTCTGATTAGAACCCTCTGTGGTGAGTTATTGCCTCGAACGGGTAGCGTATTACTCGAAGGTAAAGCCGTCGATCAGTGGAAGGCATATGATCGAGCCAAAAAATTAGCTGTGCTGTTTCAACAGGCATCGGTCAACTTTTCTATAACCGTAGAACAATTGATCCAGCTTGGTCGCCACCCCTATTCACAGCATGGGAAGCTTGATTCAGTCATCATCAATGATGTAATGGACTGTATGGGACTGAGAGAGATGGCTCAACGTAGTTTTCTATCCCTGTCCGGAGGTGAGCAGCAGCGAGTTCAGGTCGCGCGAGTATTGGCTCAGGTTTGGCAAATAGAATCAGAACTGGATGGTGTGCTGATTCTTGATGAGCCATTGGCAGCGCTTGATATCGTGTACCAATATCAGCTATTACAACTATTGCAGAAGTTGCGCAGCAGGGGGCTCTCAATTGTTGTGAGTATCCACGACCTTAATCTGGCATCCCTGTTTGCCGACAAAATGGTGCTACTGGATAAGGGCAGGGCAGTTGCAAGTGGAAGCCCTGAATCGGTATTTACCGCGGACAATCTTCAACAAACTTTCCAGCAAGCTGTCGAAATCATCAAACATCGTCATACCGGCCGGCCTCAAATGCTGTTTAGTGCGAAACACCATCCCGTTTGAGTACTTTTGTAAGCGTCAGCCATAAAATATAGATATCAAAGCGAAGAGATTTTCGGTCAAGGTACTCAACATCCAGATCTACTTTTTCAGGTATCGGCAGTTCATCACGACCATTCACCTGCGCCCAGCCTGTTAACCCTGGTATCAATCCATGCACACGTTTTTCTGTGCGTAGTGCAATCAAATCATCCTGATTAAACAGGGCAGGGCGAGGGCCAACAAAACTCATGTCGCCTTTTAATATGCACCAAAGCTGAGGTAACTCATCCAGGCTGGATTTGCGTAGAAAATCCCCAATAGGCGTTAATACACTTTTGGGGTCTTCTAATAAATGGGTTGCCACCGCAGGTGTATCAATTTTCATGCTGCGAAATTTAGGCATTTTGAATATCAGGTTATCCTTCCCCACGCGATCTGACCAATACAGGGCAGGGCCTTTTGAAGTCAGTCTTACAGCAATAGCTACAAGGAAAATCGGAACAAGCAGGGTGGTGGTAGCCAGCAGTGCCAATAACAGGTCAAATAGTCTTTTCATTTTGCTCGGTTTTCGCAGTTAGTTGGGTATCCGCAGCTAGAAAGGCATCAGCAGTAATTATATTTTGTGGGAAAAAGCGCTAGCTACTCTTTCCTTATCGTCTCTAATTCGTGATAGATATCAAGGTGTGCGGAAATGACTTTATCAATTCTAAATTCACGTTCGGCTAAATCACGTCCTGCAAGCCCCATTTGTTGGCGTAGCTGAGTATCACAAACCAAACGTTCAATTGCTTCTGCTAGCGCTTTGGCATCACATACGGGAACTAAAATACCAGTCAGATCGGGCTCTATTGCATCACGGCAGCCAGGAACATCCGTAGTAATTACAGCTCGTCCACAGGATGCCGCTTCAATTAGAACCTTTGGTAATCCTTCCCTGTAAGAAGGCAGGGCGACGATATGGGCTTGCGAAAATAATTTAGCAATATCTGAACAAAATCCCAAACATTCAACATTTTTTTCACTTCGCCAAGATTCTACCTCCTTACTGGTGACGCTTTCGGGGTTATCGGGATCTGGAACTCCCGCCAATTGGAAGCGAACCTGGACACCTCTTAATTTAAGTATCCTGGCCGCTTCAACAAATTCAAATACCCCCTATCTCTTAGCAAACGGGAGGCCATTACAACAATCGGAATACCTATCTGTTCTGGTTGAAAAGGATATTCTTGAAGGTTAACGCCTGAGCCACGAATCATCCTTACTTTATCTTTTGAGATACCTGTAGTCTCAATTACTTTTTCCATATCCGATGGATTTTGAAAAATGACTATCTGATTGCGGTGCCCAAGGGCTAACCGGTATAAAAATAGAACGGCACTTAATAGTACATTTCCGGACTCTGTGTTTGTTCTGCTGAAAACAAAGCCAAGTCCCGAAATCGCGGATACAACCATCGGTACCCTGGCTAGCCGAGCCACAATTCCACCGTACAACACAGGTTTTATTGTCACTAAGTGGACTATATCCGGTTTTATTTTTTTGACTTGTTGATAGAGCTTGAATACACAAGCCAGTTCACTAAATGCATTTCTACCACTTCGACGAAATAAAAAGGGGTGAACAGTAAGTCCCAGGGTTTCGAGCTGTTCCTTCCTGTCAGTGATAGTGCATAGAATGTGAACGTCATATCCAAGGTCGATTGCCTTGAGCGCGATCGGAAGACGAAAAAGGGTGAAGGACCAGTCTACATTAACAATAAAGAGGAGTTTTTTTTTGTTCACCTGTTTTCCCTTAACCAGGCCTGGAACATCAGCACATCCCAAAGGTAGTAATGCCAGCGCCTTTTTCCACTAACGTGTTCTTCCCACATTTTTCGGATCGGTACAGGGTCAAAAAAACCTTCCTCACGCAGATGCTTCTCATCAAGTAAAGATTCTGCCCAGTCACGTAATGGCCCCTGTAGCCAGTGTTCAATCGGTACACCAAACCCCATTTTGGGGCGTTCCATTAATTCGCGTGGCACATACCGATATAGCACTTCACGTAGCAACCACTTGCCGTTACCATCACGATATTTCATCGACATAGGTGTTTTCCAGGCAAACTCAACTACGCGATGATCCAGTAATGGTACACGCGCCTCCAGGCTGACGGCCATGCTTGCCCTATCAACCTTGGTCAGAATGTCATCGGGCAGATAGCTCATCGTATCGATGAACATCATCTGTTCCCGAAAACCTGATAGGTCCGGTAATTGAGCCGGGTTACCAAACAGTGTTGTGGGTTCCGTTGAGCCCAATACCAATTGATCAGGTTTTTTCCAGTGGGAGACCAGGTTTTGATAATAGGATATAGCTGAGCGTTCTTTTAATACGTCGCCCAACTTTGGTAATCGATCCGCCAAATGAGGGATCTGAAAGCGCTTCGGTAAAAAGCCCAGTAAATATTCAACAGGTGTTCCGGGAAAGATTCTCAACAGGTCGCCCAATATTTGCCGAGCTGGCTGAGGTATCCGTTGCAGTGTTGACCATATCCGGTCACCCTGGGTATAACGGCTATAACCGTAAAAAAGCTCATCTCCGCCATCACCTGAAAGGCTAACGGTCACGTGCTTGCGTGCTAGTTCGCTCACCAACAGGGTAGGTATTTGTGATGAATCTGAGAAAGGTTCATCCCAGATGGTGGGTAGACGAGGGATTACAGCCATCGCCTCTTCGGGGGTTACATAAAGCTCGGTATGCTCGGTGCCCAAATGTTTTGCTACGGCACTGGCGTGCACTGCTTCGTTATAGCCCTGTTCATTAAAGCCGATCGTGAAGGTCTTGATCGGATTGGACGATTGCGCCTGCATCAATGCCGCTATTATCGTAGAGTCATAACCACCTGACAAAAATGCACCCAATGGCACATCCGCTGCCATGCGAATTTTTACGGCATCACGCAATAATAGATCCAGCTCATCGGAGAGGGTTTCAACAGTATTGTTTTGGTCTGCATTGGCTACCCCCTGTTCCGCAATAGTTGAAAGATCCCAATAGCAGCGAGGCTCAGAAATTTCACGTCCTGCGTCACGAATAACAACAAAATGAGCAGGTGGTAGTTTTTTGATCCCTTTATATATGCTCCAGGGGCAGGGGATTGCGTTATGGCGCATGTATAAAGACAGGGCATCGCGATCAATTTCGGGTTGCCAGTTCGGGTGGATCTTAAAGCTTTTTAATTCTGATCCAAACAAAAAGCATGAACCATTTTTCCCGTAATAAAGAGGTTTTTCACCCAGGCGATCCCGAGCCAGAATGAGTGCTTTTTCCTGGGCATCCCATAAAGCGAACGCAAACATTCCGTTGAGCCGCCGTAGGGTTTTTTCTACTCCCCAATGCCGCAACGCCGCCAGTAATGTTTCTGTATCGGAATGTCCTCGCCAATCAAAATGGCCACCTTCACTTTCAAGGTTCGCTCGTAAATCCGGGTGATTGTATATTTCGCCGTTGAATACCAGCGTGAAGCGGCCACAGGGTGATGTCATCGGCTGTTGACCAGCAGGCGAGAGGTCAATGATGGCCAGACGACGATGCGCCATCGCCAGATCACCGGTTTCATTCAGCCAGGTTCCAGCGCCATCCGGCCCACGGTGCTGAATGCGCAGCGCCATCTGTTCTGCAACAGCGGTATTTGCGCCATGATTATCCCAATAGCCAACTATCCCACACATAATCAGTTCCCAATCTGCAAAATGTATTGTTTCACAGAACTAAAATTACCGGGCCCTTCTTAAATAGAGGGCAAAAAATATCATAAGTATTGGGAAAAACCATTTGATAACACCACCCGCCTGTTCAACATATAAATTTATCGTTGGTTTTGGGTAAGGCTTTGATGCACTGTTGTCTTTTCTTGAAGCGATAATGCCAATACATTCTTCACATTCAGAGCCTTGATAGAGCTCTTCAAGTAGGGCAGGTGATTTCGCCAAATCATCGAGAGACAAGATTCGATTGCCTTCGGTAATGGGAACAACCTCTAAATCCGGATCAAATAGATGCCAGTCGTTGTCATACCATGCTTCCATTACTACGTGGCCATTTAGACCAACCTTCCTGTTATGGATACCGTTAGTGCCTGCCAGAACTTGTAGCAGATAAGTTTGTTGCGAGCATAAACCTGAGTGGCCATTTTTCAATAAAATGTCAGGTTTGCCGATAGAAGAAAAAGAGGGATGCACCGTCCCAATAAGCCAAAGAAACCAATTGCTATAAATGTTGTACCTGGCTGGATCAGAATGAGTAAAACGGCGAATGACTTCATTGTAAATGATCAACATTTTTTCCTGCTCATTCAAAGATTCGTCCGTTAGAAGGCGAACCCTTTTCTGTAGTGAAGCAAAGTCAGGCGTCTCATTCACTAGTTGCAGATCAAATTGTTCCCAGCTACGGGGTGGAGCACTGTTGTATTCTCCCAGAGAGGTAACTACCCCTAAAATTGAGACGAACATGCCTGCCAGGCCAAAAATAAGCAATCCTGCTGAAACTACGTTTTTGTACATGATTTCCTATTTAACCTATCCAGTTTTCTTAACAGCAGTGTGTCATGCGCCGCAATGAAGTTGACTATGACGCGTCATCTGTTTTGCGGCTCTTAGCAATATAAATCCACAGACCTGCAAGCAGCAATATCAAAGGAATAGCCCACTTGGTAATCTCAGCTAGTCTTTCTGCACGATATGCCACACGATTCTCAACCATCCCGTAAAGCTCAAAACTATTGTCTTCACGGGATGTCACAATCTCGATAATGCTATCAACATATTCCCTGTTGCCACGCCCGATGTAGTACTGCCTGACTAATTCACGTGATCGTGCTAGCTCGTCAAGAGATAGGATTCGCTGGGTTGCAGTGACAGGAATCACTTCTAAATCTGGATCATATAAATGCCAGTCATCATCGTACCAGGCTTCCATCACTACATGTCCATGCATCCCTACACGCCGGGTGGGGATGCCATACTCTTCAGCCAGGCTTTGTAGTACATAAGCCTGAGCGCCACATAAAGCAGAATGACCATTTTTGATCAGGGTATCGGGCGATCTAATGAATGATAATGGTGAGGCAACTTTACCCATTAACCATAATAACCAATTGCTGAAAACATTATATTTTGCCTGGTCATTGTGGGTAAAGCGATGGGTAACCAGATCATAGATAACCAACATTTTCTGCTGGTCCGTGAGGGACGGGGTTAATGAACTATCTAGTCGGCTTTTCATAGCGGTGAAATCAGGGGTTTCAGTCACTAATAGTGCATCGAATTTTTCCCAGCTTCTTGGTGGTTTACTCTGATATTTACCCAGATCAGTTACTTCACCGAGCAAAGAGAGCAATAGGCCGAGTAATCCAGGCAATATCAAACATAAGGGCAAGAGCCATATTTTTTTGGTTGTAGACATTATCTGTCCTGTGAGATTAACGATTCGTACACATGAGAATACTCTTTTACGATGGCATCTAACGAGAAAAACTCTTCAATGCGTCTGCGTGCCCGGATCCCAATCCGCTGACGATCAGCAGATGGTAATACAAGGAGTGATTCAATTACGGAGATAAGAGCAGTTTTATCCTGAGGTTCGATAATCTTGCCGCAATCACCGACGATTTGCGCACTATCACCCACATCGGTAGTTACACACGAAAGTCCCGTCGCCATAGCTTCGCCCAATACGTTGGGAAAAGCCTCGCCCCAGGCACTTGTTAATGTAAATATATCCATGGCACTCATAACCGCAGAGATGTCTGTACGTTCATCCAGTAAGTGAAATCTGTTTTGAAGCTCCGCAGGAATGTAGCTGGCGAGGCCTTCGTTTTCCATGTTGACCTCTCTGCCGATCAGAATGCAATGGAATTGTACAAAACGTTGAGCGATATCAACCGCGGCCTGTAGGAACAGCGGGTGGTCCTTCATAGGGTGGAGGCGTGCGACATGCCCGGCAACAATTGCATCTGTCGGGATGCTTAATTCAGTTCGTATATGGATGCGCTCGGCATCTGAAAAGTGAAACTGCTCAAGGTTAATGCCATTAGGAATTACCTGGCCCTTAGTAGCGCGAAAACCAAACTGTTCATGCTGTTGTTTTGACAGGTGGCTATTGTACAAGATCATATCAGGTGTATTAGATAGATGACGGTTGGCTTTGATGACTAGCTGCGTCAATCGTTTTTCCTTTTCAATCTGATATAGGCTGTGGCGGATACCCCATACGAGTACAGGTCTGGCGAAAGTAATAATCCGCGCCAATGTGGCGACTAAGTTGCCATGGTACATCCAGCCATGAATCAGATCAGGCTGTAGATCTTTGATCACTCTACGCAATTTAATTACTCCAGCTAAAGTGGGCCGACCGGCTGGCATACCTAAGGTAATGACGGGTACGCCCAAACGCTCTATTTGTGGGCCGATCGTGCCATCATCACTTAATGAAATCACATGGGTTTCAAACTGCTCGTTGAGGCCACCTTGTAAAAGATTGTAAAGAGCTCGTTCCGCACCACCCGTGTTGAGGCTTGTAATAATGTGGATTACTTTCAACTATGATCTTCTCGTGAAATTTCGGATGAATCGGCAAACAATAGTTTTGATGTGTTTTGAATTAGCGCAGATACACTAAATTTATCGACTACCCTGCTACGGATGGCAATTGCCCTTTCATGGAGTAGAGTGCTATCGAGTGACAATATCGTGCCCCAGGCGTCTGCCAGTGCCTGGCTGTTTTTTGCCGGTACTACCAAACCTGTATCGCCCACCACCAATGCTGAATCCCCAATGTCCGTGACAACGCACGGTACACCACAGGCCATTGCCTCTCCCAGCACATTTGGAAAACCTTCACCGTAGGACGAGGAAGATGATGCGATATCAAGTGCATTATACACTGCGACCATATCAGAATGCCGCCCAGCCCAAAGGAGTGAACCGTTCAATCCTAGTTCCGCTGAAAGCTGAACCATTTCTTCTGTGTAAGACTGGTCGCCTGTACCTACCCAAACGAAATGTAGGTTAGGATAACGCTTGCTGATCAGGGCTGCAGCTTCCAGGAAAACAGGGATACCTTTCATGGGGTCAATACGTCCCACTACACCGATTAAACGTTCATCCTCTGCGATACCCCATTCATCACGAAGTGTTTTGCCAGCAGGTTTATCAATATGGAAAGTTTCTGTATCAATGCCATTTGAAACTATCGCCATTTTATCGGCAGGAAAACCATGCCTCACGGCATATTTACTTCCAGCCTGTGAATTGGCAATGACCAAGTCTGAATAGCGTGCCAACCGACATTCCAGTCGATAGCTCAAACGGGATAACCAGTCATACTGTTCCAGGTCCATGTTGGAGGCTCGTACACTCCAGACCACTCGTAGGCGGTGGGTAAAACAGCGCGCAATGACGGAAAGTAGGTTGGCGGTTCCCAAAAAGCTGTATATGACCTCAGGTGAATGTATGCGCAGAATTTTTATCAAACGGTAGAGAAAAGGAAATATATCCCAACGACCTTTTTTGTTCAGGCATAACAGCTGTACCTGTGAATCAGCAAGTTCCTTTTCATACAGACCTCCCTGATAGAAAGTCAATACGGTTACATCATGTCCGAGGTCAGCCAAACCTTTCGCTGTGACGACTAACTGGCGTTGAGCACCCCCGGCATCGAGTGAGCGAATTAGAAATAGAATGATGGCTATGAGCTCCCTATGTCTTTATAGGAGTGTGAGTACACGGACGGTGGCTGTTTTCCGGATAATCGGATTATTTTTTTCTTTGTGCTTTCATCAATTTCATATTTTGAAAGTCTCATGGTGCCATCAAATTTCAGGAGCGAAGCATTGCCCATGAAGTGCCATGCCTCACCAAAATTTTCTCTCAGTTCATCAAGCTTCGTAACCGGAACATCCATAAAGGTAAAAAGTTGTTCTAGTGTTTGATTGGTTGAGGTAGCAAGCTCTTCATACGAAACTCTGATATATGGGATTTTGCCTTGCATACGGCTTGCCATTCTATGGTACGTGCGATATCCAATAGCTGCTTTATATGCCGACTGTCCCTGTTTCTCTGATGATTTTACAAAATCATAGGGGGATCGCGTGATATGGATAACACCGGAAATGGGTACGCCTGCCAGTTTTAAAGCCTGTACTCTGGAAATGGATTTGACGCCGTCGACAAACACATGTGGTTGTTTATAGGCATGATGTCTATGTACAGCTTGTAGAAATCTCTGATAATCATCTGAATACAGGTTGAGATGTTCCTGCTTTAACAACTTCTTCAGCAGGAATGCAGGAAGTTCATTGTACATAAGCGAGTCGCCGCCAAACCCTAGTATGGGAGGGTAACGCGGTAATAAGGCGGCTTCCTGGGAGTATCGTTCTGAGGAAATAGAGCTACTAATATCTAGCCAAAAAGGGCACTGGCTAACGTATTTGCCACATCCGCATATTTGATCAAAAATACGGCTTGGATAGGTATCACCAAGGCTCACGATGTCTGAATGGGCATTCAATAATCTTGATAAAATTGTCGCTCCGTGAAAATTCGGTGCAACAACAAAAAAATTTCGGTCAAACATTTATGTATCCATAACTGAAAAGTTCTTATGCAATCTGGTATTTATGGTTCTTTTGAGACCTTCTCGTTGTGCGTAAGCGCTATAAATAACTCTTCCCATGCACTTGCGATCGTATCCATCGAAAAACGTTCTCGTATCTCAACTGCTCGTTCAGCATAATGTTGGCGCAGCTCCTGGTTAGCCATTAGCTCTGCGAGAGCGTTTACCAGTGCTTGCTGATTGTCTTGAGGGATAAGCACGCCGTCAATCCGGTCTCGAATAATATCCCGTGGTCCTGTGTCGCAATCGACGCTGATAACCGGCAATCCATACGCCATAGCTTCCGCAAGGGTATTTGGAAAGCCTTCAAACAAGGAGGTCATTACAAATAGATCCGCGGCCTCATACCAGTCACCAAGATTGCCTACCGCTCCAGGCATTGACACTCGTTGGTTTAGTCCCAGTTCGTGTTTTTGTTGTTCAAGTTGAATACGGCATTCTCCTTCGCCGATAATGGCCAAATTCCAGTCAGGGAAACGGGAAGCAAGTGTAGAAAAAGCTGTTAACAGGCGATCAAACCCCTTTTGTGGTGATAATCGCCCAACTGCAATAAGCGTGAAACAATTGTTGCGCCCCATGTTAGGCTCAACCAGTGGTGAATGACGTGTTATGGGGTAATTGACTGCGTTGGGGATGATGTTTGTTTGTTGCGCGTTTGTATGTTCGTCCAGCCAATTAGCACTCTCAGTGGAAAGAGCCACAACAGCATTCAGCTGTCTATAGCTCTGCCTTCGTAGCCATTCCCAACTTGTTCCCAATGGCAGCATGGGTGGGTGAATACGTTCTGAACCAACGGAAGCGATACCAAGCCTCAGGGTTGCTAGCCCAAGTATAATATTCGCTGTTGTCATCATTGATAGCGCAACATCAGGTTTGTGTTGCGTCAATATTCTACGTAACGCTTTGATACGGGTATAGTTGTGCTTAATGGCTTCAAACAGATTATTGCTACGCGCATCTAATTCCAGCGGGATACGGCTTATGTTGGGGTGGATTTCGTAGAAATCTGATTCACACCCCGTGACAGTAACGATGGTTATATCCCAGCCTTTTTTCGCCCAGTAGTTAGCCAGGTTAGAGGTAACTCGTTCTGCGCCGCCGGATGAGAGGCTGTGGATGAAAATTAGCAGATGCATTTAACTAAACGTTCATCCTGAATATTTCAGCAAGTTTCAATGAAACTATATCTGTACTAAAGTTAGCGGCTATCACCGCTCGGCCTTGCTTGCCCATCTCCCGAGCGAGAGTGCTGCTATTGTACAAACACTCAAAAGCATCAAACCACTCATGATTGTTTCGTGCAGCATACCCAATTTCACCCATTCCAAAAACCTCTGAATTCATACCTACAGGAGCTACTACGACAGGAATACCACACGCCATATATTGCAGCATTTTGAAACTGCATTTTCCTTTTGTCCACTCGTTATCAGGTAATGGCATAAGGCCGATATTCATTTTTTGTATATCTTCGATTTCTGTCGCTTTAGACCACGCAACTACATTTATGTTTTCTTTTGGTATTTTTTTAAAATTGGGTACACCGTCAGACACCACCAACAATTGAGCATCGCTATATTTTTTAAAAAACTCACTTAAAGCTTGTTCAATCTCCTCCAAATATCTCAAATTTGTTCTGGTACCGATCCATCCAATAGTAAATCGGTTGCTTGCTGTATTTTCTGATGGTATAAATTTATTAATATCTACGCCGGTGGGTACAATTTGAACATTGTCGTTGTGGTTTGAAAACCAGTCGCCAATATATTGATTTCCCGCCACAACAACTGAGGAAAGCTTGGCAATATCAGCTGTGCTCTGCTTGCTACTCGGTCTCGATAACCAGATGGCATCATCAACATCAAATATCACAGGCCTCTTAAGCATTTTTTCCAGTGTCATATATGCGGGTAGCAGTGGTCGTTGAAGCCAGGTGGCATCATATTTTTTTGTCCTATGGGTTTGGGGCAAACGAGAGCCAACTTTCAGTCCTTGCCAGGCAGCGGTAAAAGGGAGTCGAAAAACCCTCGGTAATGTTGTTATATTAAAAGGAACTGGCTTATCCGGATCAATAGGTGATAGAAATTCTGTTACATCAATATTGTGCTGTTTTAGGCTCTGGATATTCTGTCTAACTCGGTACCTTGCAGAGGGAACTAACGCGCCATGCGTCAGCGCAGCAACACGTATCATGAATCACACCTTGCCCACACGGTCATTCGACCTGTCTGACCGAACAAGCTTAGCAGCCAGGCTAGAGGATAAAGAAGTTGATTCCATCTACCGGAATTTTCTGGAAAATCAATAAGTTTTTCACCTAGTTTTTTTAAACCTTTGCTTTTTAATACATAACCAGTGCTAGCAAAAAAATTTCCGAGTACTCTTTGATGGTGGATTTTTATCAATGACCATCCGCTGGCTTCCAACATCTTCTCGATTGACTGTGGCGTATAATGATACAGGTGGGTAGGTAATTGTAATGCGTACCATTTATCGTTAAACAGCTTGAATTCAAAAGAAGCTGCATTAGGCACGGACAACGCTATCCAACCATCAGGTTTGCTACATTGACGTAATTTTTTTAATCCTCCAACAGGGTCGTGGAGGTGCTCTATTACCATCCATCCGACAATAAGATCAACCTGCTTGCTTGGTAAGGGTGCTTCTTCCAGTTGCCCTGCGTAAACTTTATATCCAAGTTGTGATGCTTCCAGCGCTGCCTTTTCAGAAAACTCGATGCCTTCTACCTGCCAACCTTGCTCAGCCATTTGGTGCATAAATGAACCCGAAGCACATCCTATCTCCAACATGCGTCCTTGTGGTATAGCGGGAAGCGTGCTGGTGTTGTAATGAATTATGCGTTTTGAAAAAGACCGTAAGACTCTTCTTGCTAGTGACACTTGTTTCTGAACTACCTCGTGAACTTGTGTGCCTAAGTACGGGCCATAATCATCTGGATAATAGAAACCAATTGATTCAGGCGTGGGTCGGGGATTAGTACGCATTAGACTACAGGTGCAGCACTGAACGACTGTAAATTCACCAGGAAGTCCTTGTAATATGTCTTTGC
>JAHRWD010000077.1 GCA_019090315.1 Pseudomonadales bacterium
CCCTCAGCGCAATTTTCAGGTTCGACTGTACCTGGCTCAAACAGAAATTTATTCTCTTCCCAATTCATAGGTCACCGTACTTGTATTAATTAATTATAGGTATGCGATAGCCTGATTTTTGACAGGAATCCTAATCAGGGTTTCTATTGTATTGGGAGAACTGCTTTCAAGCAAAACCCTTCGTTCTGAAGCGAAGGGGGTTTGCCTGAGATTTGTTGCGGAGGGAGTGTGGAGCAGATGCTCGCAAGGTGTTGCGGCTGGATCAGGCAGCTAGTTCTCTAATACCGTCTTCGGCAAGCACCAATAGTTTGTTATTGCTATTCAGGTTTTGATCCATATTTTCCAGGTAGTATTCAACGCTGATGATTACGTCGGCGAGTGTCTCCAGCGTTTCCGGTTTAGCCTGTTCAGTGCTACCGATTAAATTGGACTGGATAAATTCCTGGCATATTTTCAAGATTTTGGTTACTTGTCCGAGCCCCAGAAATAGAGTGCCGCCCCGAACAGTTTCCATTAGTGTTGCGAGATTGGCCAGATTCATACTGTCGCCACCGGAGTTTAGATATGCATCAATACTACGTTTAGTGAGCGCAAGGCCATCTTTGGTTTCTGTGATCACATGTTGCTGCGCTTCCTGCAGTATGCCTAGCTGAACGGGGGTATTGCTACGGACAGTGCTATTGACACTGTTGAGTTGGTGGGTTTGATTTTCGATTACAGTTAGTTTGTCGGCTACGTCACTAAATTCTTCTTCAGATAACAGACCTTTTTCTCCGTGCCATTTCTCGACACGTGTAAGAACCTCTTGAATGATTTTTTGCGAATCATCCATTTTAGCTATCTCAAAGATTCTGGAGATGTCTTTGATTGGGTCGATTAATGTCGAGAAGTCGATCGGATGTTGTAGTTCGCTGGTTTTAAAGGCTAATTCGAAGCTATCTTTTACTTGCGTTAGTTCAGTAGCAAGCTCAGTCATCAGTGAACGATTGGCTTCGGCATTTGGACCTATCAGCTTGTCCCGTTCAAGTGCAATATCACTTTCATTGAAAAACAGTGGCTTTATCTTGTACTCGTCGACCAGTGATCGGATGCCTTCGTTAACCGTTCCTGAAACCAGAAAAAGGTAGCTGAACCCACGGATCAGGTTTTCACTGATTTCGGTTTTCGGTCTGAGCTCAGGCGTGTCGATAAAACTCCTGAACTGCTTGTCAATTGCCGCAAAAAGCTGCTTGCGCTCGATGCTTTGAGGTATTGCCGAATCCTGAATTGCGCCCAATGCTGTCGCAGCAAAGGTAAAGATCAGTGAGTAATTAGCGCCCACATTTTGATCAATGGTACGATTCAGCGCGCGCTTCATCATTGTCAGGCTGCTCTGGGTATTGGACTCTCGAATATAATCGGTCAGGCCTATCTGGTACATCTGCCGTAATCTACGAAGGCGATCCGCAGGGATGCTTTCACCCGCCGGTTCGGCGCTGTTGTTCAGTTTTTCAGAAACCGCATCCAGGAAATCAGGATTTTGGTGATAAAAATAGTGCTCGGGCAGGATCTGTTTTGAATTGTTCTTGCGTAATTTGTTAATAGTCGTCAGCAGCAGAGCAGGAAATTGAGCTTCATTGTGATCGATATATTCAAAGTACTGTTCCAGCTCAATCAAGCCGCAACTGATGACAGACAAGCATTGCTCCCGTTGATCAAGAGGGATTTTTTGAAAATGACTGGAAAATAGCAGTATTTCGCTGGTTAGTGTGTCAACACCTTGCAGTTTCAACATATAAAGGCAACCAACAACCTGTTCGATAAGATCAACAAAGGCATTCAGTTGGCCCAGGCTTTCCATATCCTGAGTAAAGCTTTCCAGGTGGATTTTGGACTGCTCGAGCGTCCTGAGCAACTCTGTTCTAACAAGTCGAAATGAAGTTAGCTGTTCCTGCGTCAGGTTTTCCACAAAAGTATTTCCTGTAGTTCTACTATTTTATTGGAAGCTTGAAGAGATACGCAGCAGGAGTTTCAAACGTTGAAATCCCACTGTGTTCCTTTTCCATTTTTTGATATCCAGCCCATATTCTGAGAAAATGGGATCGAATTCATCAATATTTATACCCTTTAGTATAGATCATAATATTGAGAACTCATTTCTTCGCTGCAATTCGCAAAACCAATCACCAGTAATGACCGAGAATTTATGTCTGCACAGATACTTGATGGTACATCCTTAGCTCAAAGCACCGAACAGGAGCTCTCCACCCGAGTACAACAACTCAAGTTAAAGACCGGTCAACAAAGCCCAATTTTGGCAACCATTCTAGTCGGAAATGATCCCTCATCCGCCACCTATGTGCGTATGAAAGGTAACGCTTGTAAGCGAATCGGCATGGAATCTCTACAGGTTGTGCTGCCGCAAGAAACTACTACCGGTGAGCTAATCTCTGAGATCGAAAAACTCAATCGAAATGCCGATGTACATGGCATTTTATTGCAGCATCCGGTACCGGAGCAGATAGATGAACGTGCGTGTTTTGACGCGATTGCGATCGAAAAAGATGTAGACGGGGTGACCAGCCTCGGATTTGGTCAAATGGCATTGGGGGAGCCTGCGTACGGATCAGCAACACCCGCAGGTATCATGCGATTGCTAGCGCATTATCAGATACCCTTGTCGGGCAAACACGCCGTGGTTGTCGGTAGAAGCCCTATTTTGGGGAAGCCGATGGCGATGATGTTGTTGAATGCCAATGCAACGGTGACAATCTGCCACTCTCGCACAGTTGACCTGGTATCACTGGTTAAACAGGCTGATATTATTGTCGGGGCAGTGGGTATACCGGAGTTCATCAAGGCTGACTGGATTAAGCCTGGTGCAGTAGTGGTTGATGCGGGGTATCACCCTGGAAAGATCGGTGATATCGATCTCGAAGCTGCGAAACAGAAGGCATCAGCCTATACGCCGGTGCCGGGAGGCGTGGGTCCGATGACCATCAATACCCTGATCTATCAAACCGTAGATGCGGCAGAAAAGAAGTATGGTGCAGCAAGGTCTTGATGGCTTTGTCTGACATAAAAAAAGGGGCTTAATTAGCCCCTTTTTTGTTTAGCCCTATCTCTGCCTTCAAATGCTCCGTCGAAATGCCGGAACGGGCTGGTCCTGAGCTGTTTGATAGGTGTCTGTAAATGAAGAAAGTGCTGCAATAGCACCGGCTGGATCTTTATCATCCGGCAGCAGGTAGCTATCAAATCCACAGCGTTTCAAAAAGAACATTTGATCTATGCCGAAATCGCCAAAAGCGCGGAGCTCTCCGGTGAAATTCATCCGTCCACGTAGGATCTGAGCGTATGAAAACCCGCGGCCATCGGTAAAAGCGGGAAAATTAATCGCAATCATATCGATATTTTGCAGCTGATCTGCGATTAGCTCAGGTGATTCGCTGCTATCCAACCAGACCCCTGTGTTTGAACTGCTTGCTAACAAGGTTTCCTGCTGTGCCAAAAACAGCGTTAACGGAACAATTACATCACCTTCAGGTATAGTCTGGTTCTCTTCAGAACCTTCAACAAGAAGCCAGTTATCTGCCGAAATCTGGTCGTTTTTAATGAGCTTTGGCATAGATTTTCTCCTTGAATGGCTCAATACCGATTCGATTATATGTATCGATAAAATTTTCATCCTGTATCTTCTGTTCAAGATATAGGTCTGTGATTTTTTTAACGACCCCAGCCACTTCGGCTTGTGAGAAAGAGGGTCCAAGGATCTTGGCAACCGCCGCATCGGTTCCGACACCGCCGCCGAGTGAAACCTGGTAGAACTCCTTACCTTTCTTGTCTACGCCCAAAATACCGATATGGCCGATATGGTGATGTCCGCAGGCATTCATGCAGCCAGAGACCTTAAGGTCGACCGCTCCGATCTGTTCCAGCGTCTTAGGGCTGTCATATATACGTTGGATATCCTCAGCTACAGGTATCGATTTTGCGTTAGCCAGGGAGCAGTAATCACCACCAGGGCAACAAGTGATATCGTTGATCGTGCCGATATTTGCAGTAGCTAGACCGTTGTCAGTTAGCACTTGCCACACTTCGAATAACTGAGATTTTTCAACATCTGGCAGGACTATATTTTGTTCTTTGGTGGTCCTGAGTTCTCCGAAACTAAAGTGATCCGCCAGGTCCGCAAGCTGCTCCATCTGGTAATCTGAAACATCACCCGGTGGCATACCAGTTGGTTTAAGGGAGATCACAACACTACGGTAACCCGCTTGTTTGTGTGCTTTGGTATTATTGAGATACCACCTTGAAAACTCTTTGTTTTCATCGAGTTGAGATGGTTTTGTGATGTCAGCGTTCTGCTTATATGCAGGTGGTTCGAAAAAAGCAGACACCCGTTTTATCTCGGCTTCGGTCAGCGTTGAGGGGTTGTCTTTAAGATGCTGCCACTCCTCTTCAACCATCGCAGTAAATTTTTCTGCACCCAGGGCGCGGACAAGAATTTTAATACGTGCCTTGTATTTGTTATCCCGGCGGCCGAGCTGATTATAGATTCTCAGTATCGCCTCAACATAGGTAAGTAGATGCTGTTTCGGCAGGAATCTACGGATAGATGTACCAATCACCGGTGTACGCCCCAGGCCACCTCCCACCAATACTTCAAAGCCTGTTTCACCATTTTCATCTTTCGCCATTATGACGCCGATATCATGAAAATGAACCGCTGCGCGATCTTTGGTTGAGCCGCTTACCGCGATTTTGAATTTACGCGGAAGATACGCGAATTCTGGATGCAGGGTTGACCACTGGCGGAGTAGCTCCGCATAGGGGCGAGCATCTTCAATTTCATCCTGTGCGACACCTGAAAATGGATCGGCCGTAATACTACGAACACAGCTACCGCTGGTCTGAATCCCGTGCATTTCAACTTCTGCTAATTCGCCCAGAATTTTGGGTACATCTTCAAGAGCCGGCCAGTTGAGCTGGAAGTTCTGACGGGTGCTGATATGACCATAACCCTTGTCGTACTTACGAGAGATTTCAGCCAGTTTACGTGCCTGTTTAGAGCTAAGGGTCCCGTAGGGAATAGCGATTCGCAGTAGGGGGGCCATTCGTTGGATATACAGACCATTTTGTAGTCTGAGGGGCAGGAATTCACCTTCCGATAGCTGGCCATCAAGAAAACGGTGAGTTTGATCCTTGAATTGATCAACTCGCTCTTTGACGAACTTCCGGTCAAAATCGTTGTATTGGTACATATTATGTTGTGCTTAATAGTGTTGAAGGGTCTGCGCGTTGTGCCAGGACGTGTACTACCTTTGCTACAGCGCGGAAAGAAAGTGGCCGGTAAATTACCAGAAATTGGCTGTTCTTAAAACAAATAATCAACCAATACTAAATAATAATAACGAATAATTATATGCAGAACGGATGAAGTGAATAACCAACGGTTATTTTTCTACGTCTTATACTTAGCTCAAGTGTTTTGTTCGAATAACATTGAGTACAGCATATTATGCATATCCTGGTGGTTGATAGTGACCTTGAGCAACGGAAGCTCGTCGAGAATCTTTTAGCGGATAAAGGTCATAGTTACGTCTGCGCATCCAGTAGCCATGAAGCGTTGGACATACTTACTCGCGAAACATTTGAGTTTATTCTGCTGGATACCTTACTTGAGGATATGTATTGCTTTACCACCGCCAGGAAAATCAGAGAGAATCACAAAGATGGTTCTTATTTACCCATCATGTTTTTAAGCAGCCTACTGGATGAAGATACTCTGGTTAAATGTCTGGAGTATGGCGACGACTACCTGAAGAGACCCTTCAACGGAGAGGTATTGAATGCGAAGATAGCCGTCCACAACCGGATAAAGACCCTTCATGACGGGTATGTAGAGCATCTCGCGCAAACCGAGCGTGAGCAGGCCATTGTTGCTCACATGTTTAACAACGCCTTCAGTAGTAATTTTATTTCAACAGACCGAATTCGCTACCATTTGTCCCCGATGTCGCTGTTCAACGGTGATATCTTGATGACCGCTCTGGGTCCCACGGGTGATACCTACCTGCTGTTGGGTGATTTCACTGGGCATGGATTATCCGCCGCAATAGGTGGGCTTCCCGCATCCCGGGTTTTTTACGCCATGACCGCCAAAGGTTTACCGCTCGGTAGTATCGTCAGCGAGCTGAATGGCACTCTTCGACAAATTTTACCACCTTCAATGTTTATGTGTGGTGCGGTGATTCAGGTCGATGCATCGGGGGAGTATTTCAAATGTTGGGCTGGCGGTTGTCATGATATGCAGCTTATTGATAGCAAGGGAACAATTCGCAATAGTATAAAATCAGCTCACCTTGCCCTGTCCATTTTACCTTCCAAAAGTTTTAACTCCGAGGTTGAAACCTTCGATATCATCCAGGGCGATCGATTGTTTCTTTATACAGATGGTATTACTGAAGCGGCTAATGCTGATGGTGAGATGTTCGGTGAAACCCGCTTGTTAGAGTGCATTACAAAAAATGGGCCTGTCCAGTTTGGGCATGATCCATTGAGCTATCTGACCGATGCAGTACATGAATTTACCGAGGGAACTGAGCAGGAAGATGATATTTCTATGGTAGAAATACTATTGTAATTCAATTTCAATATATTGAATTTAAAAGATAAAGTTTTACCGCTCCTGGGTCGGGAGCATGTTATACCCCATCAAAAATCCTCGCTATACCCACTCTCTAGTTAGATCCATGACCTAGCCCTTAACTTCCGATAAAATACCAATTTTTTTGTAGGCAGGTTGTTGGTGAATCAGGTCAGGGAATGTGAGTTTGTTGTAGACGGTATGCGGATAGCCGGGCAGATGTACGGTGATTCCAATGGAGTTCCAGTTCTGGCAATGCACGGCTGGCTTGATAACTGCGCGAGTTTTAAGCCTGTGGCTAACCACCTCAACAACATCCAGTTGCTCGCAATTGATATGCCTGGCCATGGCCTTTCTTCCCATAGATCTTCGGATAGCCCCATTAATATATGGGATGACCTGCCACTTCTTTTGATGCTGGTTGATCAGTTAGGGTGGGAGCAGTTCAGTATCATAGGTCACTCCCGCGGAGCAGGCATCGCAAGTCTGTTTTCAGCCTGCTTTAGTGAACGGGTTAGTAAGCTGGTATTACTCGATGGTGGCGTACCGGTTTCCACCACCGCTGAAGAATCGGTGAGTCAGCTGGCCAAAGCCAGCAAAGCATGGACACGACGAAAAGATAAACGTACACCAGGCTATTCGACCTATAAACAGGCGCTTGAAGCTCGAAAGCGGGCAGTCGGCTCGATTAGTGAAGAGGCCGCGGTTCTATTGCTAGAACGAGGCCTGGTCAAAAGCGAATTAGGCTACGGCTGGCGAACCGACCCTCTGCTGACGGTGCCATCTATGCTGATGCTAACTCCGGAGCAATCTGAGCAGTTTGCCGCGCAAATTGATGTGCCTGTCTGCATGGTTTTGGCTGAAGGTGGCCGAATAGCAAAATCCGAAGCGTTCGGTCAGCTCAGTGAGCGATTTCAGGATATCGAAATTCATCAACTGGAGGGCGGCCATCACCTTCATATGGAGAAGCAAGCTCCCGCGGTTGCTGATATCATTAATCGTTTTTTGGTGGACGAGACTGGCTGAATTCAATTTACCGATCCCGGTCTCAGCCGCTATTTTCCGTTCTCAAGCTAAGGAGTTCCCAGTTGGAATACATAACCCCCGATCTATGCGACAAATACCCCGAGCTGGTCTCGGTAGTGGAACCGATGTTTGCTAACTTTGGCGGACGAGACTCCTTTGGTGGAGAGATCGTTACCATTAAGTGTCACGAAGATAACTCACTGGTAAAAGAAAACGTTGCCACTCCCGGTGAAGGCAGGGTAATGGTGGTGGATGGTGGCGGCTCTATGCGTCGTGCACTGTTAGGCGATATGCTGGCGGAAAAAGCCGCAGAGATGGGCTGGAGCGGTATTATCGTTTATGGCTGTATTCGAGATGTGGATGTGATCGTCGAGACCGATCTCGGCGTACAGGCACTGGCCAGTCACCCGATGAAAACCGACAAGCGCGGTATTGGTGACATAAACGTTGAGGTCACATTTGGTGGCGTATGTTTCAAACCGGGCGAATACGTTTATGCGGACAATAACGGTATCATTGTTTCGCCCGAGCCGTTGAGCATGGATTAGCCGCTCGTAGAATTCACGCAAATTTAAAACAATCAGATAGAGGCCTTTGTACGGGAGATGATTTTGCTTTCAGGCAAGGCGAAAATCCGCTCAGAGAGGGAGCTTACAACTGTAAGTGACTGATTGAGCAAATTTTCAACGCAGCATGAGAGCAGAATAGCTCTGGAGCCTGTCGGGTTTAGGTGTTCGTAACGAGGGAATGTCCAGTTTGAGTCATTTTTTGAGTTCTTTTGAGAAGAATAGTGGTTCTATTTGACGATAAAGAACTTAAAAAATGACTCAAACTGGACATTACCGCAGTAGATCATTCCTAGACCCGACAGGCTCCTGCTGCAAAGGTCTCTACATAACAATAAAAGAGGATAGCAAAATGAGTCGATTTGATAACAAAGTAGTGGCCATTACCGGTGGATCCGGCGGAATTGGAATTGCAGCAGGAAAGCTCTTTTCCAGCGAAGGTGCGAAGGTACTTTTGGTTGATTTGAATGAAGATGCGTTGAAGAAAGCCGTTGAGGAGATTGGTTCCGGGGATGTTAGCTATGCAGTTGCAGATGTAACCGTTGCTGATCAGGTTGAAGCCTATACCCAGCTAGCGGTAACTCGTTATGGTGGCCTGGATATTTTGCTGGCAAATGCCGGTATTGAAGGAAGTGTAATGCCAATCACCGATTACCCACAGGAAACCTTCGACAAGGTTTTAGCGGTAAACGTAACCGGTGTTTTTCTGGGTATCAAATACGCAATGCCTGAGATGGCCAAACGTGGTGGCGGCAGTATTGTTGTTACCTCCTCTGTTGCAGGGGTGAAAGGTGGCCCAGGGCTCTGCGCATACACCACAAGTAAACACGCGGTGATCGGTTTGATGCGTAGCGCATCGAACGAAGGCGCGCCGATTGGTGTTCGTGTTAATACCGTGAACCCTGCACCTGTAGAAACTCGCATGATGCGCTCTCTGGAAGAGGGCATGGCTCCTGGTGCTGGCGATCAAGCGAAGGTGGGTATCGCTAGCTCTATTCCTTTGGGTCGCTACGGTGAGCCATCTGAAGTGGCTGACATGATGGCGTTCCTGTCTAGCGATGCTGCAGCGTTCTGTACCGGTGGTGTGTACATGGTTGATGGTGGATCATCATCTAAATAGAGCATCGCCCACAATATAGGTGGCGATGATGATCTATAAGTAGATTAGGGTTGCTCGGGGAGTACAGGCTTTTTCCTTGAGTAACCCATTACCAACGCGGGGATGATCCCGATAAAAAAAACAATACCGATCACCACAAAAGCATCCCTGAATCCAAATAGCGTAGCTTTTGCGTAGATCACTCTGCCAAGAAAATGAAAGGATCCTGCGGCGGCTGCCGTATCGGACAAGCCCAGTTGACCGTAAAGGGTTCGAATAGTGTTGAGTAACGAGGTTGTGCTGCTATTGTCCGGTAGCTGCGTTGAAGCCAGATGATCCGAATGAAAGCCTATTCTGGTTGCCAGATAGACCGAAATCAGGTTTACCCCGAAGGATCCACCCAGCTGCCGCATAAAGTTAACAACCCCGGATGCCTGGCCAAGCATTGATGGTGGTAATGAGCTTACCGCACCCACGCTAACGGAAGGCATAATCAGCGTTAAGCCCACCCTCCCCATCGTAATATAGAAAGCCAGGAGGGCAAATGTGGTGCTGACATCAACATCAAATAGCACCACACAGGAACCGCCAAAAATAATAAAACCAACAATGATTGGAATATGCGCGGCAATTTTATCCGATGCGAAGCCCGCTAGCGGAAACAGAAAGCTCATCATCAGGCCAGCGGGCATTAATAGCAGACCCGCAAGGGTAGGGCTGTAACCCAGGGTAGTCTGTACAAACAGCGGGATAAGGTAGGTCGAACCGAGCAAACCGGCCCCGTACAGGAAGCTAACACCTGAAGCGGCGGTAAAGCCGATACTCTTGAAGACCCGCAGCTCAAGCAGCGCGTTATCGGTATACAGCTCCCAAAGCACAAATGCTACGGCAGATGCTGCACCGGTATACAGCAGTGTAAGAATATAGTCCGAGCCCCAGCCAAAGCGCTGGCCGTTAGTCAGGCCAATGAGTGTTGCGCTAAGAAATGCACCGAGCAACGCCAGGCCAAGCCAGTCAAATTTCCGTACCGGGCCTGTATCTTCGCGATCAGGTAGAAAAAGCATCCCGCAAATTACGCCAAAAATACAAAAGAAGGGTGCCACAAAAAAGGTCGCTCGCCAGTTAAATACATCGACCAGTATTCCGCCAATAACGGGACCAAACGCTGGGGCCAAAATAACCCCAATGCCGTAATAACCCATCGCTTTGCCGCGCTGATCGTCGGGGAAAACCCGGAACATGGTGAACATCGCAAGGGGAGCCAGCAAGCCTGCCGCAGCGCCCTGCATAATCCGTGCAAAGGTGAGTACGTCAATATGGTTGCCAAAACCACCAATCAGGGAACCGATGATAAATAGACCCATCGCCCAGACGTAGGTATTTCGTTGACCAAAGGCGTGTACGCACCAGGCGTTGACCAGCATGGTTGCGGTGTTGGCAGCGATAAAGGCGGTGGACATCCACTGCCCCTGATCCTGTCCGACACCGAAGGTGCCCATAATATCCGGGATCGCAACATTGACCATAGTGGTGGATAACGCCGAGGCCAGCGTACCCATCACCACCGTCATTGTGGCTAGCCATTTATAGGCCGGGCCATACTGCTCAAAAAGCGATTCAGTCGTTCGTGATGTCAATGTCGACCTCAACCATCATGCCGGGATTTAAAACAGCCTGGTCGCTGACAATTGCGATACGCACGGGTATTCGTTGGGTGATCTTGGTGAAGTTTCCACTGGGGTTGGGGCTTGGGATCAGTGCAAACTGGCTGGTTGCCGCCGTTCCAATCTGTTCTACGCTGCCCTCAAAGACCTGGTCGGGGTAGGCATCTACATGAATATCAACCAATTGGCCGATCTTTAATTTACGAATCTCTGATTCTTTAATGTTGGTGCTAATCCAGATGTTCGACGGATCGTGAATCAAAAGTAACCGTTGACCAGGGGAAACGTACTCCTGATTGTGTACAAAGGTCTGATCAACCACGCCATCGATAGGGCTCAAAATGGTGCGATCAGCGAGGTCTTTTTCAAGTTGTAGCTTCTGGATCTCAAAAGCCCTGCGATTGTGTAGCAGGGTTTCTATTTGACTGTCGAATAGTTCGACTCTTTGTCGTGTAGCGATTGCCTCCGCATAGGAAGCACGAATCGAGATGGCTCGCGCTTGCGTCGCACGGTGTTTCTCCCGTGCCTTGTTAGCAACGCTTCGAGCTTGATCAAGTTGCCGGGTGGCGATCAGTTTTTTCTCTGCCAGAGACTGCGCACGCTTGTAATCACTTTTCGTGCGTTCTGTCTCGTATTGCGCCTCCTGTACCTGAGCGGTGGCGGCATCAAGTCTGGCTTTGGCGCTCTCTACCTGGCTGGTCGTCTGGTTGTTGACAATTTCACGGTTGGTTTTGTGTTCGTTGATCTGGGTATCGATCGCCTGAATACGTGCATCCAGCTCAAGGTTTCTTAATGCAACTGATTCACTATCCAGTCGGGAAATCAGTGCACCTTTTTTTATGATGTCACCTTCAGAAATATCGAACTCCACGATTCGACCGGGAACCGTACTGCTGATAATCGTAATCGCTGACTTAACCCTGGCATCGATTTCAGATACGTGGGATACACGAAACATCAGCCATTTCACCACGACTACCAAAATAACAATGCTTAGAATCGAAATACCGGACAGGGTAATGATTCTGCTGGCAGACATACCGGCAGACTGGTTTTCTTGTTCAGACATTAAAATCCTCGGTTTTATTCGGCAATGAATGGTGCTGTAAATTGAGCGGCTATCAAAGAAATACTGTGACTAGAAAAATAGCTCGATAACTAATAGTTAGCATTGTAACTATTTTTGCTCTTTTTTTCCATCGAGCACTTAGCCGTTTATCCAGTAAGCAGCTTAAAAAAGAGGTAGAAAAAACCCGCCATTTGGCGGGTCTATTCTATCAAGCGGTGTATCAACGGTATCGGTTAACCGACAACACTCACATTCACCGCAGGAATGGTTACGTTTTTAGCATCATCGACATACTCTGCAAGTTGATCAAAGTTTAGATACTTGTAGATATTATCTGCCATTGGTGCGAGGTCCTTCGCCATCTCCAGGTATTCCGCCGGAGTAGGCAGCTTACCCATAATCGCAGCAACCGCAGCCAGCTCAGCTGAAGCCAGATAAACGTCAGCCTGGTCACCCAAGCGGTTCGGGAAGTTACGGGTTGAGGTCGAAACTGCTGTTGAACCCTTGGCGATTCGAGCCTGGTTACCCATGCATAATGAGCAACCTGGCATTTCGGTACGTGCACCGGCCTGGGCGAAGATATTGTAGATGCCTTCTTCCATCAACTGGCGTTCATCCATTCGAGTAGGAGGAGCGATCCATAGTCGGGCCTGACTGGAGCCAGCTTTATCAAGCATCGAAGCGGCTGCGCGGAAATGACCGATATTGGTCATACAGGAACCGATGAATACTTCGCCGATGGGTGTGCCAGCCACTTCTGAAAGTGGCTTCACATCATCCGGGTCATTCGGGCAGCAAACCAGAGGTTCTTTGATTTCGTTAAGATCGATCTCGATGATCTCGAAGTACTCGGCATCCGCATCGGGTTCCATCAACTGTGGATCAGCAATCCATTTTTCCATACCCTGAATACGACGCTCGATAGTGCGTACGTCGCCGTAGCCCTGGGAGATCATCCATTTCAGCATGGTGATGTTGGAATTCAGATATTCAATGATTGGCTCTTTACCCAATCGAATTGAGCAGCCGCCTGCTGAACGCTCCGCAGATGCATCCGACAGTTCAAATGCTTGCTCAACTTTAAGGTCTGGCAGGCCTTCAATCTCTAGGATTCGGCCAGAGAAAATGTTCTTTTTGCCTTTCTTTTCAACGGTTAACGTGCCTTTTTGGATGGCTGCGTAAGGTATAGCATTAACCAGATCACGCAACGTGATACCGGGTTGCATCTCACCTTTGAAACGAACCAGAACAGACTCAGGCATATCCAGCGGCATTACGCCGGTGGCGGCAGCAAAGGCCACCAGGCCGGAACCCGCAGGGAAAGAGATACCAATCGGGAAACGAGTATGGGAGTCACCACCGGTACCAACGGTATCGGGCAACAACATACGGTTTAACCAGGAGTGAATGATTCCATCACCGGGACGCAATGAAACACCGCCGCGGTTCATGATGAAATCAGGCAGCGTGTGTTGGGTTTCGATATCAACAGGCTTGGGATAAGCCGCAGTGTGACAAAAAGACTGCATCACAAGATCCGCAGAGAAACCAAGACAAGCCAGGTCTTTCAGCTCATCCCGTGTCATTGGGCCAGTGGTATCCTGTGAACCAACGGTTGTCATGTGTGGTTCGCAATATGTGCCAGCGCGAATTCCTTCAACGCCACAGGCTTTACCAACCATTTTCTGAGCCAGAGTGTAGCCTTTTCCGCTATCCGCGACGGATGTGGGGCGACGGAATACTTTCGAAGGCTCCAGGCCGAGTTCGCTTCGAGTACGCTCTGTCAGGCCACGACCAATGATTAGCGGAATACGTCCGCCAGCCTGGACTTCATCAAGAATTACGTGGGACTTGAGAGTGAATTCAGATAACTTTACGCCAGTTTCGTGGTTTTTCACGACACCTTCATACGGGTAGATGTCGATCACATCGCCCATGTTCATGTTGTCTACTTCGCATTCAAAGGGCAGGGCGCCCGCATCTTCCATTGTGTTGAAAAAGATCGGTGCGATTTTTCCGCCGATACAGATACCACCACCTTTTTTGTTTGGCACAAATGGGATCTCATCACCCATAAACCAAAGCACAGAGTTGGTGGCAGACTTACGTGAAGAGCCGGTTCCGACTACGTCGCCAACATAAGCAACAGGGAAACCTTTGCTTTCCAGTTCTTTAATTTGCGCTTCAGGGGCATCAATGCCATCTCGTGCAATTTTTAGCATCGCTTTAGCGTGCAGCGGGATATCTGGCCGAGACCACGCATCCTGCGCAGGGGACAGATCATCAGTGTTGGTTTCGCCGGTCACCTTAAATACAGTAACAGTGATCACTTCTTCAACCTTGGGTCGGCTGGTGAACCACTCTGCAGCGGCCCATGAATCAACTACCTGTTTTGCGATTGCATTGCCAGATTTGGCTTTTTCGATTACATCGTGCGCGGCATCAAACATCAGCAGCGTATGAGACAGCGCTTTGCCCGCAATCGGTGCCAGTTTTTCATTATCGAGTAGCGCAATTAGCGGCTCGATATTGTATCCACCCGCCATAGTTCCCAGTAGTTCCGTCGCTTTTTCAGTTGAAACCAGCGGTGAGCTCGCTTCGCCATTAGCAACTGCAGTCAAAAAACCAGCCTTAACGTAGGCGGCATCATCAACACCTGGCGGTACCCGGTTAGTCAGTAAATCAATTAGAAGCCCTTCTTCACCCTTGGGTGGGCTTTTTAGTAGTTCGACTAGCCCAGATACCTGAGTTGCATCGAGTGGTTTAGGAACAATGCCTTCAGCGGCGCGTTCTTCTACGTGTTTCTTATAGGATTCGAGCACAGTATTACCTCGTTAAGATTGAATTCGGTTCCAATGTTTGTTGCTGGTCCAGCAAATTTAGACGTTCGATAATAATGTATACGAAGCTGCCGAACCTTAATGGTAGTGTTTTTTGATCAGCCGCTCTGTTTTCGGAGTTATTAAGAGTGAACTAACACTAGCATCAAAATTAGGGCACGAATTATATAGAAGAACGGCTTCAAGGTTAAGGGCATTCGGTTGCTATAGGCTATGATCTGGTATAAAGTTCGGCCCCTCAAAATCCCGCCATATCTGGAGAGGTGTCCGAGCGGCTTAAGGAGCACGCCTGGAAAGCGTGTATGGGTTAACGCCCATCGAGGGTTCGAATCCCTCCCTCTCCGCCAAACAAGCCATCTCTCGTCAGCGATTTACAATGCAGCCCTTCCTGACTCAGTCCGGCGCGGCTAAAAATTGTTTTTATACTCAGAATCCACGATTTTCTTTTATCGGCAGCTAGTAGCGGTAAAAGAAGAGCTGTTTTTCGCACGGTTTACGGCATCACCTGTTTTTCACAAATCCGTGGCACGGAGGTAGGAAGTGTAGTTTGACACCTGTGTTTTATTCTTAAACTGCTGAAGTATAGATTGACCTGCCTACGAAAAAATGGCTAAATATTGAGCAATATAAAAACCGCATTAAAAGTATAAAAGTGGGTTTGGAAGAAGGGATGCCGCAGGTTGAGCTCTACAGATTAACAACGCTGCCTCAGATTCTGCTGGAGTTACAACTTGAGCTTTCAAAGCCCGATCGCTCCTATGTTTCTATTTCAGACATCATCCAGAAAGACCCCGCGCTCTTTGTAAGAGTATTCGCCACCTCCGCCGAACATAGTCTTGATTCGGAAGCCATAAACTGGTCGTTAAGCACGCTGTGCGAGCGTCTGGGTTACGATGTACTGCAATCGATTGCATTCAGTTCTTCGTCATACCAGGCTTTCCAAAATCATCAGGATGGCCAGATCTCATATATCGAACATCAGTGGGCTCGAGCCATATTGGGCGCTGAGATCGCAAGGTCCATTGCAAGAATCTCTTCCTATAAGCACCCAGATGAGGCCTATTTTTGCGCATTAGTGCGAAACATTGGTCAGTTGGTAATGGAGGTACAGTCGAATGGCCTGATTAGCGGGCAGATCGTGGCCGATGGTTCAGATCAGAACATAATGGCCTATGAAGTTGAGCAGTTTGGTATCAATCATATATTGCTCAGCGCTCAGCTTATGCAAGGGTGGGGAGTTAGCGCAAATTTTTCGGACGCCATTCGCTATCAAAGCAAGTCTGTTGATGCGATCCGGGATGCACATCACCTGGTCAAACTCATAAATTTAGCCGCTCTCGCAACGGGCAGTATTACAAATGATGATCAGCAATTTTCCGAAGGTGCAACCCGGCTATTTGCTATAGATGCAAGCACATCGCATGCGATTCTCACCAAGTCTAAAGAGGCGGTAGCAGATCAGAATAGTAAATATGGAATCCGCTGGAGTGGGGTCGATGCGGCCCTCGTGTCCGGGTCAAAAAACAAGACCATTCAATCCATTGGTCCGAGTCATGAAAATACCCGCCATTTCCGAGAACAACATCATCAGCTGCGTAAGCTAGTCAACAATATCTCTTTAGTATCCAGCGTTTGCCGTTTTGATTCTCCTGCCCAAACCGAGTCCGAGCTTCTCTCGATAGCCAAGAATGCACTTAAATCGCTGTTGAATATCGACTCATCCCTGTTTCTTCTTTATCAGCGATATTCGGATACGGTTCGGGTTGCTGATCATGAAATTGCTCCCGACTTTATCCGCGAGATCAATCTGCCGGTCGAGCAGGGCAGGAGCATGCTCAGCGACTCATTACTGGACAACAGCCCGGCGTACTTTTTCCCGGATGATGATAATACCCCGGACGATCTGACGGTGGTTGATCAACAACTCCTGAACTTCCTGGGGACTTCCGGGTTTTATAGTTACCCGTTAAGTCTTGAGCAGGGTAACATCGGCATATTGTTGATTGGAGTCGATCAATGGCATCGTGAAGCGGTTACAGAAAACACCCAGTTAATTGAAATACTAACGTCTCAACTACGTGGTATGTTTGAAAGCTACTATTGGCAGCTAAAAGAGCATCAATATGTAGCAGACAACCAGTTGAAGGTTTATGAGATGTCGGTCAGGAAGGCTATTCATGAAGCCGGAAACCCGCTCAGTGTTATTCAGAGCTACCTGGAAGTGCTCGGCCATAAAATGGATGAGAACTCTTCAGCCAGAGACAATCTGTCTATTATAAAGTCCGAAATAACAAGGGTTTGTGAGATACTCGATCAATTGGGGCGGCAGAAGCTTGCAAACAAACCGGCATTTAGCCCGGTGGATATCAATCAGTTGGTAGCGGATCAGGTAAAAATATTTGACGCGACAGGAAACTCCTCAAGTCAAATTGAAATGAAGCTTGATCTTGATGGCAGAATGCCCCTGGTTTGGTGTTCGGCGAGTGCACTTAAGCAGATATTGACCAATTTGATTTTGAATTCGAAGGAAGCCATGCCGGCCGGCGGTCTAATATCGATCTCAACCGCGGATCAGTTTTACCTGAATGAAAAAAGTTACGTAGAAATTTCGATTGGTGATACTGGTGGCGGGATAGACTCTGCTGTAATGTCGCGATTGTATGAAGTGAAACGTAGTATTAAAGGGAAGAAGCATTCTGGTGTTGGGCTAAATATTGTTCAAAACCTGATATCGGAGATGGATGGATTAATTACATGCCGAAGTAACCCCGGTGGAGTTACCTGGCAGATTTTGCTCCCGAGGAAGCTCGAGAGCTAATTCTTTTCTATTAGATTGCGAAGTATAATAATGAATAACACAGGCAATTTATTACTGGTAGATGACGAGCTAAACCTGCTATTGAGTATGGAGGAATTACTCAATCTGCATGGCTATAACACCACCGCAGCGCATGGCGGAGTGGCTGCGCTCCCGTTGCTGGATTCGCAACATTTTGACCTGGTTATATTAGATCTTAATATGCCCGGTGTAACCGGGCATGATGTGTTAAGGCATATCAAAGAAAACCAGTATAACGTTACCGTTATAGTCGTAAGCGGAGAAACCTCTTTCGAGGCGGTCAGTGAGGCGCTTAAATTAGGCGCCTATGATTACCTACGGAAACCCTACGCCCCTGATGGACTCCTCACGACCATCCGTAATGCGGTTTCAAAGAGTCAACTGGAAGCTCAGAATAAGGTCATTCAGGACAAACTGAGTGATTCTGAAAGGCTGCATCGTTATATCGTTGAACACTCCCCAGATATGATTTACATGCTTGATGAGCAGGGCTGTTTCACCTATCTAAACGATCGCACCACTGTACTGCTGGGGTACGATGCGGAGAATTTGATTGGTACTCCAATCACTAAACTGGTCCACAAAGATGACCTGGAAGGAATAGATGAATTACTACATCTCGATTCATCCACAGATTTCATCAGCAAAGTGCTTCGCCTTAAAACATCTGATGGTTTAATCCGATTTTTTGACTTTGAGTTATCTCCAATTCAACTCAATTCAAACAATGGTATCGCGACTCTTTTTTCCGGTCAGCAGCGTTCAAGTGGTGTTTTTGGAGTTGCCCGGGATATAACAGCGCGCGTTAAAGCAGAGGAGACTATAAATTTCCAGGCGTATCATGATCTGCTGACAAATTTGCCTAATCGCGGTCTTTTCGAAGATCGTATCGATATGGTCATTGCTCAGGCGAAAAGAAACGACCAAAAATTTGGTTTGATGTTTCTTGACCTTGATCGCTTCAAATTAGTAAACGATACCCTGGGTCATACTCTGGGCGATTTGATGCTTCAGGCAATCGCACAACGCTTGCAGTCCTGTGTCCGGGAAGGCGATACCCTGGCTCGTTTTGGTGGTGATGAATTTACCTTGCTGCTACCACAACTGCATGGCGAAGACGATGCCATATTGGTAGCAGAAAAAATAAGAGCAGCGCTTAAAAAACCTTTCTCCATTGAAGGTCATGAGCTGTATACCAGCGTTAGTATTGGTATTGCATTGTACCCTCAGGACGGCACCAATTTGCGAGAATTGATTGCTCATGCTGATACCGCAATGTATGCGATCAAACAACGCGGAAAAGATGGTTATCAGCTTTATCAAAGCGAACTTGATAATTCATCTCCCGATCGGATTGTATTAGAGCATGATCTTAGGCGAGCACTTGATGGTGAAGAATTCGCTCTGCAGTACCAACCTCAGGTAGATCTCATCACTGGAAAAATGAGCGGCATCGAAGCACTAATTCGATGGGATCACCCTAAGCAAGGCCGTCTGATGCCGATGGACTTTATCGATATCGCAGAGCAAAGCGGTATGGTTGTGCCCATAGGGAAATGGGTTATTGAAAAAGCTATCCAGGATTGGGTTGTGTGGAAGAATGAAGGGATCCACATAAGTAGAGTTGCAGTGAATATTTCATCGCTACAAATTTCCCAGCCAACCTTTGCGGATGAAATCATCGAGTTACTGGATTGTTATTCAATGCCAGCACATTATCTGGAAATCGAGATTACAGAAAGTCTGTTGATGGCCGACACCACTCAGGTGGTGGAAAAACTCAGGAAACTGAGTGACCACGGAATAGGTATCGCTATTGATGATTTTGGCACCGGTTACTCATCATTAAGTTATTTGCAAAAATTCCCACTTCGCACGCTCAAGATTGATCGCACATTTATTGAAGAGATAGAAAACAAAGATGTTGATGCTTATCTAGTCAACGCGATCGTGTCGATTGCTAAAGGGCTAAACCTTGAGTTGGTCGCAGAGGGTGTCGAAAATTGGGCGCAACTTGAATATCTAAGATCCCGTGGCTGCGATAAGGTACAGGGATACCTGTTTTCAAAAGCGGTAGATGCGGATGAGATTGAGCGGATCGTTCGTGCAGAAGCCAATAGTAGTTATCTGGAGAAGGCTGAGGCATGAGGATTGTGCCTGGATCCAGTCTGGTTTATTGCGTGATTTTTATATCGTCCAGTGAGGACGCGTTTCCGGAAATTTCGCTGAGTCTATCAGGTTTTAGCAACTGAATTTCTTTCCCTTCAACTTTTATGAACTGCTGTTTCTGAAATTTGGAAAAAACCCTACTGACTGTTTCTACAGCCAGCCCCAAAAAGTTGCCGATCTCATTTCTTGACATCGTTAACCGAAAGGATGATGCAGAGTAGCCGCGTTTCTTATAACGGCATGACAGGTTCATCAAAAAAGTTGCTAATCTTTCGTCCGCATTTTTCTTACTGAGCGTCAGCATCATCTCCTCAAAATTGTGGAGTTCTTTGCCTATAGTGCCGTAAATGCTTTCCCTGAGTTCAGGTATTTGCAACGACAGCTCTTCCAGTTTGGCGAATGGGATTTTACAGACTGTGGTGGTTTCCATTGCGACAGCAGATACTGGATAAATAGACATATTTAATCCGCTAAGCCCAGTCATCTCAGTAGCAAAATAAAAATTGGTAATCTGTTCCTGGCCATTGCTGGTTACAACGTAGGTTTTTAGCGATCCGGATCGCACTGCGTAAACTGCATCGAAGGGTTCACCTTGATGAAACAGGTATTCTCCTTTGCTGTAACGTACACCGCGGCTCAGTACTTTATCGAGTATTTCGAGGGTATGTGGTTGAACCGATTTGGGATGACATAGAGAATCCAGTGTACAACTTTTGCATAGAATGGCATCGGATTCAGCTGAACTCACTGCTGTTAAACCTATGCTCTGATTTTTTTGATCAGTCATTCTCTGAAGTCCTGTTTGGTTAACTCTGTTTTCTACCTGCTAGTCTTGTAAATATAACATATTCTATTGTTATGAATCATACATTATCATCAGTGATGGCGGTGGGAATGGTGTTGATTCTCAGTGCCATGATTGTCGTGTGACATGCTAGAAAATACTGTTGCTCCATATAGCGTCCATACGCCATATAGTATGATTATTATCCCCAGCATTCGACGAAATTTTATATCGGACAGCAGTTTCGCAAGGCCGCCTGTTACGCTGCCGGAAAACAATAATGCCGGCAGGGTACCCAGTCCAAAACAAAACATTAATATACCAGAGGACAGAGCAGAACCCTGGGCACCACTCCATATCAGTGCGCTATAGACCATGCCGCAGGGCAGCCATCCCCATAAGGCACCTAGCAGCGCAAGCTGCCACATATTGCGAGGCGGCATAAACCGAACCGTATAGGGCTGAATATATTTCCACATATGCTGGCCTGAGGATTCAAACAGTCGCATGACTGCGCCAAATCCAGCGAGATAAAGCCCCATCAAGATCAATGTGACTCCGGCGACGATACGAAAAACCAGCTCCCAGGCTGAGCCAAAATTGATAAGCGTTCCGCTCAGCGCACCAAATAGCAATCCGATCAGGCTATAGGTCAGGATTCGACCAAAGTTATAGAGTAGTAGCTGTGTCCATCGATGCCGGAGTAGTGGATGAACTGTCTGGTCGAGTGTTAGCGATGACATCGCCCCCATAATACCGCCACACATACCTATGCAGTGTGTACTGCCCATTAGCCCGAGGGTAAATGCAACAACAAAAGGATAATCGGAGATCATTGTTCCTGGCCCTTATCTGTTTCCTGGGGAGGATCGATATCATCATCGAAGAGTACGTCGTAGCCGTGCCGCTCCAGATCTTCAAACTGATCATTTTTCACAGACCATGAAAATGCGCAGAGAATGACGATAAACAAAACCACCGCCATCGGAATGAGAAGGTAGAGTATTTCCATAATTATTACACCATGTTACGAGTGTATGCGGGTAAGTCGATAAGCATTTGCAACAACGATCAGCGAGCTCGCAGACATACCAATTGCGGCCATATAGGGTTCCAGCGAGCCGCTAGCAGCCAGGGGCAAAGCGGTTAAATTGTACAGGATTGCCCAGCTGATATTTTGCCAGATAATCCGTTGGGTTTTTTTCGCGTGTTGAATCGCCATCGGTATTACCGACAGGTCATTGGTGAGCAATACTGCATCTGCGTGGGTTTTAGCCAAATCGGTACCACTACCCATTGCAATAGAGACGTCTGATGCAGAGAGCACCGGGGCATCATTAATGCCATCACCCACCATTACTAACTGTTTTCCCAGTTTCTGTTGTGCAGTAACAAACTCTACCTTTTGTTCAGGCAGCATGGAGGAAAACACAGTAGAGATGCCAATCTGCGTGGCAGTAGCTTGTGGTGCATCAGAGCTATCCCCGCTGATAAGGGAAACTTGCAAACCGCTGTTTTTTAATTGGTCTATCGTCTCTTTTGTATGGTCTCGAATTTGATCATTCAGTTTAAATGAAGCGATATAGCCAGAACCATCTGCCAGGAAAATGCTGCTGCCTGTAAAGGAAGCAGGGAGTTCACTATCAGAATTCTGGATAATTTCAGCCACAAAAGATTGTTGACCTATTCGATATGGCTTTTGACCAATGATGCCTTCAACACCTAATCCGGTTCGTTGTCTTCGTTGGGTACAGTTCAGCTGGGGTGTTTCAATTGGCAGTTTTTTAAACGCTCGGGCGATTGGATGTTCTGAATCCTCTTCAAGGATTTTTGCCAGTTCCAGTACCTGTGCTTCGGTATATGCAGGCGTGGTTTTGGTCGAATCAATTCTAAGCTCACCTACCGTCAACGTCCCTGTTTTATCAAACACGAGATCAGTGGTAGCTGCCAATCCCGGCAGTGTTTGTTTTCCGGTAATCAAAAATCCGATTTTCCGCAGTGCATGTACCGCTGCGGTGATCGCGGTAGGGGTCGCCAGCGAGAGTGCACAGGGGCAGGTAACCACCAGCACAGAAAGCGTTATCCAGAATGCAGATTCCGGCTGATAGATTCGCCAGTAGCTGTATACCAGCACAGATATCAGAAGTACCGCAGATACAAAGTACCCCGCAACCTTGTCTGCTTGCTGGGCGATTTTGGGTTTTTGATGCTGAACCTGCTCAAGCAGGTTTTCAATCAAATTAAGCCGGGATTCGTTGATGGTTTTAGTGACTAAAATCTTGATCGGATTCTCAATATTTCCGGTGCCCGCCAATACAGTATCGCCGGGTTGTTTTGAAATGGGATAAAACTCGCCGGTCATGGTCGCTTCATTAAGTTGGCTGATACCGCTTTCTATTTCACCATCGACAGGCACTATTTCACCTGATTTGATCAATACACGATCCCCAGGGTGCAGGGATTTAATTGGTGTTTCCACAACCGTATCGTCGACCAACTTTAAAGCAAAATCTGGCAGTATTCGATGTAAGGACTGTTCACTACGGCCCGATGAATGTCGTGCTCGCATTTCGATATAGCGACTCAGCAGCAGGAAAAAGGTAAACATGCTGACCGAATCAAAATACACTTCACCCTGATAGGTAATGGTTGCCCATACACTGGCAATATAACCACCTCCCACGGCAAGGGACACGGGTACATCCATTCCTGGTCGCAAGGATTGGATATCCCGCAGGGCGGAGGTGAAAAATGGCCAGGCGGAGATAAAAACAACCGGGGTTGTTATAACAAGGCTGGCCCAACGCAGAATATTACGGTATTCATCGCCAATTTCTTCGCCAGCGCCAAAATAGAGCGGGATGGCATACATCATCGCCTGAGCCATACCGATGGCGGCGATGCCCAGGCGCAGTATCGCCTGCTTTTGTTCGCGCTTGAATATCGCTTCTTCGGCATGCGGTTGAAACGGATGACCGGTGTAACCGATCGATTGGAGTGCAGCAAGTATTGAGCTGAGCTTGGCTTCGGCGGGGTCCCACTGAATACGTGCTCTGTGGTTCGACAGGTTGACAGTAGCTGTCTGTACGCCCGGTATTTGGCTGACTTGTCTTTCGATCAACCATACACAGGCGGCACAGTGAATACCTTCAATTGAAAGAAGGATTTCTCTGCTGGCCGAGGTTTGGCTATCAGATGTTGTGTTGTCAGGGGCAAGCAGCGTTGAAACTTCGTCCAGCACTTCTATTTGATCAAACCCGATGTATCGCTCTGTATCGGCAAACAGCTCGGCAGGCTTATCCGCCCGGCTATCCCTTAATTGGTAATACTGTCCGAAACCGCTTTGCTGAATCGTTTCCGCAACAGCTTTGCAGCCGATACAGCAATACCAGACATCGTCGTTTTGTATTTTTCCTGCTACGGGGTACCGTTTTGGAACGGGAAGTCCGCAGTGGAAACAGGGGATAGGCGCGCTCTGTTTTGACATAGGCAGTTGAGCGCTATGAAAGTAGATCAGTGGTATTCAAATGCCGTTCACTATGGTATTAGTAATATTGCATGCTTCGAGGGTAACAACGCGGTATTTTTGATAAGCCACTCATCGCCAATCGTTGAGAGTTGTAGGTGCCAGTTTCCTGTTATATCGGCTTTGAGTTTTGCTGTGTAGTACCGATCAGCCGTTTCGGTGAGTGTGATAGTTTGATCTTTCTGGCTGAGGGTAGGGTGCATCATCTGCAGAGTAAGGATTTTAGGGAATGCATCAAAATCGCCGGCAAGTCGCATGCTGACAATACCGTCGTCGGAATTGAACCGTACAGAAGCACTCACTGATTGTTCTATGGCCGCATCGATACGGCTAAACTCCTGGTTGATCGCTAGCCCGGCTTTATAGTAATCATCCACTACCAATGTATCGACGGTACTGACAGCGAAATATATATACACCATGCTGACAGCTACGGAAGTAGCAGGGATGGAAAATACAAACCAGGGCCAAAATTGTTTGTACCAGGGTTTGGTGTCGATAATGTCCGCTCGCATATTCAATAGCCTAAATTTGCCTGAAGAAGCCGCTCCATCGCCGCTTTATCAAGGCCTTTTCTTGATGCCAGATCAATTAGCTGATCTGCTGCAATTTTTCCAACGCCAAAATAACGCGAATCCGGGTGACCAAAGTAGTATCCACTTACAGAAGCAGCCGGGTTCATTGCGTAGTGTTCGGTAAGGGATACACCCGTCACCGCTTCCGCATCCAGCAGTTTGAATAGTGTGGTTTTCTCACTGTGTTCGGGGCAGGCCGGATATCCCGGAGCAGGGCGGATGCCCTGGTATTTCTCTTTGATCAATTCCTGATTGCTCAGCGATTCACTGCCCGCATAACCCCAAAATTCTTTTCGCACCCGCAGGTGCAGGTGCTCTGCAAATGATTCAGCAAGTCGATCAGCCAGCGCTTTGATCATGATAGATCGGTAATCATCATGCTCTGCTTCATATTTTTTGGCTAATTCATCGACATGAATACCGGTCGTGACCACAAATGCGCCGATGTAATCCTTTACATTGCTATCTTTAGGCGCGATATAGTCCGCAAGGCTCAGGTAAGGGTTATCGTTGGGTTTTCGTTGCTGTTGCCGCACGAAGTGTAAGGTTTCGATGGGCTGATTGCGTTGCTCTGAGTCATATACTTCTACATCGTCCGCGCCAGTCCGGTTTGCGGGCCAGATTCCGTATACAGCGTTTGCTCGAATCAGCTTTTTATCGACGATCTCTTTCAGCATCGCCTGGGCATCGTCAAAAAGCTGGGTAGCGGCTTCACCGAGTTTTTCATGGGTCAAAATATCTGGGTATTTGCCCTTGAGGTCCCAGGTAATAAAGAACGGATTCCAGTCGATGGTATCGATCAGCGCTTCGAGTGGGTAGTCCTGCAGTACCTGTGTACCAATTTGTTGAGGAACCGCGGGTTTATAATCTGACCAGTCAATATTTGCACCATGGGCACAGGCTTCCTGATACGGAATCAGATCTGCCTTTTTTCTGCGGGCAAGCACACGCTCACGTACCACGCTGTACTCTTCACGGTGCTGTGCGATATAGCTTTCTTTGCTTTCAGCTTTCATTAAGTTGGCTGCAACACCTACGCTTCTCGATGCATCTGCGACATAGATCGCCAGGTCATTCTGATAGTTGGGTTCGATTTTTACCGCTGTATGTGCCTTGGAGGTGGTAGCGCCGCCAATCATCAGGGGCAGATTAAAATCTAGTCTCTGCATCTCTGATGCAACATGTGCCATCTCTTCAAGGGATGGCGTGATCAGACCGCTCAAACCGATGATGTCTACATCATGCTCTTTTGCTGCTGCGAGAATTTTTTCACAGGACACCATGACTCCGATATCAATCACCTCGAAGTTATTACATTGCAGTACAACACCAACGATATTTTTGCCGATATCGTGTACGTCGCCCTTTACCGTGGCCATTAGAATTTTGCCGTTGCTACGGGCTTTGCCATCTTTTGCGGCATCAATAAAGGGAACTAGGTGCGCGACAGCCTGCTTCATCACCCGTGCGCTTTTCACCACCTGGGGCAGAAACATCTGACCTTCCGCGAACAGATCACCAACCCGATCCATGCCTGCCATTAGTGGGCCTTCGATCACTTCGATTGGTTTGTCCATTTTTAATCGCGCTTGTTCCGCATCATCAACGATAAAATTGGTGATACCTTTAACCAGCGCATAGCTGATTCTTTCCTCGACCGGCATCTCGCGCCATTCGAGGTTTTCGACCTGTTTTTTACCGGCTTCGCCAACGTAGTCGTTAGCGATCTCCAGTAATCGATCGGTACCGTCATCACGTCGGTTAAGTACTACATCTTCAACCGCATCCCGCAATTTTTCAGGTATTTCATTGTAGATCGCCAGCTGACCAGCATTCACGATGCCCATATCCATGCCTTCACGGATACAGTGATAGAGGAATACTGCGTGGATCGCTTCACGGACTACATTGTTGCCACGAAACGAGAAGGAAACGTTACTGACACCACCGGAAATCAGCGCGTGGGGCAGGTTTTGCTTGATATGACGACAGGCGTTAATAAAATCGACAGCATAGTTGTTGTGTTCCTCAATGCCCGTCGCAACCGCAAAAATATTGGGATCAAAGATGATGTCCTGAGGTGGAAAGCCGACTTTTTCGACCAGCACCTTGTAGGATCGGCTGCAGATCTCGTTTTTACGTTCCGCAGTATCTGCCTGACCGTCTTCATCAAAGGCCATCACAATAATGGCTGCGCCATAACGTTGGCATAATTTGGCGTATTTGATGAAGTTTTCTTCACCCTCTTTAAGGCTGATCGAGTTCACGATCCCCTTCCCCTGAATACACTTGAGTCCGGCTTCAATCACCTCCCATTTTGACGAATCGACCATAATGGGTACCCGGGAGATATCCGGTTCCGACGCAACCAGATTCAAAAAGGTCACCATCGCGGCCTTTGAATCAAGCATGCCCTCATCCATATTGATATCGATGATCTGTGCGCCAGCCTCGACCTGCTGCTGAGCTACTTCCAGGGCTTCGGTATAGTTTTCCTCCAGAATCAATCGTTTGAATTTGGCCGAGCCAGTAATGTTGTTGCGCTCTCCGACGTTCACAAATAGTGAATCTTCATTGATCACGAAGGGTTCAAGACCGGATAAACGTGTGGCAGGTTTAATGTCCGGGATCGTTCGTGGGCTATGTTTTGCCGCAACCTCGGCAATAGCGCGGATATGATCAGGGGAGGTGCCGCAACAACCGCCGATAATATTCACAAAACCGGAGGTCATAAACTCTTCGATGATCTCCGCCATCTGTTTCGGAGTTTGATCGTATTCGCCAAATTCGTTAGGCAGGCCCGCGTTGGGATGAGCCGATATACCGGTATCAACAATGCTGGATAATTCCTCAAGATGAGGGCGTAACTCACTGGCACCTAACGCGCAATTTAGCCCCACTGTCAGTGGTCTGGCATGTTCTATCGAGTACCAAAATGCACTAGGCGTCTGGCCCGAAAGGGTTCGGCCACTGGCATCGGTGATGGTGCCGGAGATCATGATCGGCAGCTCCAGCTGCTGGTCTTCAAAATATTGCTGCACTGCAAAAATAGCGGCTTTACAGTTCAGGGTATCGAACACGGTTTCGATCAGGATGATGTCGGAGCCACCTTTGACCAATCCATCAGTCGCTTCGTAGTAGTTTTCAACCAGCGCATCAAAGGTGATGCCGCGAAACCCGGGGTCGTTTACATCCGGTGAAATTGAGGTGGTCTGCCCGGTTGGTCCCAATACACCGGCTACGAAACGCGGTTTATCTGGATTTTCAGCAGTAATTTGATCTGCCGCCTGTCGAGCGATCTTCGCTGCTTGCAGGTTTAACTCCGGTACCTGATCCTCCAGCTGATAATCAGCCTGGGAAACACGGGTAGAGTTAAAGGTATTGGTTTCGATGATATCTGCACCAGCGGCGAGATACTCCAGATGTATGTTCAGGATTACATCCGGACGGGTGATGCTTAAAAGGTCGTTATTTCCCTTGAGATCAATCCCATGTTCGGTAAACTTGTCGCCCCGAAAATCATGCTCCTCTAATCTGTAATCCTGGATCATGGTCCCCATCGCACCATCAAGTACAAGAATGGCTTGTTCGAGGCGATTGGAGAGCAGGGTGCTGCGTTGGGCGCTATCTTTCATGTAATACGTAAGTCCTGAAGGCATGAACACTGGAGCTGAAAACTAGAACCACAAAAACCACGAACTATTTGTGGTTTTTTGCGATTTCAATAGCTGCTATTTTAGCAGATTAGTTTATTGATTCCCTCATGTTTAGTGCCGTCACGATATCAACGCGGCTCTATAGCTGTTGCAATTGATTCAATCAAAATATTACCCAGTCAGGTTTAAAGATGTTAACCATTACCGAATCCGCCCAGAAATACCTCGCCGAGTTATTAGGCAATCATGACGAGCCAGATGTCGCGGTTCGTGTTTTTGTCTCCGAGCCAGGAACACCAAGCGCAGAAAGCTGTATCGCTTACTGCAAGCCCGGCGATGAAGAGGATGATGATATTGCAACGGAATATGATGGATTCAAAGGTTTTATCGAGCAGAAAAGCCTGCCTTTTCTCGAAGATGCGTTGGTGGATTACGCTTCAGACCGTTTTGGCGGTCAGTTAACCATTAAAGCTCCATTCGCGAAGATTGGAAAAATTGATGAGAACAGCCCGCTTGATGATCGAATCAACCATATCCTCTATACAGAAATAAACCCTGGCCTGGCTAGTCATGGTGGAGAGGTAAGTCTTGTTGAGGTCGTTGATGGAGGTGTTGCGGTGCTGCAATTTGGTGGCGGCTGCCAGGGTTGTGGGATGGTTGATGAAACTCTGAAAGAGGGCGTTGAAAAGGTATTAGTCGAAAAGGTTAAAGAGATTACAGCGGTCCGTGATGTGACCGATCACAGCGTTCGTGATAACGCTTATTATAAATAGCGGCTCATCGGGCGGCTATTTTCCCCCTGGTTTTTCATCAAGTAGAGTTCGTAAGTCTTTGTTCTCGCTCTCAAGTGTACTTATACAGTTGAGCATCTCCCGACTTTCCCGCGCGAACTGATCAATTACTTCCTGATTCATTCGGTTTTGATTGCTGAGCTGCTCAATTTCCGCGTTCGGTTCGGAACTCGGCTGCTCACTATCAGCGATCAACTCATTGCTACTGCTCGAAAAAAGCAGATCGATTGAGGATACAAATGGAGCAGCAAGTTCTGCCTCTGGCTCAGTGTTTCCAATAATTTTCTTTTCGTATTCGAGCACCAGATAGCGAATGATTTTTGCCTGTTCCTGATCTGTTGCAGCCGCAAAGGCCTCTGGGTCGGAGCAGGGCATCATATCTGGCAGTGCCTCAGTTAGCTGCTGCAGAGAAGCGTCCAGCTGTGATTCATAGCGTAGGCTGAGGTCCTGCTCCGACATCCGGGGCTCAGGGGCAGAAGCCATCGGCACCTTAGCCAGCTCTTTATCAAGTGCTAGGCTCAACACTCCGTTTTTCTTTTTTTGTGAGCCAAATAGCAATAAGGCAGCGACAACCGTGACAACCAAAAAAATGATCGCTTCTAGTATCATCAGAAGGGAGAGTTTTGATAAAAACATAGCGTTGCGCAGGAATATCCGGGAAGTTGATTCGCATAGTAAGTATGGTCGTGAGTCGGCATTTTGGCGAATTTTAGGGGGCGCGTCACCCGTGCGGGACGATAGATATTTGTGTGCAACAAAAAACTGATGCAAATTGCCCTTAACCCATTAGATTTGATCGCCCAACCTGTTAGAATTCGCTCGCCTAAATTTGTATTTGGTTCCATGTCGAGCCGATACGCTATTCTTCACTGATGTCTTTAACTTAAGAAGGTAGGATTTGTGACTAACGAAAACCTCGAAGGTACATTGCTGGATTGGAAAAATGGTGAATCTTTGGCTGAAGCCATGATTCCTATGATTGGCAAACTTGTTAGAGAGATGAATGTAGTCACCTACATTTATGATCGTGCTCTGGTAAATCACTCGGTGATTGGGATATTGAAAACACACCGATTTGCACGGAAAGTTGCGGGTACCGAGTTAACAGTTGCGGATACTTATCCGATCATCAAAACCCTGAGCGAGCTTGACCTCGGGCCAGCACGCATTGATGTTGCAAAACTGGCCAAGAAATTTGACGGCAAGGGGTCCATTGAAAATTTTGTAAAGAAAGAGGTAGCTGACCTTATAGGGAATCGACACTTGCCAATCCCCGCGCCTCAGGATGTCGTGCTGTACGGTTTTGGGCGAATTGGGCGTTTGTTAGCCCGATTACTGATTGAAAAAACTGGCGGCGGCGATCTGTTGCGCTTAAAAGCGATTGTTGTTCGAAAAGGCGGCGCTGCTAACGACATTAAAAAACGCGCGAGTTTATTACGCCGAGACTCGGTTCACGGGCCATTCCAGGGCACCATCTCTCTCGACGAAGAAAACAATGAAATTATTGCTAATGGCAATCGGATCAAAATTATCTATTCTGGAGCGCCGGAAGAGGTTGATTACACTGAATACGGTATTAATAATGCGATCGTGATTGACAATACCGGCGTTTGGCGTGACGAAAAAGGCTTGTCACGACATCTTAAAGCGAAGGGTGTTTCGCGAGTGCTGCTGACAGCTCCAGGAAAAGGTGACATTACCAATGTTGTACACGGCCTAAACGAAGATAAAATTGGTGATCAGCCTATTATCTCGGCCGCTTCGTGCACCACAAACGCCATTGCCCCTGTTCTTAAGGTTATGAACGACAAATATGGCATTCAAAGCGGCCATGTTGAAACCGTTCATGCGTACACTAACGACCAAAACTTGTTAGATAACTACCACACCGGTAGCCGTCGTGGGCGTGCTGCGCCACTTAATATGGTAATCACTGAGACGGGTGCTGCCACAGCAGTCGCGAAAGCGTTGCCTGAACTCGAAGGCAAACTGACTGGTAACGCTATTCGTGTGCCAACGGCTAATGTTTCTCTGGCAATTATGAATTTGAAGCTTGATAACGTGCCTGGCGTCGAAGAGCTAAACGGGTTCTTGCGAGAATGTGCGCTTCATTCCAGTCTTTCCAGACAAATTGATTACGTTAATTCTACTGAAGTGGTTTCAAGTGATTTTGTCGGATCGGATCACGCAGGTGTGGTTGACTCCGAGGCTACCGCTGTAACCGCTGATGGGGCGGTACTCTATGTGTGGTATGACAATGAGTACGGATACAGTTGTCAGGTAGTGCGGGTATTGCAGAGGATGGCTGGCATTTCCTATCCGGTTATTCCGGCCTAAATAACGGTAGAATAGCTGCGGGCGGTTATGTTTGTATCGTTTGACTAGTGCACATGGTTAGTCAGTTACAACAAGTTAAGTAGATCGCGGATTTTTTGGCGCCACATAGTGTGGCGCTGTTTCTGTGTGGGTAATGGTAGAAACGGATAGGTTCTACCTATATAATTCGTCGCGCAAATTTGGCTGCTGGTTTCCATAAAAATTCAGCTAGATTGGGTTGAAGTAAACACTCTGCGGCTAATCGAAAATAGTATTTTGGACTCATCAATATGATCAAGATCAACAAAGGCTTAAATCTTCCTATCTGTGGCGCACCCTCAAACGAAATTGACGGTGGTCGTAAGGTTCGATCGGTTGCCCTTGTAGGGCCGGACTATGTTGGTCTGAAGCCAACCATGCAGGTTGCAGTTGGTGATCAGGTGAAGTTGGGGCAAGTTCTTTTTACCGACAAGAAAAACCCCGGTGTTAATTTTTGCTCTCCATCTTCAGGTACTGTTTCAGCAGTGAACCGGGGGGCAAAAAGGGTTTTGCAATCGGTGGTCATTGAAGTTGAAGGTGATGCCGCTGAAAATTTTGATACGTACTCGGTAGAACAGATATCAAAACTTACCGGAGAGCAGGTTAGAAAAAATCTACTGGCATCCGGATTATGGACCGCCTTCAGAACTCGTCCATATAGCAAAGTACCCGCTTCAGACAGCGCGCCCGCATCCATTTTCGTTACAGCGATGGATAGTGAGCCACTTTCTTTTGATCCGGTCGTTTATATAAAGGATCATAAACAGGCGTTCCAGCTTGGTCTGGATATTGTTTCAAAGCTTACCAATGGCAAGACATTTGTCTGCCATGGTGAAGGTTTTCCCAGCATAGGCGCATCCTCTAGCATCAGCTCGGAAGAGTTCTCTGGCCCACACCCTGCAGGCCTGGCTGGAACGCATATCCATAATCTTGACCCGGTAAGTGAAGCAAAAACAGTTTGGTCAATCGGATATCAGGATATTGTAGCGATAGGAAAACTGTTTACAGAAGGTAAACTGTTTGTAGAGCGGCTGATTTCCCTGGCCGGCCCACAGGTAGAAAAACCTCGTCTGATACGTACCCGTCTAGGGGCCAGCATCGATGAGCTGGTAGCTGGCGAATTACAGACTGGCGAAAATCGTGTGATTTCCGGATCTGTCCTATCAGGCCGTAAGGCGATGGGAGCGGTTGCTTACCTTGGGCGCTATCATAACCAGATCTCTGTCCTCAAAGAGGGAAGAGAAAGAGAGCTGCTAGGTTATCTAACCGCCGGTCGAGACCGCCATTCAGTAATGGGTGTCTACGTATCCAAATTTATGAAAGCACTCAAATTACCCATGACCACCACTACCAATGGTAGTGAACGTCCGATGGTACCGGTCGGATCATACGAAGCCGTCATGCCGCTTGATATCCTGCCATCACACCTACTTCGGGCATTGGTTGTTGGTGATACTGACACCGCTCAGAAACTGGGGTGCCTTGAGCTAGACGAAGAAGATCTGGCCCTTTGCACCTACGCATGCCCTGGGAAATATGAGTTTGGTCCGATTCTTCGCGATAATCTAACCACGATTGAACGCGAAGGCTAAATTGTCAGCTTTTAATTTTTAACACAAAACAAGGTTAATCCAATTATGGGATTGAGAAATTTACTCGACAAAATTGAACCACAGGTTCATGCCGGCGGGAAATACGAAAAATGGTATCCACTGTATGAGGCCGCAGATACGATTTTCTACACTCCTCCTAGCGTTACCAAAGGCGGATCCCATGTTCGAGATGGAATTGATCTCAAACGGATTATGATCACCGTCTGGGTAGCTGCTTTCCCGCCAATGCTGTTTGGAATGTATAACCTTGGTTTTCAGGCAAATACGGCTATGGCGGCTGCGGGACTCACCGATGTGGCCGGTTGGCATGGTTGGTTGATCTCGCTGTTTGCCGGTTATGATCCTGCGAGTCTGTGGGATTGTTTCTGGCATGGTGCTGCCTATTTCTTACCGATCTATTTGGTAACTTTTGCTGTTGGTGGTTTTTGGGAAGTATTGTTCTGCGTGATCCGAAAACATGAGATCAGTGAAGGTTTTTTCGTTACTTCCATACTCTTCGCGCTAATTGTTCCGCCATCAATTCCGCTCTGGCAAGTTGCTTTGGGCATCACCTTCGGTGTGGTGATTGGTAAAGAGGTATTTGGTGGAACCGGGAAAAATTTCCTCAACCCTGCATTAACAGGTCGAGCATTCTTATTCTTCGCCTATCCAGCGGCGATGAGTGGCGACACTATCTGGACTGCTGTAGACGGGTTTACTGGTGCAACACCACTTGCGCTAGCAGCCAGCGGCGCACCAATGGGCCTTACCTGGATGGATGCCTTTATAGGTAACATGCC
>JAHRWD010000078.1 GCA_019090315.1 Pseudomonadales bacterium
GCGTAGGCTTCTGAAGCTTTCAACCGCAGAATCTTCCGGATGTTCAACTGATAAAATACCGATAGCATCGGTACCTTTTTTAGCCAATTTCATTTGCTTCTGTTGGATATTGCTATGCAGGATTGAGGCATAAACCGGCAACCCTAATTTTTGCTCTACCTCATCCGGGTCGTTCACCCCACCCCTTAGCGCACGAAGCATAAAGGCAATCACTACGCCGAGAAACAGGGATACCATCGTCGCTATTGCTATAACCATTGCCTTTTTTGGCTTGACAGGTTTTTCTGGTATTAGCGCATAATCAATAATACGGACGTTACCGACTGTGCCCGCTTCAACTACTCTTAGCTCTTGTGAGGTATTCAGTAGTTTTGTGTAGAGTGCAGTATTGACCTCTACATCACGCGCCAGGCGCAGGATATCCCGTTGTGTTTCTGGCAGCTGATTGGCATTTTCTTCATGCTTTTTAGCTTCTGCTTGTAGTATTGCTATATTTTCATCCACCGCCTGTATTACCGGATGCGCTTCCTTGAAGCGTTTGCGTAGCTCTCCTCTTTCCTGCTGCAATTCCAGTATCGCTGCATCAATCTCAACAATGCCCTGAAGTACTGACATGGTTTCGGTTGCCAGGTCCGCTGAGCCATGTTCGGTACGATACTGGTTGTAGGCGTTTTCTGCCGTATCAACCCGTTCTTTTAAGGTGGGAAGTTGTTTTTCCAGAAAGCTTAATGATAAGCCTGCCTCTGCGGAATTTCTGGATATATTTTGCCCTACGTATACATCGGCAATTTTATTGAGCAGTTGTGTCGCGCTTGCTTTATTTGCGCCGGACATCGTCAGGCTCAACATACCTGATTTTTTTCCTTTTTCTTTTACTGAAAAATTTTCCAGGACGGTTTTAACGGAGCCTATCGGTGTTTGCTTCATTATATTGAAGTGGGTGTCAGGCCGGGCGTTCAGAACAGAGATGAATAGCTTGATTCGCTCGTCTCCAATCAGTGAGCTTTCTGCCAGCCTCCCAACTTTTCCTTTTAAGAGAAGTTGTCCATCCTCATCTTCCAGGTGGTATTGCCCAGCGGTTCCCACAATCAGCTGTAACGGCTCACCTAACCATGAATCTGGCAGATCAAAAAGATCTATTACTATTTTCTCACCACCCCATGCGTATTGGGACAAACCTAACCAGGGTGATGCAACATTGCCTGCGCCGCCTGAAAAGTAACGGGCAGCAGCGCGGCCAATCAGCGGGAAGTAATCAGGCTCGACAACTGTATTCATGGATAGTTGATCTACCGCAGATTTGATCACCATGCGTGAATAGAGCAGTTGAATCTCTGCTTCTACAGCTGCATCGCCCCCTTCAAGCAGGCTGGATACATCTTCTAACGCACCAAGGCCACTGCCTTTTGAATCTTCAACTTGTATGAGTGCATTTGCCTGGTAGACAGGTGTTGCGATAAAGGCATAACCAGCACCGAGGACTAGCCCAACGGCTGTAATCAACGCTATTAGCCATCTATAGGCGAGCAGAACACCCAGGTATTCCGCAAGGTCAATCACCTCTTCATCTATAAAGCTGGATTGTACGGTGGAGCTTAAGGGGCTATTTTTTTGATTAGCACTCAATTTATTTCTTCCCTGTTATATCTATTTGTAGCTTTCATGTGACTGTTATTTAGTCACTACTCTTTGGTATTCAAATATCTGATTTGCGCCGCTGACTCTAATATGCCGACGGTTGCAGATACATTAGTGATAACTTTGTTCCAGCGTACGATTGAGGCTGTATCTACATAAACCACATCCCTCGCTTGCAATGGAAAACGATCTGCAAGTATCAGCGCATCAGGAGCGCTGGCATCAAGATGGAAAATTTCTGGCTGTTTGCTGGTGCCACGTACTACAAAAACCTGACCGGGGTCTGAGGTATCAGCATTTACCCCGCCCGCATCGCTGAGTGCTTCAGCCAGGCTTTTGCGGTGTTTATTCATCATATAGGAGCCAGGAATATTCACTTCACCTAACACAAATACTTTGTTGAGATCACGATCCCAGACGTTAATCACATCGCCCTGCTGTAGCAGTACGTTTTGGCTGCTGTCGCCCTCTTCATACAGAGCTAACAGGTCTATACGGCTGGTTTCTCCGGTACGGGTGAGTGTGACATTGCGGCGATCGGCCTCTGTGGTGAAGCCATCGGAGAGGTTTATCATTTCAAGTATGGTTGGGGGGATATCTGAAATCTGCCTTACGCCAGGTTTCTTCACTTCTCCCACTACGTAAATCCGTTTACTCCTGAATGCGGCAACACGTACTTCTAATTTCACGTCTTCGATATACTCGCCGAGCTTTGCGGTGAGTAGTTCCCGCACCTCTACCAGTGTTTTTCCGGCAACCTGTACCACACCCACATAGGGATAATAGAGAGTGCCATCGTTTGAAACCAATGTGCCAGCTTGCACCGCGTTACGCTCTGAGCCAGCAGGAATGGTAAGTTCTGGATGATCCCAGACTATAATAGTGAGGATGTCCGATGGCCCTACCCGGTATTCGTAGCTATCGATCTCCAGCTGCCGGGCTGGGTCGGCTTGCCTGTTCGATACCGCTAGAGCTTTTTCCTGTTCTATAGATTGAATTAAATTGGCATCTATCGAGTGAAGTACGGCACCATCTGGTGGCGATTCATCACCGTTGACGGATGATGCCCTGTCGGTCATACCACTGGCATTCATTCCTGGGGCAACAGCACAACCTGAAAGAACAAGTGATAGTACGAGGGGAATTATTGCTATGAGATTTTTCTGGCAGGAAACCATTCGAGCTACTTTGTTGTTCAAATCCATTGCTTCCTTGAGGTTATTCTGTAGTAGAGCGTAATAGTGAGCGTGATTTTGGCCCACTCTATCTTCTATTTTTTGCATTATTATGTACCCCATATTCCTTGCGGAACATAACGTGACGAACAAAAGAGAGAGCATTCCATCGAAACCGGCAATTGTATCCTATTAGGGCCGCTATTCCATCCGTTTGCTATGGCTATCAGCCAAAAACTACGACCAATTCAACCTATTATCGATTTTTGCGCAGATTGCACAGCAGCTTTTCATGAATCTACAGGGTTTGTGTTATCGCTAGCACTGCAACAAGGTTGTATTGATGGAGTGCTAGTTCATTAAAAGCGAAAACCGGGTTTGATTTTTCGATGATTGCTTATATTCTCCTGCTCTGGATTGCTTCATTCACACACATAGGTTTCAAGTCATTTGTTTTCCAACATACTCATCACCTGTATTGGCAATATTTGCCGTAGCCCGATGGCTGAAGAGCTGTTCCGCCAAAAAGGGCAAGCTCAGCTAAGTTATGCAATTGAAGTTCGCTCAGCGGGCACACATGCGTTAGTAGAGCATTCAGCCGACAGCCATGCCGAGGAGCTGATGACTGAATTAGGGCTGGATATTACTCAGCACAGGGCGCAAAAACTCAATGCTGAACTTGCCAACTGGGCTGATATTATTCTGGTGATGGATCTTGAGCAGAAACGATATATTGAAGGGAAACACCAGAGCACAAGAGGGAAAGTCTTTAGACTGCTAGAGAACGATGGGGCTGATATTCCCGACCCCTATAAACGTGGCATGGAATCTTTCAAGGCAGCTTTGGTCTCTATTCAGAAGGGCACGGATGAGTGGATTGAAAAGATTTCGTAACAGGGTGACACTAGCCTGCTACGTGACAAAACCACCTCTGAGATCACCCGGTCATTCAGTGTTTCCAGCAGGTTTCGACCGTCCAGATCCGTAAGATTGCCACCCTACCCAGGATATTTTCTACGATTTGATGATAAGGGCGGGCAAAGGTCTCATCTCATTGGATCTAATAAAGATATCTACAAAATAAAACTTGCCATCCGCCATAATATGGCATACATTTAAATCCGAACGCCATAATATGGCGCTTAAGCCTAGCCAGGAGCTAAATATGTTACTGAATGAACTCGCGTTTAAACTCAACGCCCACATAACCGATGAGGGCACTCGCTTTGATGCAGTGCTTTCAGAAGATGGCGTATTGGAAGTGTTCTGCTCCAATAACGATGAATTCCCTATCAATCTTGTTAAAACAGAAACCCAGCTACTGGCCATTACACCGCTGTTTTCAGTCGCTGAAGTTCAGCCCAGTCAATTAAACGAACTGAACGAAGAGCTGCTATTCATCAGCCCTGCCATTCCCCTGAGTTCAATCGGACGCCAGGGCGAAACCTACATTTTGTTTGGCGCAATGGCCCTGAATACATCCCTTGAAAACATCATCCACGAGCTGGAGGTCCAGGCGGAGAACACTCTGGATGTGCTTGAAGTGGTGGAGCCACTTTTAATTTAACTACTCGAGACCTCAGCATAACTACTGTGCTTGACAATACAGCGTCAAAAACCGGCTCAAAATGCTCATTTACACGTGTAAACTACGCTTTTTCGCCAATTTTTTCCTTGTCTTGCCTGCGCTCGCTACGGTATGCAGAGATCTCTACTCAAGAAAGACCCAAACTTTTTCTTTAGATCGGAGCAAATAGATGAGCATATTAAAAAATATTTTGACCGCTGTACGTGGCGGTGCCAGTGAAGTAGGTGAAGCGGTTGTGGATGCCAACGCGATGCGTATTTTGACCCAGGAAATTCGCGACGCAGAAAACGCCATAGGCAAGGCAAAGCAATCGCTTACCAGCCTTAAAGCTAGCGAAATCAAGCTAAAACGAGAGGTGAATTCACTTCAACAGGATATCGCCGACTATGAGTCAAAAGCATTGCAGGCGCTAGAAGCCAACAACGAAGGTCTGGCTATTGAAGTTGCAAACCGTATTGCCGAGCTAGAAGCGGAAGTAGCGGACAAAAGCACTGAGCACAGCAGCCTGAGCACCCAGGTCGATAAGATCAACAGCCTGATTCGAGCCCGCGAGAAAACCATTCAGAAAAACAAGCGTGAAGTGGAAAAGATCAAAACCGTTGAGCAGCTTCAGAAAGCCACATCCACTATGTCGACTAATTTTGCTGCAACCAACGCCAGCGAACACCGGGTTTCATCGGCGCTGGAGCGTGTTAAAGCCA
>JAHRWD010000079.1 GCA_019090315.1 Pseudomonadales bacterium
ATCATGTATGCTTAAATCAAACATATATAGCGTTCCTTTTTAGTGTTAACTATTTCCTTAAAGGCAGATTTTACAAAAATAATTAGCGAGAATTCTTGGATAGAAGTTCAAACAGATGCTGGGGCAAATTTTGATTCAATTCGTCTCGTATTCGTTGTTCAACCATTGCTGATTCCTGCGCCGATATTTTTATCGGGTAGCGTCGTTTGGTTAAAACTGTATCACCATCTTTAAAAATCAGCTCATAAGATCCACGCTGCCAGTACCATCCCTGCTTGAATGAAACTGGGGCCAGATCCAGCGTGCCATAAAAAACCAGGTTTGATTGTTCGACAATATGAACACCGAGGGTTGAAAGTGCCTGTTGTATCTCAGCCTTTACGGATTCATTCTCCGCATCGACCTGTATCTGCAATGATGCAAGTGCATCCCGAATCAATTTATCAATGAAAGCACTATCGACGTTCCCTTTTACACCCTGACCTTGGTTCACAATCATCAGGCTACGATTGTTTTCATCCCGTAGCGCCTGAACGGAAGCGGCTTTCTGCAATGCTTTTAGTGCAACCAGTGGATTGTTGGCTTTAACCCGGGCGTACTCGAGCAGCTCAATCACTTCCCGATCTGACTTTAATATCGCCTGAGTAAAACCGCTTGCTGCGGGTTGTTTTGCAAGAACAGCCAGAGCGTAGTATCGCTTTTTGTCTGATTGCCAATATTCAACTATTTTGGCTCCCTGAAGGACCTTATCGGTCTCCAGTTTAATCTCTCGTGCAAGGGACTGTTTGTTTTCAATTTGTTGCTGCCCCTGACCTGTCAGGACCGTGGAGCTACTGTAGTCCTGACTACTTTCCTGAACTGAGACCTCAAAAACCTTGGCTATATTTGCCGTCGCCCGATCGCCAGCGGCTTGCTGGTTATCTGCAGACCCAACCGCGGATAAATACATACCATCGGGGTATTGATCATGGGGCTGGTTGATCCACTGGGGGCGCTCCGGCTGGCTGCTACAGCCGGAAAGCAGCAGCAGTATTAAACAAATTCCAGGCAATTTTTTATCTATTTTTTGAAACATAGGTTATTCCTTATTTTTCAAATCAGGATCATCATATAATTTTACTGAAGAGCAGATATTGCTTCATTCACGGGATAACTGTGCAATTGTGGCGTTAAGCTACTGACCAACAACACGGCATACTTGCTGGGTGTGAGTTGAGCTATTGCCGGTAGCGTGCGACTTTTGTTGATCAGTTCCAACTGTTGATTCAATTTAACCGGAATACGGGCAATCTGGATACTGGCAGGAAGCATATTCCAGCTACGTACATCAGCCTGTTCAGAAGCCAATGCCGCAAGGTTGACCAGTGCCCCAATCAAAGGGTCCTGTTGTCCTGCACCTCTGGACAACTGGTATTTCGCAATCGCTCTTACGGTGGCAGCAGCAAGTATTCCTGCTTTTTTTCGATTCAGATCCTCACGTACGCGCACTTCCATATGCTCAATAATCTGAGTCCTGCTGTTGTGGCTATCAGCATTCAAAATAAGCGAGGCGGGTCGATAGGTCGAGGGGTAGTATTGAGGCATAACAACACTAATCACAGCATTGGCTCCCGGATCATAAACCGAGATACGTGCTTCAGCTTTATTGCTGACCAGTCCATCGTAGTAAATTACAAACCACTCACCTTCGTCACTATTTTGTACGGAGGCTACCCGACTAAATTGCTGCGAATACTGCTGATATTCGATCACCTGTCCCTGCCTTTGTGACAGAGTTAACAGGCTGGTCTGTAGCGCCAAAGGGATCGTTTCATTTCGCCCCGTCATTATTTTGTAGGCTCGGCGATAACTGATCAACGCATCATCAAACTCTCCGCCAAGCTCATAAATCATACCGGAAATAAACCGCGCACTGGCAAGTTGGCCACTGCTGGTTTCACCGTCATCTAGCTGTTGCATGGTGGAATCTGCCTGTAATACTTCGACCCGCGCGCCAATCAAATCGCCACTCATCAAATAACTCAGCGCTAACATCACATGTACCAGCACTTTGTCGCTAGGTGAACCACCATAACTACGGAGTAATTCTGAGGCTGTATAGGCAGCCATGTTTTCCGACAGGCTGACCGCCTGTAAAGAAAGGATAATGGCTTTGGCTTCTTCCAGATCTTTTCGGCTGCTTTCCAGCTCGGCTAGATAAAGATTGAGAATCCCACGATTGAGTAAGTATTGAACCCTATCTCGTTGAGAAGGTGTGATTTTTTCTAACTCGAGCAGGGTTTTTTGTGGCCCCACGGCGGGCAAAGCAGCAGACAACTCATTTACTTGCCAGCTATTGCATCCCTGAATAAGCAGTGGAGTACTGCACAGTATGAATAGCAATACCCGGCGGTAAATACTCATAAATATCGACTGCTACAGGCTAACAACAAGGCTAATAGCGAATCTTGGCATTGCTAACGATTTTTTTGATCTTCTTTTGTCCCAGCCATACTTTGCGATTATCCGACATACTAATAAGGGTAAGATCAACCTGGTAGTACCGAACTTGTTCTTTACCAGCCACATCCAGAATGGTGTTGATCTGGCCTTTGAGCATAAAGTCGGCGCCGGTTTCCTGGCCAGCCGCATTGCGAGTATCTTCACGTGCGTTCAGATCCTGCTCAACTCTCTCTTCTCGAATCTCATCACGTTCATGTTTTGATGCCACAAAATCCACACGCCCACTATTGATCAGTGCACGTTCGATATCAGCAACAAAAGTGTTTACATTGATATGTTCATGGCTGAGATTTCGTATAGTCCCAACGATCACCACTGGTCGTTTACCGGTATCGGCGTTGTAATCACTGATCCAGGGGCGCGATACCACATCCGCTACCATCTCCTCTGCAACCAGACGTGAATCTGTATCGTTCCAGGCACCGCTGAGATCTACCGTAGAATCTGATGCTACGCGCTCTACTGTTGTGCTACATGCGGACACTAAAACCAGCATTAAAACAGCGACTAAATTTCTCATTGTTAATTCCTTTATAGATCATTTATCGGTTACAAAACGTTGGAAGTTCGCACTGGAATTTTCTGAATAAAATTTCTTGAACTCGGGCGAAAGTTTATCAGCAGCAGCAATCGAATCGTCTAGTGATTCCATATCCATTTCCGCAAATGAATAGATATTGCCACTATGTTTATCAAGCCAGCGGCCTTTGATTTTTGAGCCATTAAGCAGAGTCTGAGTAGCACTCGTTATATTTTGTTCAATACTGGTGGACGCGGCATTACCACTGCTCGCAGAATAGTCGCTTAGCGTACTGCTCACGTAGGTACTTACGGTCCGTGCAAGCTCGGCCCGGGCGCGGTTATCTGCGGTCGCGGTTTGCAGCGAAGAATCATTCATCGGTGGCGCAAACGCCACACCATATATATAGCGGCCATCATCACTATCTACCGATTGCGTGCCTTCGTTCACCCAATCAGGCGCACCTTTAACCCCAAGATCACTCTCTATGGTTGGAGAACCGCCGCATGCCACCAATCCCGCCAATATAGATACCGATAAAAATAATTTGAGCTGATTTCTCATAGCTTATGCCTTTGCTTGAAGATAAGAGTACTGAACCGTTTTAGACTACTGCAATTATTAATCACTCGCCAGCTCGTAAAGGTGAAAAACTGCGCACATATGCCAGAAATAGGCAGCCAAATGGAAAAACTGCGTGCCGGCGTCGCACGAATCATCTATACAGCTGCAGCCGCTACGCTGTCATCGCTCTCGAACACTCTCGGTGAATTCAATTCCAAAGCGCACCACCTGAATGATTAAAAAGACATGACCTGAGTGCCTGATAAAATGAGGTTGCGAAATCTTATTTACACAGGAACACAACAAGCCATGTCCTATCGTCATTTTAGCGCAAAAGAACGCCACACATTAATGTATCTTTTACAGATGCATTTGAGTTTTCGAGAGATCGGTCGGCGCCTGGGTCGCCATCACACCACCATCTCTCGCGAGGTCAAACGTAACGGTCGAAGGGTTGGGTGTTATTGGGATGAACCGGCGCATCGATGCGCGGTAGCCCGTCGGTCGTACCCTAAACATACCCGTCGACGCTCAAACCAACGACTGTTCGTTTATGTGATGGAACGATTAAGGCAGGATTGGTCTCCCGAAACAATCGCAGAGCGATTGAAGGTGGATCATCCTCGCAGCAGACAACTACGCATAAGCCCCGAAGGGATTTATCGTTGGGTATATGAGGATGCGTTCATGGAGTCATTCTTTCATCAGTTCAAAACAGAGCGAATTAAAACCAGGGTGCTCAAATCTTCAGACCACTTACGAAGCATTATCATAGAATATATTCGATATTATATTTTCGATCGAATGCATATCTCGATTGGAGATTTATCTCCGGCAGAATTTGAGGCACAATCAGGACTTAACGAATGAGTGTGTGCAAAAACGGGTTAGGTTCCCTACGACATTACTTTCCCAAAGGAATTGATTGGCGAAAAGTGAACGATTCAATGCTTGCAACTGCGGTAGAAAAACTTAACAATCGACCGCGCAAATGCCTCAACTATCGGACGCCCAATGAGATTTTTTTAAAGCATGCAGGTGGTGCGGTTATAACTTGAATCCACCCCCCCAAAGAGGATAGTGTAGTGGTCAAGTAAATCTGGCCACAGTTTAGTAGTCAGCCCAGTACAACTGCTCCGCTGTATTTGGACTTAGACCACG
>JAHRWD010000080.1 GCA_019090315.1 Pseudomonadales bacterium
CGGCAAGCCATTTATCTCAACGACGTTGTCCAGCATGCGCGTGAAGATGGCGACAGTCTCTCGATACGCTTGCCAGTCAAAGCGGGCACGATCGGTGAAGGGATCCAGCACGAACTTGGTGAGATTGATCGAGCCCAGCAGGCATGCGCCATAGGGGGGCAGGGGTTGCTCGCCACAGGGGTTCGTCGCGCGCACGTTCTCGCAGAACCAGTTGTTGTTCATCTCGTTGACCTTGTCGATCAGGATAAAACCCGGTTCGGCAAAATCGTAGGTGGATTTCATGATGTGGTTCCAGAGCTCTTTGGCCGGTAGCGTCTGGTAGATTTTGCAGGCGACTTCGCCTTCGTCGTTGGTAATCAGATTGTCGTTGGTGGGCCAGTCGAGCCAGAGTAGTTTTGACTCTTTGGCGAGCTCGTCCACTTCTGCACGTTCTTTCTGGCTGATGGGGAAAGCCAGATCCCATGGTTTGTCATTTTTAACCGCTTCGATGAAATCTTCTGTGATCAGCAGCGACAGGTTGAACTGGCGCAGGCGGCCATCTTCACGTTTTGCATCGATAAATTCCATCACGTCTGGATGGCGTACATCGAAGGTTGCCATCTGTGCACCACGTCGGCCGCCGGCGGAGGAGACGGTGAAACACATGCGGTCGTAGATATCCATAAAGGACAATGGGCCAGAGGTGAGTGCGCCCGCGCCGGAAACGTATGCGCCACGGGGGCGTAATGTCGAGAAATCGTAACCGATGCCGCAGCCTGCTTTTAGTGTCAGGCCTGCTTCGTGTACTTTGCCGAGAATATCGTCCATTGAATCTTCAACGGTGCCGGATACGGTGCAGTTGATGGTGGAGGTGGCGGGTTTGTAGGCCAGCGCACCGGCGTTTGAAACAATTCGACCAGCCGGAATGCAGCCCTGTCGTAATGCCCATAAAAAACGTGAGTACCAGCTATTGGCCAGTTCGATGGTTTCTTCGCAATCCGCCAGTGCCCGTGCTACTCGCTGATAGGTGGTATCGATATCGTGATCAACGATATCGCCTTCTTTACTCTTCAGGCAGTATTTTTTATCCCAGATATCTACGGAGGCATCCTGCAGTTCGATCTCCATGGCGGAGGGAGTGTCTTTGTTGACTGCGGACAGGTGGTTGTGTGGCATTTGATGAATCCCTTTTAGGTGTTATGGATGCCTTGGCACGATACAAATGCAGAGACCTTCGCACGAGAGCCATTTTGCTCCCATGCTGCGTTGAAAATACACCCAAAGCACTCGCTCCTCTCACGGGGCGGGCTCTGCTCAATCGGTCATTTACACTTGTAAACTCCCTCTCTGCGCGTATTTTCGCCTTGCCTGGAAGCAAAATCATCTCCCGTGCAAAGGTCTCTTGCGTTCATGCTTTCTATCTTCCGATGGCTACATAAACTGGGGATTTATGGTGGTAAACGCCCAGTTTATGCGGCTCCTGGCGGAGGTGAAAGCAACGTTTTTGTACGTGGTTGGCTCTCTTGTTTTGTTGGTTTTTTTGAGCTAAACGGTTTTGAGGTGTTCGGCGGTGAAGAGCGTATAAAGTACTACATAATGTGTTTGATTAGAATCCCTGCACTATATGTAGTGTTGGTGTGTAAATTGACCGATGCGCTTAAAAGCACCGATCAGGCATCGAAATGCGGGGAAAGGCCGGTGTAACTTCGCCGAAAAAAAATTCAAAAATAGTTCGGTTTTTTTTGCCAGCAAAAAATAGATTTACAGGCTGGATAGAAGATCGGCGTTTGGCTATGGACAGCCGGCTATCAACCCCATTACTCTTAGCGCTGAAGTAACAGGCTTCACACAACATTCAACTAAGAAATGGTCACGAAAGAGTACAAACCATGCAGGATATGAATTCGATAATTGGGGCTGACGACGCACTACCGGGCAGGAATGAGAAGATGCCGGTGCCGGAACTTCACTATGTATTGCCAGCACGAATGAGCGCACCGTTTCCGGATGGGCTGGAGCAGGCGCTGTTTGGCCTGGGTTGTTTCTGGGGAGCTGAGCGTGCTTTCTGGCAGTTGGAGGGTGTCTATATGACTGCGGTAGGCTATGCGGGTGGTTTTACCGTGAACCCGAATTATGAGGAGGTGTGCAGTGGTCGCACCGGCCATACCGAGGTCGTGTTGGTGGTGTTTGATCCCAAACAAGTGAGTTACTCGGAGTTGTTAACGGTATTTTGGGAAAATCATAATCCAACCCAGGGGATGCGTCAGGGTAATGATCTTGGCAGCCAGTATCGTTCTGCTATCTATAACTACTCCGAGGCGCAGCAGCAACAGGCGCTGGAATCAAAAGGACACTATCAGCAGAAGATAGCAGCGAAGAATTTTGGACCCATCACCACAGAGATACTGACCGCAGCGCCGTTCTATTATGCGGAGGATTATCACCAGCAGTATCTGGCAAAGGTGCCGAATGGTTACTGCGGGCTGGGTGGTGTTGGCATTACCTACAGTGATCAATAGCCAACCATGAAATATATAGGCGCACATGTGAGTGCTAGCGGTGGTGTTGAAAATGCACCGCTTAATGCCGCTGCGATAGGAGCCAGTGCCTTTGCGCTGTTCACCAAAAACCAGCGTCGCTGGGAAGCCAAACCCTTAACTGAAAAAAGTATCGAGGCGTTTAAGGCTAATTGCGCGGAGCATGGCTTCGGCCCCGGGCAGGTATTGCCCCACGATAGCTATCTGATCAATCTTGGTCATGCGGATAAGGGCGCGCTGGAAAAATCCCGCGCTGCGTTTATCGATGAGCTGCAACGTTGCGAGCAGCTTGGGCTTATCTATCTGAACTTTCATCCCGGTAGTCATCTCCGTCGAATTAGCGAAACCGAATGCCTGGCGCTGATTGCCGAGTCGATCAATATTGCGCTGGATCAAACCGAAGGTGTCAGCGCGGTGATTGAAAATACCGCCGGGCAGGGCAGTAATCTGGGCTTTAAATTTGAGCAGCTTGCAGAGATTATCGATCAGGTCGAGGATAAATCCCGGGTCGCGGTATGTCTGGATACCTGCCACGCCTTTGCGGCGGGCTACGATCTTCGTTCAACCGAGCTATGTGAAAAGGTATTTACCGAGTTTGATCAGGTGGTGGGCTTTCAATATCTGAAAGGCATGCACCTGAACGGTTCAAAAAGTGAATTTAATAGCCATGTTGATCGGCATCACAGCCTTGATCAGGGCAATTTGGGACAGGATGTATTTCAGTACCTGATGGCAGATTCCCGTTTTGACGGGATCCCGCTGATTCTGGAAACCATCGACAGTGCGCGCTGGCCGGAAGAGATTGAGTGGCTGCGTTCTTTGGCGGCGGCTTAGCTCAATACGCACATTGGTTTACATGTGAGGTTTGGGTGGGCTGAATAGCTGCCATCAATCCAGTATGTTTTTGACAGGCTCTTCCAGTGACGTCATCCCTGCGCTGCGTCCAATTTCCAGCGCTTGCTCGGTATCAAGGTTCTGGTTTAACCCGGCATCCAGAGCGAACAGCGCACCCACGCGATTACCGCTGGCACAATGCACCATTACCGGATAATCCGCCGGGTCGCTCAATGCACTGATCAGCGCGCTGCTATTTTCTATAGAAACGCCTGCAATACCAGCGACCGGAATGGAGATAAATTTCATTCCCAGGCCCTGTACGATTTTTTGCTCATCCCAGTTGCCGGTTTCTGTTGTCGGGCGAAGCGTAATAATGGTTTTGTAGCCCTTCTGTTTAGCTTCTATCAGCTGTGCTTCGCTGGGTTGGCCGCCGGTAAGAATTCCAGGAAAGGGTTGTTTGGCGTTTTTAATCGCAGTCGCCGGCGCTTCGGTGGTGATTGGTGCGGATGTTTTGGGTGCGTAGTCGTTACTCCATGCGGGCTGGATTACCACAAGCATCAGTAGCGCAATTGAAAGACGGGACAGGGAATGCTTTAACATTATAATTTCCTTCCTGGTTGTGCGGGGCTGGATGCACAGGATTAGTTAACCTTAACCGGTGGTTATAATTCCAGCTCTGAAAGCGCGAATCAATGCTAACTTGTCGGAGTACCAGGAACTAAACGTGGCGAAATCATCTACCAACAGATTGTATAACTATTTTATGGCAACTCGCCCCCAATTTCTTCCAACGATTGTGTTGCCGATTTTTCTTGGTAGTGCGGTTGCCTGGCATCAAACCGGTGTTTTTCATTTTCATCTGTTTGCGATAGCACTATTGGCAGGCATGTTTGTTTCATCCGGGGTCAACGTATTAAACGACTATTTTGATTTTAAAAGTGGTGCGGATAACTATAACCCTGACCCACTCACGCCTTTCGCCGGGGGTAGTCGAGTGATTCAGCAACAACAGCTGAGCCCCCAGTCCATTTTCAGATTGGGCACCGGTTTATTGATTGCAGCGGCACTACTGGGGTTTTATCTGGTTGCACAGACAGGTTGGCCGTTACTGGCTATCGGGTTGCTTGGCATCGCAATTGGAGTGTTTTATACCTCCCCGCCCTTTGCCTTTAGTTATCGCGGGTTGGGTGAGATTAGTATCGGTATCGGGTTTGGCTGGCTGACCGTAACCGGCGCATATTTCGTACAAACCGGTTTGTTGTTTTCCTGGCCGGTTTTTATTGCGGGCTCGCTAACCGCATTGCTAACCATGTCGGTTGTATTGGTTAATGAATTTCCCGATGCGCGATATGACCAGAAAGCCGGTAAAAATACCCTGGTGGTTCTGATGGGTTTAAAGGGAGCACGATGGTTGTTTTTTGCGGTACTTGGCTCCGTGTTTCTGATTGTCTGGCTGGCTATTCAGCAGAACAATTTAACCGGCTACCATTGGTGGGCGCTGCTGCCGATACCACTACTTGCCATGATCATAAAACTGTTTCCACCCCGTGAGCTGAATAATGATGAGATGGTTGCGGTAGTGAAGCCCACCATCGCCCTGCATTCTTCCGTGATGGCGCTGCTGATTCTCGGATTTATTCTGTAAAACAAATTGAGAGCGGGTTATTTTAAGGAACCTCTGATCAAGTCCAATTATTTTATGCTGGCTAAAATGCCCCCTGATTTCCCCGAAATTCGTTGCAATAGAGTGACTATTACATCTCTTTTCGTGAAAATCAGGAATCATTTTTTCTCAGCTTAATTCTAATCGACTTATATCAGAGATTTCCTAAATAGCCTTAGCACTGTTGGGTTCTGTTCCATTACAATGCCCGCAAATTAACCGGACTTAATCAACGCTTTCTTAGCTACCGCACCGATCTGGCCGATCAGGAGATTTCATTGGACTACCAAATAGCACCTTCAATACTTGCAGCAGACCTGGCTCGGCTGGGTGATGAAGTAGAGGCGGTGCTCACCGCCGGTACCGATATCGTTCACTTTGATGTGATGGATAATCACTACGTGCCCAATCTGACCTTTGGCCCATCGGTCTGTAAGGCGTTGGTGAATTACGGGATCAAAGCACCGATTGATGTGCATTTGATGGTGAGTCCGGTGGATCGCATTATCGGTGATTTTGCCGAGGCCGGCGCGACCTACATTACCTTCCACCCGGAAGCGAGCGAGCATCTTGATCGCAGTATCCAGCTGATTCGTGATGCGGGTTGCAAGCCCGGGTTGGTTTTTAATCCCGCCACGCCGCTGCACTACCTGGATTATGAGATGGATAAGCTCGATATGATTCTGCTGATGTCGGTAAACCCCGGTTTTGGTGGACAGTCGTTTATACCTTCAACCCTGCAGAAGTTGCGAGAGACTCGTCAGCGTATCGATGCCAGCGGTTTTGATATTCGGCTAGAGGTGGATGGCGGCGTTGGGGTGAAAAATATCCGTGAAATAGCCGAGGCTGGCGCAGATACATTTGTTGCAGGCTCCGCCATTTTTGGTAGCGACGATTATGCAAAAACCGTGAGAGCGATGCGTGATGAGCTGGCTCTGGTTGGCTCGGCGTAGGTCTCTATATGTCGTTAAATGAATCGATGTTGGGGCTAACTGGCGGAAAACCACCTGAGTTGGTGATGTTTGATCTGGATGGTACCCTGATTGATAGCGTGCCGGATATTGCCGTGGCGATAGACCGAATGCTTGAAAGCATCGGCCGTACGGCCGTTGGTGAAGGCCAGGTTCGCAACTGGGTCGGTAATGGTTCAGCCGCGCTGGTAGCCAGGGCATTGATGAATCGCCAGATTCCATCTGAGAAAATTGATCAAACGCTGGATGACTTGCAAACCAATCAGACTGAATTGTGGAAGAAGGGTGTTGCGGGCTTCCAGCATTTTTACTCCAACGATTGTGCCGAACACACCCGGATATATCCCGGCGTGATCGAATTTCTGGATTACCTGGCCGAGCGGCAAGTGCCGATGGCGATTCTAACCAACAAGCCAACCCTGTTTACTGGGCCAATATTAGAAGCGCTTAAACTTGATCATTACTTTGGGCAAGTTGTCTGTGGCGATACCTGCGAACGCAAAAAACCCGAGCCGGATCAGCTTCACTATCTATTAAGAAAATACGATACGAAAGCCGAGCATAGCTTGATGATCGGCGATTCGATTAACGATGTGCTGGCCGCTCGTAACGCCAATGTTCCGGTTATCGCGGTAAGTTACGGGTACAACTATGACGGTCCCATCGCGAATTCCAACCCGGATATAACAGTCGATTCGCTGGCCGAATTAATCTGAGAGCAACGCTCTCAACTTGAATAAAAGCATTATGAATCCCATCCAATTTGAACAATTCGCCAGCCAAGATTACAACCGCATCCCGGTTTACCGGGAACTGCTGGCGGATTTTGAAACACCCCTCAGCACCTACCTCAAATTAGCTGAAGACAACGCCTATACGTATATTCTGGAATCGGTTCAGGGCGGCGACAAATGGGGGCGCTATTCATTTATCGGACTGTCCTGCAAAACCCTGCTGCGGGTAAATGCCAATCTGGTGGAAGTGCTCGAAGAGGGTAAAGTTGTCGAGTCTGGCGAATACGCAGACCCGCTGGAATTCGTCGATCAATTTTCAGATCGATACCGTGCACCCGAGCTGCCGGAGTTGCCGCTTTTTGTGGGTGGGCTGGTCGGTTACTTTGGTTACGATACCGTTCGGTTGATTGAGCCGCGCCTGGGTGCCAATGACAAACCAGACCCGATTGGAAACCCCGATATTCTATTGATGCTATCGGAGGAGCTGGTTGTTTTTGACAATATCAGTGGCCGACTTTTTCTGATCGTACATGCAGACCCAGCCCAAACCGATGCGTATCAAAATTCCGTAACCCGGTTGGATCAGCTCGAAGCAAAGCTCAATGAATCGTTGGTAAACCCACCGACACGCCTCTGTACCAACGTGGATGTACCGCTAAAATCCGAATTTGAATCCAGCTTCACCCAGCAGGGTTTCGAAGATGCGGTGGACACCATCAAGGAATATATCGTTGCCGGTGACGTGATGCAGGTGGTGCCCTCGCAACGCATGGCCGTGCAGTTCAAGCATCAGCCGATCGACCTCTACCGCGCACTACGATTTATGAACCCATCGCCCTATATGTTCTATTTGAACCTGGGTGATTTTCACGTGGTCGGCGCATCGCCAGAAGTGTTGGTGCGAATGGAAGAGGGTGAAATCACCGTACGGCCCATCGCCGGAACCCGCCCGCGGGGAGCCACACCGGAGCAGGATCTGGCCTACGAAAAAGAGCTGCTGGAAGATCCCAAAGAGTTAGCCGAACACCTGATGCTGATAGACCTGGGCCGGAACGATGTTGGCCGGGTCAGTCAGACCGGCACCGTAGAGCTGACCGATAAAATGGTGATCGAACGCTACTCCCACGTCATGCATATTGTTTCTAACGTCAGTGGGAAAATGAAACCGGGTGCAACCGCAATGGATGCACTACGAGCTACTTTTCCGGCGGGAACTCTTTCTGGCGCACCAAAAATTCGCGCGCTTGAAATTATCAACGAGCTGGAGCCGGTTAAACGTGGCGTCTATTCTGGCGCTGTGGGATACATCGGCTGGAATGGCAATATGGACACCGCCATCGCGATTCGTACCGCAGTAATAAAAGATCAGCAGCTATATGTGCAGGCAGGGGGTGGAATTGTTGCGGATTCGGTTCCGATCACCGAGTGGGAAGAAACCATCAACAAACGTCGCGCCATGTTCCGTGCGGTTGCAATGGTGGAACAGAGTGCGCAGCCGGAGCCTGACAAATAGTATTCGTTACACTATTTTGGCTTTGTTAATGAGCGGCTCAACAATATTGTAGAGCGCATCAATATGCTCAGGGCTGTCGTTCAGCGCAGGTATATAGCTGTACTGTTCGCCACCCGCAGCGATAAAAACTTCACGATTCAGAATCTCGATCTCCTCAAGTGTCTCAAGGCAATCTGCAGAAAACCCCGGGCAAACCACGGCAACATTTTTGATCCCTTCACTGGCAAGCTTTTCCAGTGTTTTGTCGGTATAGGGTTGCAGCCAGGGATCTCGGCCTACCCGTGACTGGAAGGTGGTGAGTATTTGATCCTCTTTTAGTACATTTCGCTCAACCAGTTTTTGCTGTACCAGTCGTGTCGTTTCCAGGCAGTTGTAATGATAAGGATCACCGCTGTCACGCTGCTTTTCCGGCGTACCGTGGAATGAAAACAAAATTCGCTCAGGCATGCCCTGTTGCTGGGTTTGTTGCTGAATATGTTGTTCGATCGAATCGGCTATCGCGTCCAGATATGGCTCCGAGAGATGGTAGCCATGAATAAAATTCAGGCTTGGTACCCAGCGATAACGCTTCAGTACCCGGGTTACTTCGTCAAAGGTGGAGCCACCGGTGGAGCCGGAGTATTGCGGGTAAAGCGGCAGAACAATAATTTCCCGAACGTTCTGTTTAGTCAGCGCTTCAATACCCGCTTCTATCGAGGGATTGCCGTAACGCATTCCCAGTACAACCGGGATTTTAGATTGAGGTAGCTTCTGGTTAATCGCTTTCTGAAGTGCTTCAGTCTGTTGTTGGCTGATGATGAGAAGGGGTGAGCCCTGATCAGTCCATATTTTTGCATACAGTTTTGCGGAACTGGCGGGCCGCCAGCTGAGAATGGCGATACGCAGGATGAACCACCACAACAATCGCGGTGCTTCGACCACCCGCGGATCGCTCAGAAAAGTTTTCAGGTATCGGTGTGTCGCCTTTCTGGTGGGGGCATCGGGAGTGCCGAGGTTGACCAGCAATATGCCGGTACCTGTAGGTTGTTGATCGTTTGGGTAGTCGGTTTGACCCAAATATTTCATGCGGTGTCCTGATTCCTGAATATGGTGCACAGCCTTAAATATGTTCAGCGAAGGGCTGAGAGTAGGTATGTGCAGGAGCGTGCGGTATTTTACGCAGTGATCACCGATATAAACAGCCTTGCGTTGAGTTCAGTGCATTCAAATATCTGTTTCGAATTCAGGAAACTCAGGCAGGTTTTTGTTAATGCTGTACCAGGAAGCTTTTTGGGATACCCATATATGATTTTTTTCATCGACTTGGGGGTGATCATCCAGCGATCCCAGCCGCAGGATAATATGAGCTGTGCCATCTCTTTTGGCGTAAATTTGAGTGCCGCATCCTGAGCAGAAAAACCGGAATTTCCCCGGGGAAGATTCGAATGCGGTGAGTAGCTCAGACTCTAGCTGAAAATCAGCGTCATTCACTGCTGCAACACTTGAGAAAGCGGAGCCGTGAGCCTTACGGCAAGTTTCACAGTGACAGTGAACAATATCGCCAATGGGCCCTGTGATTTGGTATTTCGTGTTCCCGCACAGACAGCTGCCTTTTTTCATTTCGATCTCGTTGCACTCTGTAGTTTAAGTTCCAGTAAGTATGTGGCTATTCGGTAGCCGCTTGCACAGATTTCTTTTTTGGTTCTGCATATAATGCCGAAATCCATTTTTGGATCAAACTACAAGGAGCTTGAATAATGTTAATGAGAAAGTTGGTATTTCCGGTTTTGTTGATTGCGTTGGGATTTGCAGGCAGTGCTTTTGCGCAGGAAACCCTGGTTGATATGATCAAAACGGGCTGCGAAACTGAAATCAAGACATATTGTAGCCAGGTTACGCCGGGCGAAAAACGAATGCTTGCCTGTTTCTATGCACATGAAGATAAGTTGTCGGTTCAGTGCGCACATACGCTTTATCAGGCTTCTGAAACATTAAAAGCCGCTGTGCTTGCGTTGAATTACGTGGCCGCTGAGTGTCAAAACGATGTGATCACCCATTGCGCAGATATCACCATGGGCGAAGGTCGTATAGTGGAATGCTTGCAAGCGAAAGCTGAAAAAGTGTCCCCTGAGTGCAAAGGCGCGATGACGGATGATTTCAAATAAAAATTGTTTGTGGTGTTTAAGGGATCAGGGGTTTATTTCTCTTGATCTGATGTTTTGTAGGTTTATCTGGAAAATCATCACTTTTATCCGCATCACTTATGCGAGCGTTCGGCCTTACTTGTGTGTTGCCAATTTGACCCATCAACGCAACCGTCAACAGCAATCTTGCCGTAGAGGTCTACAGTGACACCGTCAGAAAGATTGTCAGCGTTGATCGGCTCAGGCGATGTAGCCGAGGTAATTTTAAGTATCGGTAGACTTTCCTATATGGGGATTTTATTCTTCCGCGTCTGTGAAACAAACTATCAGTACAATATGAGGTTGTAATGCCTGTCGATGTGACAAGAATGGAATCTGTACGCAATTTCTCAGGTCGTTTTTCAGCGAACGGCCAGTTGTTGGAGAGAGCTGCCTGGTATCGCTCCTACAGGTCACAAATTTTTTCAGCCACTTTCGTGTTGGTGATGGTGACAGGATCGTTACTGAACTTTATCCGGCCGGCTATTTACCGCAGCGAAGCGGTGGTGTTGACTACCGTGCAAACTGAGGTGGATGTAGACGCACGAGAAGTAGATCTGGAATATGTGGTTATACAACAAAACCTGTTGACCAGTGTTAAGTTGCTAGACGCTACCCTCAAACGCACCACATTAAGCGGTGTAGATGCCCAATATCTGCCTGACGATAGTCTTGTATTTAAATCAATGATGGCTATAGCACTGGTTCCAGAAACCAATCTGGTCGAACTGTCTATTGAGGGCCCAGATGCCGAAATACTGCCTGTTTTGCTCAATGGCCTGATAACAACCTATTCAGAGCTACGTAACGAAGCGGTAGCGCATGTTGTCACCAATACCAATGAATCGTTGACCGAGCAGAAACAGCTGCTGGGACAGAAAATTCTTGAAAAGCGTGAAGAGATCGATCGCTATCGAACCGAGCATAATATCCTCTCCCTCGGTAGAGATGAAAACCAGGTTTATGCACGACTTAACGGTTTAACCGAATCGCTAAATAAAGCCAGCGAAGAGGTGGTGATAGCGCAGGCGCGAAGGGATGCCATCAATGCGGCATTGGCAAGAGGCGAGCCGATTGTGCCAGAGAGCGAAGCAAAATCATTGACTGCGTTGGAGGGTAATCAGCAGCGATTGCAGGGAGAGTTAGTCGAGCTGGATAGTCGGTATACCCGTGAATACATGGCGCGCCGTCCCTCGATGCAGGCAGTGATTCAGCAGTTGGCCGATGTAGAAAAGCAAATAGAACAAAAAATTAGTGCCGGAAAGCAGCTAGTATTATCGCAGATAGAGCGTGATTATGAGACGGCAGCTAGCACCGAGCAAGCCCTTCGGCTACAGCTTGAAGCGCATAAACAGGCAACTATTGATTTTACTGGCAGGTTCGCCGAGCACGAAGCGTTGATAGAGGAATTGCTCCAGTTGGAGGTAAGTCACCGAGAGCTTGCACAGCGATTAATCCTAATTGAAATTAAGCAACAACAACGATACCCGCAGGTAGAGATCATCGAGCCAGGTTACCTTCCTACACGCTCGGTCAGGCCGAACTACTGGCGTGATACGGGGTTCATATTTTTGCTCGCTTTCTGTTTAGGTCTGGCCGCAATCTGGCTGTATGAATTTTTCAGGAGGTCAGAAAAAGACAGCGACGATAGTGCATCTGTCGCGCCGAATATATTCGCGATGACCGAGCCACGGTTGTCCTCCTATCCTGCCGCTAAACTGGAGCAGGTATCGGCCCCAGCAGCAGCCCTGCCAGAACCTGAAATGGTCGAACTGGATCTGTATCAGATGGACAGGTTACTAGCTGCAGCAGATCTACCGACCCGGCAACTTATCGCGCTGCTACTGTCTGGTTTTACTCCGGCTGAACTGATTGCAATGTCGTCGGATGATATTGTGATTAAAAACGGCGAATGGTCTATGGTGGGCGGTGACGGTAGACTCATTTCGCTTGCACCGGCCGTAGTAAGCTTATTAGAAAAAAGTGACGGTATTCCGCTTTGGCTTCAGCAAGGATTTCTGCAAGAAAACACCAGCATTGAAGAACAGTTTGAAGCGCAAATCAGTTGTGCCGCAGTGGATGCAGGCATTGAAAAACCGATCATTACTAGTGCAATAATTCGACAAGCCTATATTGGCTACCTGGTAAGGCAAGGGATTAAGCTCTCCGAACTCGCTAAACTGGTTGGAGAATTATCACCAATAAAACGAGCAGAATATGGACCTCTTTCACCATCGGGTACCGGGCTACCGGCCCATCAAATAAATCCTGCTTATCCTGCACTGCAAAATGAGATCAGTTAGGGAAAGCCGGAATAAACCCGGAAAAAATAGAGTGAAAACCGAAAAACAACTATTGGAAATACTTAAAGCTCAACCAGAAAAAGTTGGCTTTGACGATGTTATGTCGATAGTGTCAGAAAATTATTACTATACACCCACTGCATTTGTAAATGGAAAAGAAGAGCTTAGAATTACAAACGAAGCAGGGGCAAACCACGGGTCATGCAAAATATTTGGTTTCGCCAGGTTGCATCGCCTAAGTACTGAGCATACGCTTCATTGTTTTGGCGATTACTATCGTGAGGATGTACTAAAAAACCTTGAGGGGAAAGATCATCAAAATATCCGTGCATTTATTGAGCACGGTTGGGAAGAGCTTAAATTTGACGGATTTCCACTAACCAAAAAATAGACGATACTAGGACTTGTGTTTTAGTTCGCCGCTGGACAAAATGTTCAGCTTTGAGCGGTAGGCCTTATTCGACGATAACCCCATACTGCTGTGAATTTGTACTGAAATTCCCGCAGCTGCGAATATAAAAATTTATTTTACCGAGGAATAGTCACATGAAAGAAGTCGATAGCGTAATGGATAAAATGGAATCTCTTTATAATCAGGGATACGAAATGGGTCTCAACTATGCACCCAAATTAGCTCTGGCGATTGTCACTTTGATCCTTGGCCTATGGATCATTAATGGTATCGGCAAGATGCTACAGGCATCAATGGCGAAGTCGAACGTTGACCCAACGCTAGCGCCATTCATTGGAAACCTGGTGTCATGGATTCTTAAAATACTACTGTTTATCTCAGTAGCTTCAATGATTGGCATTGCCACCACTTCATTTATCGCAGTACTAGGTGCAGCCGGTCTGGCAGTTGGTCTGGCACTTCAAGGTAGCCTGGCGAATTTTGCCGGTGGTGTTCTGATCATGATATTCAAACCCTACAAAGTAGGTGACCTGATTGAAACCCAGGGCCATTTGGGTGTGGTAAATGAGGTGCAAATATTCAACACCATACTTACATCGCCACAGCATAAGAGAGTAATTGTTCCTAATGGAGCGGTTTCCAATGGTGCGATTATCAACTACACCGCTGAAGGAAAAATACGAGTTGATCTCAGTATTGGAATTGCCTACAACGCTGATATCCAGAAAGCCAAATCAGTATTGTTAGAAGTAATGGCAAAACATGACAAAGTGATTGCAGACCCCGCACCATTTGTTGGTGTGACTGAAATGGCCGATAGCTCCGTAAATCTTGCGGTTAGGCCGCACTGCGCACCCGAACACTATTGGGATGTGTTTTTTGATATAAATGAACAGATGAAATTAGCGCTGGATACAAATGAAATTACCATCCCGTTTCCGCAACGAGATGTACACGTTTTTAATAGCTGAGAAAATACAACTTCACCTCTGTATTCCAGCGGGTACAGAGGTGATGGCGCGCTTGGGTTCTCGGAAACAATAACCTCAACCGCTTTACAATCGGAGGGCCGACAAGCTGGTTCGCCTTAATGTAGTTCACATTGTATCTGAAATGGGTTGTTCATAACTTTATCCTTTTGTTATGTTCGTGAGCTAGTTTGGTTTTTTGGCGGTGTACTAGGGCTACGGGTGGTCGTGTTTAATATTAATTTCTGTGGGTTGATAATTCTCACTGATAGCTACGCCATGCTCTCCTTTTACTTTGTGGTTTTTTGAAAAATAAGTGACGTTTTTGGAAATCCGGTAGCTCTGATTATTATACGTTTTTGCTCTTTAACTGGTTTAAAGTTAAAGCCACTTTTTCAGTTCCTTGAAATAGATTGCTAGCGTATCCAATGACGTAAAATCCATTTCTCTTACAGTTAAACCCCAAAATCTTATTGACCCGAGAGTGGGCCTCAAAATAGAAACTTATGTCATCATCAGATAACAATACCTCCAACGAAATACCTTTTGTATTGCCGTATAGCATTTCACTTTTGATGTTGCCGACCTTGTTCCAAGGAATATGAAGGTCTTTTGATGATTCATTGTATAGTGCAGACAAAGGAAAATATAACCCCATATCATTTGCTGAGAAATAGACCCAGCCCATCCTGTTGCTGGGCTTCAAAGATACGAATAAAAAAACCATAGATAAGAAAACAAAAAAATATTTAAAGAAAACAGGCGAGTTATCAGACCAACTTTCATAGTGATAGAAAGCCGAGAAAAATAACATGGAAACACATAGATAGATAAGGCAAATCAATCTAGCCCCCCATAGTGGTGTTTCATATTTGAAAGCTCTATCCATATTCAATTTTCCATCGATTGTCATATTAAGGCGATAAACATGGAGGGTTGAAGAGTATGACCGCCAATTTTACTCTACCATTCAATCTTGGGTTGGTAGAGTATTTGTATGCAATTTAGTTGTTTTTCTTAACAGGTTGAATCCCCTCTTGTTTCTACGCTTTGTGGTTGAAACAGGATTTTTTACCCCTATCTCTTAGTTAGTTGCTCTACCGGTGTGGGTTCAAACCCAGGCTTTTGTTTGTGGAGACCTATCCAAATACAAGAGGGTTGAATCAATGCGAATGGATAAACTTACCAGTAAATTACAGCAAGCGATTGCGGATGCACAGTCTTTGGCGGTGGGTCATGACAATAATATGATCGAGCCGTTGCATTTGATTCATGTTTTGCTGGATCAGCAGGGCGGTTCGGTGCGGCCTTTGTTGATGCAGACCGGTTTTGATGTCAAAGCACTTGCAGATCAGCTTTCTGAGGCGATCGATCGGCTTGCGAAGGTCACCAATCCTGAAGGTGATGTTCAGATGTCACCGGATTTGGCGCGTCTGTTTAATCGTGCGGATAAGTTTTCACAGGAGCGAAACGATCAATTTATTTCTAGCGAGCTGGTACTGCTGGCTGCGATGGATGATAAGGGAGAGCTGGGGAAAATTTTATGCAGTTACGGCGTCACTGCCCAGGCGCTAAATAACGCGATTCAAAATATTCGTGGCGGTGAGTCGGTGGATAGCGCTGACTCTGAAGATCAGCGTCAGGCGCTGGATAAATACACTCTCGATCTGACCGAACGTGCGGAGCAGGGCAAGCTTGATCCGGTTATTGGTCGAGATGATGAAATTCGCCGTACCATTCAGGTATTGCAGCGCCGAACCAAAAATAATCCCGTTCTAATTGGCGAACCCGGTGTCGGTAAAACAGCCATTGTTGAAGGGTTAGCCCAGCGTATTGTAAACGGCGAAGTGCCCGAAGGTTTAAAGAACAAAAAAGTACTGTCCCTGGATATGGGTGCATTGATTGCGGGTGCCAAGTTTAGAGGTGAATTTGAGGAAAGATTAAAAGCGGTATTGAACGAGCTCTCTAAACAGGAGGGCAACATCATTCTGTTTATCGATGAGATTCACACCATGGTGGGTGCCGGTAAAGCCGAGGGCTCGATGGATGCGGGCAATATGCTAAAACCCGCTTTGGCCCGTGGCGAGTTGCACTGTGTGGGTGCGACCACGCTGAATGAATATCGCACCGATATTGAAAAAGACGCGGCCCTTGAACGACGATTCCAGAAGGTGATGGTAGAGGAACCCAATGAGGAAGATACCATTGCGATCCTGCGTGGATTAAAGGGGCGTTACGAAGTTCATCATGGAGTAGAGATTACCGACTCGGCAATTATTGCAGCGGCTAAATTGTCGCAACGGTATATCACCGACCGTCAGCTGCCGGATAAAGCGATTGATCTGATTGATGAGTCCGCCAGCCGAATTCGTATGGAGATTGATTCCAAACCTGAGGTGATGGATCGACTGGAGCGCCGTTTGATCCAGCAAAAAATAGAACGAGAAGCCCTGAAAAAAGAGCATGACGATGCATCGAAAGAGCGTCTCAATAAACTTGAAGAACAGATCAAAGAGGTTGAACGTGAGTTCGCTGATCTTGAAGAGATCTGGAATGCCGAGAAAGCTGCAGTGCAGGGTTCGCAACAGATTAAGTCTGATCTCGAAGCGGCCAGGCTTGAGCTTGAAAGCGCCAGCCGTGCCAGTGACCTTACCCGTATGTCTGAACTTCAATACGGCGTGATCCCCGATCTTGAGAAAAAGCTCAGTAGCGTCGATGAAACAGAAATCGGCGAGATGAAACTGCTACGCAACAATGTAACTGAGGAAGAGATCGCCGAGGTGGTTTCGAAATGGACCGGTATTCCGGTTTCGAAAATGCTGGAGGGCGAACGGGAAAAACTGCTACGAATGGAAGATGAGCTGCACCGAAGAGTTATTGGTCAGCAGGAAGCGGTGGTTGCGGTTTCCAACGCAGTACGTCGGTCACGGGCGGGGCTTTCTGATCCCAACCGGCCGAACGGATCGTTCCTGTTTCTTGGGCCAACCGGTGTTGGTAAAACCGAACTGTGTAAAGCACTGGCAACATTTTTATTCGATACTGAAGACGCGATGGTGCGTATCGATATGTCGGAATTTATGGAGAAACATTCTGTTGCTCGTCTGATCGGTGCACCTCCCGGATACGTGGGTTACGAAGAGGGCGGATACCTGACCGAAGCGGTTCGCCGTAAGCCCTATTCCGTTCTATTGCTTGATGAGATCGAAAAAGCCCACCCGGATGTATTTAATATTTTGCTGCAGGTATTGGACGATGGGCGGCTTACCGATGGTCACGGCCGTACCGTAGATTTTCGCAACACCGTGATTGTGATGACCTCAAACCTGGGTTCTGATCTGATTCAGAATCTGGCAGGGGAATCCCATTACGATGAAATGAAAGGTGCAGTGATGACGGTGGTGGGCCAGCATTTTCGCCCCGAGTTTATCAACCGTATCGACGAAACCGTAGTATTTCATCCACTGGCTCGCGAACAGATTCAGGGTATTGCGCGGATTCAACTGGCGAACCTGGAGAAACGTCTCGAAGATCGTGATCTGAAACTTGAAATCGGCGATGAAGCGATGTTGATGTTAGCGGATGTGGGCTTTGATCCGGTTTACGGTGCTCGACCATTAAAACGCTCGATTCAACAGTTGATTGAAAATCCGTTGGCTCAGGATATTTTATCCGGCAAGTTTGCAGCCGGGGATACAATTAAAGCGGAAATGGTGGAGGGAGAAATCAGATTTGAGAACGGGTGATTTCGCCATCAAATAACAAAAGATCCCTCTAAGGGGTTCTTTTGTTATTTTAGCTGCTTATAGTTTGTGATCTCTGAAATTGCAGGTCGCGTGTTTTGTAGTCACGTTTCGCACCACGCCAAATTTCACGGAAAAGTCCGTTAGTTTAACGGAGGCGTTATCGGCGTCCTTTGGACTCTTGATCTCAATGGCAACTACCTTGGATGATTTTTCATCTATCCATTTGTCAGATATGGAATGCTGCTTAAAGGTTAGATCCGTTATGGTGTCATCTTTATTGTCTCTTCTGCCGCTATAAATTTCGAATATGCCAGGATTTAGTAAGCCGTTATATTCGCTTAATTCTTCACTTTTGATGGTCAGTGATTTTTCTTCCTGATTCCAGCTGATATAGGAGGCAGAAATACCTTTTGCCTCCTGGCCGATGATATAGACACGGTCACAAACCAGTTCGAAGCTATCGGGATATGAGCTAGTGTTGGCTGCGCTAACGCTGCAGCTGACCAATAGAGGTAATACTCTAAATAACGTTGTTCTCATAGCTTGTCTCTATTGCGCTGTGATGGATCTGAATTCAAATTATCTGTCACACTAGTTTCATCGAGTGATGCCAAGTTTATTGTGATGCGCTGTCAGCTTCAAGCATCAAACTATAAAGCAAACTATTTTTCTCTATTCCGCGATTGCGCACTGACCCTTTGTCGGCTATTCGGGTAGACTCAAGCTGGTAAGACGTAGCATAGCAATGCGTTGACCGCACTGTATAAAAAGCGGTTTTATCGCCTCCAGATGGTTTTAAAACGGACGTTATTATGGAACATACCCATTACCTTTCCGGACTGATTAAGCCTCGATCAATTACGGTAATTGGTGCCAGTGAAAACCAGACCTCGGTCGGCGGAACGGTTTTATACAATCTGCTCAACGGCGATTTTCGAGGATCTATTTTTCCGGTGAATCCCAGTTATCCAGAGCTGTTTGGTCGCAAAAGTTATGAAAACGTAGATCTGCTTCCAGAAGTGCCTGATCTCGCCCTGATTGCTACACCCGCCGATGTGACCGCCAGTATTGTTGAACAGTGCGGCCATAAGGGCATTCAACAGGCTGTCATTCTCTCTGCGGGGTCGGATGAATATCTCAAGAGTGAGCGCAATGCAGGGCTCATGGCCGTTGCCAATCAGGCAGGGGTTCGTCTGCTAGGGCCGAATAGTCTCGGGGTGATCCGTACCGATATTGGCCTGAATGCGAGCACCGGAAGGCAGATGGTGCGGCGTGGTGATCTGGCTTTTGTATCCCAGTCCGGAGCGATCTGCTCCGCCACGATCGACTGGGCAGAAACCGCCGGTATCGGCTTTTCATCGATCATCTCTACCGGTAGCGGTAAAACCGTTGAGACCTGGGAGATCCTTGATTATCTGGTCAAGGATGAACAAACCAAAGGTATCCTGATCCATTTTGAACATATGACCAACACCCGCGAATGGATCAGTTCCCTGCGGGCTGCGGCCAGTGTTAAACCGGTGATTGCGATCAAGTCTGGCCGTTACGGTAGCTGCCGCTACATAGATGACACGTTCATACCGAGGGATAATCTGTTTAATGCGATGTTACGGCGAACCGGGGTGGTGCGTGTTCATTCCACTACCGAGCTATTTAGTGCGGCGAAAACCCTGACATCAAGGTATCGTCAGTCCGGCGATCGGCTGGCTATTATCAGCAATGGTGATGGTCCCGGTGAGCTTGCTGCGGATCGGGCGCTGGATCTTGGCTTGACCCTGGGGCAGATCGGCGAAGATACCTTAAAAGAGTTGCAAGAGCGCTTACCCCATTACAGCCGACTGACGAATCCGCTCTATATTCTTGCGGACGCGGATGCGGAGCGTTATCGCCAAACCATCAAATTAGTACTCGCAGATCCGGATATTGATGCGGTGCTGGTGATTGTCACACCGCAGGCCATGACACCACTGGATGATATCGAAGCAGTGGTGATTGAGCTGGCAAATAGCAGCATCAAACCGTTGTTATCTTGCTGGATGGGGGAGGCCTCGGTGGTCAAAAACCGTGCAAATCTCGGCATTGCCCATATTCCGGTTTTTCGTGATCCGGAAATGGCGGTACGTGGGTTTGGTTATCTGGTACAACGTCAAAAATCCCAGCAGCTGCTTTTACAATCGCCAGGCCCAGAGGTGACGACCTGGATTCCGGATACAGTAAAAGCTCACACACTCATTGAAGCGGCAAGAGAGAGCATCCAGTCAATAATTGAACAAAGCCAGTCCGAGCAACTACTCGACTGCTACCAAATTCCGCATGAGTCTCAGCAAGAAAATTACGGTAATTCGGTCCCCCGATTACAGCTGATGGTACGCCGTGATCCCGGCTTTGGCCCGGTGATTATGTTCGGCCCGAAAAGCCGCTGGAAAAAATCTGTAGCCGAGCGTTTTAGTGTCGCGCTACCGCCGTTAAATGAAGAACTCGCGATTGACCTGATCGAAAATGCGCGGCTAGAGGCGGATTTCTCCACCTATATGGAGCCACTCGTGGCGGTTCTGGTTCATCTATCGGAGATGATTGTTGATCTGCCCGCACTGGATAGCCTCGACCTTTCCCTTACGCTTTCCGAAGGCAAAGTATTCGTAAGCGATCAGATGATCTCGATCAATCATGATGCCCCCGTGTTCAACTATCGGCACCTGGCCATTTATCCCTACCCGAAACACCTTCTTACCCAGTGGCAATTGCGGGATGGTACTACCGTCAATGTGCGACCAATCCGCCCAGCCGATGCGGAGATCGAGCAACAATTTGTGCGTAGTCTGTCGGATGAATCACGATATATGCGATTCTGGAGCTACATGTCAGAGCTGAACCGAAGAATGTTGGCGGAATTTACCAAGGTTGATTTCAACCGCCAGATGGCACTGATTGTGACGGTGGATCAGGAAGAAAACGGCCAGACTGTGGAAAGAGAGATTGCAGTCGCCAGCTACGTGTTATGTCAGGACCGTACCAGCTGTGAATTTGCAGTGGCGGTTGCGGATGACTGGCAGGGCCACGGTTTAGGCTATCGCCTAATGGAGTACCTGATTGATGAGGCACGTCGCTGGGGACTTAAAAAAATGGACGGGGAAGTCATGGGCCACAATAGCGGCATGATGGCGATGATGAAAAAGCTAGGTTTTAAATCACGTTTTGATCCCGATGATTACAGTATTAAAATTGTCAGCAAAGAGCTGTAGTGCCCCTACGCTTGAATTGCTCTAATGCATTAGAATTTGAACAAGGTGATTATGAAAGGAATCATAGTAGGAGCTGGAATTGGTGGGCTTTCAACAGCTATAGCAATGCAGCAGCACCATATCGACGTTAAAATATACGAAGCATCTAATAAGCTTTCTCCAATTGGAGCCGGTATTTTGGTTCCCCCTAACGCGATGATTATTCTCGAAAGGTATGGATTAGCGGAAAAGATTAAACACGCCGGTGTCTGTATCGATTCTACTGATATTTTTAGCTCTAACGGAAGGCCGATAGCGCAAACGTCTGCGCATTTCACCAAAAATGGGACGGGATACCAAGTTGTCGCGATCCTCCGAAGTACCTTGCAAAGTATTTTGGTGGATTCATTGTCTCCTGGCGCTCTGGTTACCGGCAAGAGATGCGCCTATGTAAATACTAAATCAGACGGCATTGAACTGTTTTTTGAAGACGGTTCATCGGTCAGTGCAAGGTATTTGGTCGGTGCTGATGGGTTGCGTTCAAATGTTAGGGCGTCAATCTTTCCTGACAGTGCATTGCGCTATTCTGGGCAAATTTGTTGGCGAGGCCTCTCTGAAATAAACCTCAGTTCAAAGTGGATGAAATCTCTTTCTGAGGTATGGGGCCCCGGTATCCGGTTTGGCTTTGTTCCGGTGGGAAACTCAAAAGTGTATTGGTATGCTACAAAACGACAAGAAGCGAACGGAATTGATGACCCTGCCTCTGTTAAGGAAAGACTTCTTGATATCTATAGTGCATTTCCCACTCCAGTCTCAGAAATTATCTCTCAGACAGCTAATTCGTCAATTATTAGTGATGACTTAAATGATCTGCGTCCCTTGAAATCATGGTTCTCAAAATCCACTGTATTAATAGGTGATGCAGCGCATGCATCAACACCTAACCTTGGGCAAGGTGGTGCACAAGCCATAGAGGACTCTTGGGTGCTTGCGGAAAAACTAGCTGCTAATACTTCGATACAAAACGCTTTTCAGCAATTTGAGAAGCTGAGATTTTCCAAAGCCCGAAAGGTCACAAATATGTCATGGCAAATAGGGAAAGTAACCAACTTGAGAAATAAACAAGCATGTCGAATTCGTGATGCGCTATTTCGCTCTGTACCGGACGTCATGACAAGGCGACAATCTCGGATGATGTACGATATACCCTATTGAATAAAGTGTTCACACAACCCTCTAAATTACTTTGCGTTATAGGTCAGCATATTTACGGCAATAGCAACTTTACTGCTGTCGAGGGATTAAGCTGCAGTATAAAGCCCAACAGTATCTATAGTGCGGGTATTGGGTGTCGCAACTCCTTTACCCGTCAGCTCCGCTCAGGGGGTGAATACCTATCTACACAGACAGTTAATACACTACGCTAGCTTTCCAGCGCTGCCTCGCAATCGATACAACGCTCTGCGTAGGGAATTGCTTCAAGGCGTGTTTCTGCCACCGCTTCGTTACACTCGATGCAGACTCCGTATTGATTGCCTTCAAGTCGCTGTAGTGCGTGATTGACCAAAACCAGCTGCAGCTCTGCTTCTCGCTGGAGTTCATCTTTTACTTCAATGTTCTCCAGTTCAACGGCCTGTTCACCGGAGTCTTTTGCCAGCGGCTCAGAACGACCAACGCTGTTCGCCAGTCGTTCTAATCGGCCTTCAAGTTCGGTTTGTAGCTCGGTAAGTACTTTGGAGGTAGCTGTATTATTCACGAATATTTCCCATCTGTTGTTAGTAGATTTACTTTAATTCATGGGGCATGTGCGGGCATTGTCATGGGTCAACAACGCATCAATAATCAGGCTGAGGCACGAAGCTCAGAAATCTCTACGGTACTAGCAGGGCGTCGCGGCTCCTTTCCCTTCGGCTTCGCTCAGGGTGGGGGTAGAGATTTCGTTCAGTGTAGGGAATGTTTAAGCGTCGTTTTATCCTGCCAACTTAATCATCCCATACGCCATGATTGGGAATATTGACCGTATCATCGTCATAGATTCCAAGCGCCGCTTTGGTATGACAGGTATCGCAATAGCTGAGAGATCGCACATCTTCATTGTCGGTGATTAAGCTTTCAGGAATTTCATGATGTTGACGACGGATATAACGCACGTCGGTAATTCTTTCTGGTATTTCTTCACCATTGAGAGAATGGGTGATCTGTCTGGAGCGTTTGTAATAGGAGTTTTCCGCCGCCTGTTCTTTAAGGTATGCGAGTAACTCTGTACGCACCTCTTCATCATCCAGTTCCGCATTTTCGCCAAAGTGATCTTCAAGTTTATCAACCTGCATAAGATTGGCCCATGCATCTCCGGTCAACAGCCCGGGTTGATATGCAAAGTGGCAGGCACCACATTCCTCCTGGTAATTTTCGTTGCTTACCGGCTCTACACCTTTTGTTCTTGAAAAATCAAATAGCCAGGAAAAAAAACCATCCGCTGAAGCTGTGTTTGGGATCGTCAATAGCGATAGCATGGCGACAAATACAATGGTATTAATTTTTTTCATATTGAGTTCTCGCTGTAACTGATTTTATGTTCGGTATTGTTACTAATTCTTTTTGAGTAAGGCCGATCAATTTTCTTGAAAATACTGCAAAAAATCACCTTTTTCCTGCGCTGTACATTCCCGTCCCCAGGTCCATTTACAGTTTCGTTTGAACCATTTGTTAATTTTTTTGGTTTTGGTGAAACGTTGTTGGTTAACTGAAACTGCCATTGGTTTAATTACTTTGCCACTTCTTGCATGTTTTCCATCGATAGTTAAATCTGTGCCGTGGCAGGTGGTACAACTGCGAGACTTTCCATCTTTTCCTGGATGCTCCTGAGTCCACATCTGCTGACCATGATCCGCATCAAAGATTAATGTGCCTTCAGGGTTTAGCGTCTTCATCATCTCTGGTATTGCATTGTCAGCATGGCTGGCCTGATTGATGAGCAACAAAAAAATGAATAATAGGAACAAAAACTGTTTCATGGCGAGTGTTTAATTTGTATCTATTTGATGAAAGCTACCATGTGATTTTTACGGCTACGGCCATTGAAATAGCGCCTAGTGCACCGATGCCAGCATGTCCATCGTCCGGTCCTTCTGCCGCAGCATACAACATCGCGATTGCGCCAAGGCTAGCGAACAACGCATGAAGATTATTGGGATCAGAAAAACCCTCACTGAAATCAACATCATCCCAATGTATATAGAGGCCACCTGCTACTGCTGCTGCACCGAGTAGCGCAGCGCCTTTGGCTGCGCTTTCATGGAGGCCATCCTCCTCTTTGGGTGCAACCATTGCTATTGCCACCAGGCTCAGTGCGGTTAAGCCTACATATTGATGCATCTTATTGGGGGTCCAATAAGATTCTTTGAATTCAATGGTAGTTTCCTCGGAGCTGTTCTTGGTGTCATTACTCATAACGTCGTCCGAGACTGGATCAGTAGATACACTGTTATCCGCAATTAGTATTGGAGATGGGAGGTTCAGTGTGAAGGGGTGATCCTGGAATTTGGATGTCAATTTTTGGTTAAAGCTTTCCCATTGTTGGTCGGAATATGCGAGCTGACTAAAACCTGTGCTTACAACAACAGTGACCAATATTGGAATGATGGTTCGGGTTAGCATGTTCTTCTCCGGAGGCAATGACTTTTTATTTTTGTGTGCTGGTTAGAGACTTTTTGTGGCCAGTGAACATCGATTTAATCAGGTTTTCATTATGTTGTTTGCTTGCGGCCAAAACGCCGACAATATGCAGCAGTATCAATATTAGAACGCCATCAACCAACAGGTGGTGCATATCCTGAACCCAGTAGGCGATGCGGTCATTGACGTGGATCAGCGCATAAATCAGAGGTCCATCAAAATCAATCATCGCCAGCGTCATAAAGCCGGTTAAGACAAGAGCTGACAGGAGAATTAACAGCGTTATCACCATTGCACCACCGGCCGGATTGTGGCCAACATAGTGGGCTGGTTTATTCTTGAAAATTGAAAAAAGGTAATCAATTACCGATTTGGGCCCGCGTACAAATTGTTTGAAGCGTGCATAGGGTGATCCAATAAATCCCCATAAAATTCGACTAAAAAGTAACGCAGTAATAGCGTAGCCCGTAACAAGGTGAAGCTGCATGAAACTGAATTCGCCCGAAAGGTAGGCGACAATAAAACTGATCACTAATGACCAATGAAAGGTGCGTACAAATAGATCCCACACGAGAATCATTTTTTTGCGTAATCCTGTAGATAGAATTTGGCAGAGAGATTATAAAACGTAATCCCAAGCCTGATCGTCAGGCGAGTTTAAACAAGCTTACATTCAGTTACTTGTTGAAGCCAGTGAATTGAAAAGACGTTCTATGTAGTTAATCACCGGAGCATAGGAATCGGTGATACAAAACTCATGCTACTTGATGCCCGATTTTTTCGCCTGATCCCAGAGCTTATCCAACTGTTCCAGCGAACATTGTTCTGGTTTTAGTTGCTGCTTAGCTAGCTGCTGTTCAATATATTGAAAGCGCCGCATAAATTTCTGATTGCCTTTTCGTAGGGCTTCCTCAGCATCAACTTTTAAGTGGCGGGAGAGGTTAACAACACTGAATAGAAGATCACCGATCTCCTCTTCAAGTTGCTCGGGAGTAGCTTCCCGTACTTCCTGTAGCTCTTCATTGATCTTGTCATAAACCGGTTCGGTTTCGGGCCAGTCAAAACCAAGTTTGGCAGCACGCTTCTGTAGTTTCTGTGCACGGGCTAAAGACGGCAGGCCAACCGTTACGCTATCGAGCGCTGAATAATCTTGCTCGGATTTTTGTTTTTCCTTGCGCTCCTCTATTTTGGATTGTTCCCAAAACTCCGCACGCTGTTCATCAGTTTCAAACTGTTCGTCACCAAATACATGGGGATGGCGGCGTACTAGTTTGTCGGAGATAGATTTAGCGATCTGCTCGAAATCGAATTTCTGCTCTTCATTGGCGAGTTGCGCGGAAAATACTACCTGTAACAACAGATCCCCCAGTTCATCACGAATGTCATCGGTATCGTTGCGTTCAATTGCATCAACGACTTCGTAGGCCTCTTCCAGAATATAGGGGGCCAGGGTGTTGAGATCCTGTTCCAGGTCCCAGGGACAGCCGGTATCCGGATCGCGTAGTTGCGTCATGATATCGAGCAGTCGGTTAATCTCCGTCATTGTTTGCAACTCTACGGGCTTCAACCACGTTTGGTAGCTGGTTGATTTTTGAAAGTATCGTGCCGAGTTGCTGGAACCCGGAGGTTTCAACGGATAACTCCATGTTCGCGGTGTGGCTAGTTTTTTCTGATGTGGTATTTACTGCCAGGATATTGACCGACTGTTCGGCGAGTATCGCGGTGATATCCCGTAGTAAACCGGATCGATCGTAGGCACTAACAGCAATATTGGACGTGAACAGTGCTTCGGGAAGATGCCCCCAACTAACCTCGATAATACGGTCAGGGCTGCTTTCTTCCAGCCGCGCCAAGTTGCCGCAGTCCTGCCGATGGATGCTGACCCCGCGGGTTTTGGTGATATAACCGATGATGCCGTCATCCTCGCTGGGGGTACAGCACTCGGCAACATGGGTCATCAGGTTGCCGACACCGCGAACCTGAATATCGGAACTGCTTTCTGGTTTGTGCGGTCTGGTTTTAGCGATCGAGCCGAGCGCTGGTTTGCCAAACGGTAGCTCAAGGTTTTTACTGATTGCAATATCCAGAAGCTGGGTCGCCCGTACAATTTGAGTCGTAGGAATGTTGCCACGCCCCACCTCTGCGTAGAGTTCATCAACCTGACTAAGGTCGTATTCAGGCAGGGTTTCCTTGAGCTTTTTGGGGCTGACTGCTAAGCGTCGGAACTCGCGTTCCAGCATAGCGCGGCCATCCTGGATATTTTGCTCACGATTCTGGGCGCTAAACCACTGCCGAACCTTTGATCTGGCTCTGGAGGTATTGAGATAGCCAAGGTTTTCGTTGAGCCAGTCTCGTTTCGGGTTGCCACCCTTGCGGGTCAATATCTCAACCATATCGCCGGTTTTTAGCTGATAGCTGAGCGTTACGATACGGCCATTCACCTTGGCACCACGGTAGCTGTGGCCCACTTCGGTGTGTACGTAATAGGCAAAATCCAGCGCTGTAGCATTGAGCGGAACACTGATCACATGGCCATCCGGTGTGAAGGCGTAGATGCGGCTTTCCGAATCGTAGCCGTGTAGCTCTTCCTGCAGATTACTGGCGCTGCCCACCTCTTCGTGTAGTTCGAGTGCCTGCCGTAACCAGGCGGTTTTGCTGTCGAAATCAACCGGTCTTGGGGCTGAGCCTTTGCGGTTGGTTTCTTTGTAGGTCCAGTGGGCGCAAACACCATATTCGGCTTCATCGTGCATCTGGTGGGTACGGATCTGAACTTCAATGACCTGTCCTTCTGGGCCAATCACCGCGGTGTGTAATGATCGATAGCCGTTTTCCTTGGGTGTGGCGATATAATCGTCGAACTCGTTGGGAATGTGGTTCCAAAGTAGGTGAACGATGCCTAACACTTCGTAACATTCGCGTACCGATTCGGTTAAAACCCGTACCGCTCGAATATCGTTGAGTTGGGAAAAGCCGATTTTCTTGCGCTGCATTTTGCGCCAGATACTGTAGATATGTTTGGCACGGCCGCTGATATCCGCCTGAATGCCTGCGGTTTCCAGTGACTCTGTCAGGCTCTCTACCACATGTGTGATATAGCGCTCCCGCGCCAGGCGTTTTTCATCCAGCAGATGAGCGATGTTTTTATAGGTGATGGGTTCAAGGTAGCGGAATGCCAGGTCTTCCAGTTCCCATTTCAAGTGCCCAATACCAAGGCGATGGGCTAGTGGTGCGTAAACTTCGAACACCTCTTTGGCAACACGGTATTGACGTTCAACGTCACGATTTTTGACTGCACGAATCATGCAGGTTCGTTCCGCTAGTTTGATCAGCGCAACCCGTACATCATCCACCAGGGAGAGCAGCATGCTGCGCAGGTTTTCGACCTGCTGCTGGTTGCTGACCAGTGCCTGATTCGTGGGGGCATTGGAGCTGCGAACACTGATGGCTGCCATCTTTAACACGCCGTCGCATAATGTTGCGACATTTTCGCCAAATTGCTCACGGATATCGGCAAGGGTTAATATGCCCTCACGCAGGCATCGGTACAGGATGGCGGATTGAATGGTTTCGGTATCGAGCTGGAACTCGGCGAGAATTTCAGCCATCTCCAGGCCAGTCTGGAAACAGCTCGGGCTAAGTTTCCATGTATCGTTGGTGGGGGCATGCTGTTCTGCGTAATAACTGGTCTCACAGGCGGCGATGATACCATCGTGCTCCAGAGAAGGGCTGAGCTTATTAAGGCGCAGGAACCACTCCTCCAGATCGGTGAAGTCCTCGATTTTTTCGGTTAATTTTTCTCTTACCTTAACCATGTTTTATTCTTTTCGTATTCACTTTTTGGTTTTGTCTGTAGTGTTGAGACGGGTCAGGCTCGCTCAAAAAGCACCATCGATTCTACATGAGCTGTGTGGGGGAACATATCCATCACCGCTGCTTTTTTAATCTGGTAACCCGAATCGACAATCATTTTAGCATCCCGAGCCAGGCTTGTTGGATTACAGGATACGTAGAGTATCTTATCCGGATCAATCAATTGTAAGTTGTTGGCTACTAGCTCTGCTCCAGAGCGTGGTGGATCGATCAGCAAAGCGCTGTATTTCTGATTGGCCCAGGGCTGCTCGTCAAAGGGTTCGAACAGGTCGGTATAATAAAACGAGCTGTTTTCAATTTTATTATGCTTCGCGTTTTCCTCGGCTCGTTGGACGGCTGATTCGCTGCCCTCAACCCCGACGACGTTGGCGACTTTTCGGGCTAACGGTAGTGTGAAATTGCCCAGTCCGCAGAATAGATCGAGCACTGAATCCTCTTTGCTCAGCTGCAGCCAGTTCAGCGCTTGGTGGATCATTTTCTGATTGATCTCGGCATTCACCTGGGTGAAATCCATGGGGTGGAAGTGCATCTCCAGATCAAATTCCGGCAGCGCATAGCTGAGTCGTTCATTGCTGTCAGCGGGCCAGAGCTTGTGTACCGTGTTGAGTCCACCGGGTTGCAGATAGAGTTGTAGATTGTGTTGTTTACCAAATTCGATCAGTGCCTGTTGATCAGCATCGGATAGATCTTCGAGGTGGCGTATAACCAGTGCGGTCTCATCGTCACCTGCGGATACTTCGAGCTGGGCAATGGTGTCGAAGGACTGTAGATTTCCGATCATCTCCCGCAACGCCATAAGCCGTTCGCCAACCGCAGGGGTAAGTACCGGGCAGCTATCGAGCTCGGCTACATAACGGCCATTTTTTTCACGGAAACCGACCAGTAGTTTCTCTTTCTTCTGCACATAACGCACACCCAGCCGCGCTTTGTTGCGGTAGCCTAACTTTGGGCCAAGTAAGGGAGTGATCCATTGTTCCGGTTCAGGTACCTGCTCCGAAACAAACAGGGCTTGTAACCGAGCCTGCTTTGCCAGAATCTGCGCTTCACTGGATTGATGATGAAGGCAACAGCCGCTGCAGACCTCTGCATTGACGCAGGCCGGCTCAACCCGATCCGGTGAAGCAACTAATACTTCGGTGGTTTTGGCGACCAGGTTCTTTTTCTTCTTGCCTTTGATCTCGGCAATTACTTTTTCGCCGGGCAGTGAACCTTCAACCAGCAGAAGCTTGCCCAGGTGCTCGGTGGTACCGCGACCGTCGTTATACAGGCCAGAAATCTCTAGTTCGATCGGTTCGGGTGAAAACAGACGTTTTTTTCGGCTCATGGATTAGTGGTTGGCTCGGGGAAAGGTGGTTCAAAAAGGCGGCCATTCTACCATCAGCTGGAATCTGAGTTTGTTAAATAGGAGGTCTAAGAGGAAAAAACACCAGTAGAAAGATAACGATCACCACGGTCACAGATCACCGCTACGATCACCGCATTTTCTACTTCACGGGAGATGGCCAGCGCGCCCGCAACCGCACCGCCGGAGGATACACCGCAGAAAATACCCTCTTCGCGGGCTAGTGCCCGCATGCAATCTTCCGATTCCTGTTGGTCAAGGTCGATAACGCGATCAACTCGTGATGCTTCGAAGATGGTAGGTAGATAGGCTTCAGGCCAGCGTCGAATACCGGGTATCGCCGCACCATCTTTGGGTTGCAGACCGATGATTTCGATCTCGTCCGATTGCTCTTTCAGGAAACGCGATACTCCCATAATGGTGCCGGTGGTGCCCATCGCGCTGACAAAATGGGTGATTCGACCGTCAGTCTGCCGCCAGATTTCGGGGCCGGTTCCGTTGTAGTGGGCTGCAGGATTGTCCATATTGCCAAACTGGTTCAACACCAGCCCTTTTCCATCGGCCTGCATCTCATCTGCCAGATCCCGGGCACCCTCCATTCCGGATTCCTTATCAATCAATATCAGCTCCGCACCATAGGCAGACATCGATTGTTTGCGCTCTTCACTCATATGATCCGGCATGATCAAAATCATCCGGTAGCCTTTAATCGCCGCAGCCATCGCCAGCGCGATACCGGTATTACCGCTGGTCGCTTCGATCAGCGTATCGCCGGGTTTGATATCGCCGCGCTTCTCCGCTTCGCTAATCATATTGACCGCTGGTCTGTCCTTCACAGAGCCCGCGGGGTTGTTTCCCTCAAGCTTTACCAGAATCTGGTTGCTGGTATTGCCCGGCAAGCGCTGCAAACGCACCAGTGGTGTGTCGCCAACGTAATCTTCGATGGTGGGGAAAATTCGATCAGTCATATTGGGCAATGTTCCTGGGGTATTTTAAATATGATTGTGTTCGGTTAGCGGCTTGATCATGCTGAAGTTAACCAATACCTCACCATTCCTCGGTATTTCATTACGGCGGATTTCGCTGAAACCTACCTGTTCAAACAATGGTCTGGCTAGTAGAGAAGCTTCGACTAGCAATTGTTTCATCTGTTGCTGCCGTGCCTGGTTTTCCAGGTGTCTGTATAGCTGCTTTGCAATTCCTTGACGTGCAAACAGCGGATGCACATATAAGCAGTCGATCTCATCCGGTTTTACTAGCTCGATAAAGCCTGCGATTTTGCCGTTCTGAGCCTGACATACCGCAACAAAAGGTTTGATGATATTGAGACGGGTTTGCCAGTGTGCGTAATCTGGTGGAGTAGGGCACCAGGCTTCAAGTTGATCACGGCTGTATTGGCTTTTTGCCAAATCATGAATGCTATCGTGGAACAGATCGGTGATTTCACGAGCATCCGTCGCCCGGTAGTTGCGGATGGTGATTTCCGGAGTCATACGTAGAGCTCTTCAGCGGATCAACAGTGAATAAGCAGCCATATTATTCTGAACTACTTAGTACAGAAAAGACCAAATATAGATTAATTTATATCAAAAAGGAATAACAAGGGGGGGTGGATAACTGGTGCCGGCTATTCGGTGCGGGACAGCACCACAAAGGCAATTGCGTGCTCTTTTTCATCGGACAGGCTTACATGGCTCTGGTTGCAGCCGAGCTGTTTGAAGGCCAGCTCGGCTTTATCGCTTAGCTCAAGAAACGGAGCGCCCCGCTGATTATGGCCAAGGCCAATCTGCCGGGGGTGTAAACCTTCACCAAATCCGGTGCCGAAGGCTTTTGCCGTGGCTTCTTTAACCGCGAAGCGTTTGGCTAAAAAGGCAGCCGGGTTTTTGTTTTGTCCGAACTCGACAAGCTCAGACTCGGATAAAATACGTTTTGCCAGCCGGTCGCCATAGCGCTCGACCAGTTTTTGAAAGCGTCGAATATCCGCAATATCGACGCCAATGCCGATAATCATCCCGCGCTACTCACTGGCCTGTGCATTCTGGATCAGGGTTTTCATATCTTTCACCGCCGCACCAAGCCCGGCTAATACTGCGCGGGCGATAATGGCGTGGCCGATATTCAATTCATAAATACCCGGAATAGCCGCGATATCTGTAACGTTGTGGTAGTGCAGACCGTGACCCGCATTCACGATTAGACCTTTCTGGTTGGCATATTCCACCGCCTGTTGAATGCGTATGAGTTCCAGCCTGGCTTCGGTTGGGGTTTCCGCATCGGCGTAACGGCCGGTATGTACCTCTATCAGCGGTGCGCCACTAGCTACAGCTGCATCAATTTGATCGGCATCGGGATCAATAAACAGTGAAACTTCAATATTTGAACGAGCAAGCCGTTGGCAAGCTGTGGTAATTTCTGGAAGATTCTGGATTACATCCAGGCCACCTTCAGTGGTTAACTCTTCACGTTTTTCCGGAACCAGACAGCAGTATCGTGGCTTAATCTTTTCCGCAATAGCGATCATCTCGGCGGTCACCGCCATCTCGAAATTGATATGGGTCTGCACAGTCTCCTTCAGCATAAACAGGTCGCGATCCTGAATATGGCGGCGATCTTCCCGCAGGTGCAGGGTAATGCCATCTGCCCCCGCTTTTTCCGCAATAAATGCAGCTTCAATCGGGTCAGGGTAACGAGTCCCCCGGGCCTGACGAAGGGTTGCGACATGGTCGATATTGACGCCAAGCAGGGGTGTATTGTTTTGAGCGGATGTTGGGGTGTGCATAAAAAATAGTACGGAGATTAAGATATATTTTTGAGTCGAACGCTTGAGCGGAATTGTAACACCGAATAAATCAATGGTGGGGGAACCCCACGAAATAGCGCTTCAAACTGTGGTGTTTCGATAGACCATTAACTACCCAATCTACGAATAACTGATTTCATTCCTAATACGATTGTGCCAATGACTACCAGAAACAGTGAGGAAAGGCCGAAAAGAAACTTCAGCTTAAACGCCGCCGCAACTATTGGTGCAAGCAATGTAAGGTATTCCGGGCTGAATATGAGAATGACCACTCCGACGCTTTCAACATAATCAAATACCATACCTGTAAGAGGGAGAAAAATAATCCACTTACGCAGCGTGAATTTTGGCAGCAATTTTCCCGCCAGGGAGTTGAGAGCCAGCGCTAGAAACCCACAAAGGAAAAGTGGGAAGAAAATATCTAAAACGAAAAAAACATTACGATAATATTTTAGCCCTTCGGGATGGGACTCAGTAATGAAAAGTTTGACGGTCTCTGGGCTAGTTGAAAAATTAATGTCGGGCGCAGGATAACCGCCAGTTTTATGCTCAACCATTGGCACGACATGAAAATCAAACAGCAATTTCAAAACAAGAAATAGCGCGAATATGACAAGTATGCTCTTCCAGTTGCTATGTTTGTCGGCGATACGGAAAATGGGTTCGAACATGGTTATTGTCCTGTGTGTTTGTGGATCAATTTTAAGCAGGGAAGAAATAATCCAATCGTTATGTTGCCTAATCGGCTCTCCAGTTGCTATAAAATGAATCGAGTTTGTTCCACTGGACTCCAATCGTTACGGTCTATCAATGCTGTTTAGAAAGGAAATAATCGCTCTATTTACCTGTGCGGCTTTCTCAATGTTGACCCAATGGGCAGCGTCATCAATGCCAATAATTTTTGCGTCAGGTATAAGCAATGGGAGTTTTTCAGTGTTGGAAAAAGGGAAGCTCACGTCTTCTTTACCCCATATGAATAAAATGGGTTTATCGAGCTGCCCCAACTCTTTCCAGCCTGCGGTGTAATCCGTAACCGGACTATACCGAAGTATAGAAAGAGCCGCACGGGTAAAACCGGGATAGCTCGCAAAGCGATCCCACTGTGCAATCTCATTTGCATGTTTATCGAGGTCAATAAAATAGCCATCAACTGTCGGTCGAATAAGCTGCTTGCCAAAGTAGTGGAATATCAGGTCACCAATTATCGGCGTATCCAGAACCGTGCTGCGGCCCTCCGCAGAAGGCCAACCCGCCGGGCCAATTAAAGAAAGGCTGAGTACCTTTTCTGGCTGGTGAAGTGCGAAATCAGATGCAATGACGCATCCAAATGAAGTGCCCGCTAAATGTACTTTGCTGGCACCGGTTAGTTGGATAATGGAATCGAGTTGATCGCGAAAAAGCGCCAGATCATAATCAACCCAGGGCCGGTCAGAAAGACCTCTGCCAAAAAGGTCATAGCTCACGACCCTGTATCCCGCATCCACTAAGGCATCAATATTGCGATCCCAGGATTCCAGAAAACCATTAAAGCTATGAACCAAAATAATGGTGGGAATATTGTCCTCGCCGAACACTTTGTACCGAGTGGCACCCAGATCAGAATTCAGAAGCATCGCTTCCGAAGTTTGTCGGGCAGCCATGATGGCTGAGAGGTCTTCATTTTTGTACTGATACAAAGTGATCGCACTGAACAGCGCAACAAGCAAAACAATAGCCAGGAGAACAGGGTGTTTCAATCGAAGCATCTCAACGTAATTGAACTTCGCACAATATGCCTAATCTTCGATAGAGGAGCAAATAATAGCTTGAAGTTCCCGGCGAAACTCGTAGGCGGTATTTCCCATTAACTGCGTGAGAAAGATAACAATCATCTCCTCTTTTGGGTCAATCCAGAAAAGCGTGCTGGCCGCACCGCTCCAGTAAAACTCCCCTTCTGATCCCAGGTTGGAGTTTTTCACCGGATCCATCTTCACTGCAAAACCCAAACCAAACCCGATACCCGCATAACCCTCTTCACTAAATTTGCCGGTAGCAAATTCAGCCATATCGACATTTCCGGGTAGATGATTTTGGGTCATATATTCAACTGTACGGGGCCCAAGAATTCTGACGCCATCCAGTTCGCCGCCATTCAATAGCATGCTGCAGAACTTATAATAATCTGAGATTGTGGATACCAGACCGCCGCCTCCGGAATCAAAGGTGCGGTCTGCAAAGGCGCTGTTGAGTGGATCATCCTGCAGTGCTGGTTTACCCTGTGGGTCATATTGATAGCAGGCCGCGAATCGATCGGTTTTATCCTTGTCTATTTCAAAACCCGTTTCAGTCATGCCCAGTGGCGAAAAAATGAATTGTTTAAAATAGTCGCGAAGTGGCATACCTGTTATCACTTCAACAACCCGGCCAAGCACGTCCGTTGATACCGAATAGTTCCAGCGCTCGCCCGGGTTAAACTCCAGTGGAACCTGAACCAGTTTATCGATCAACGTTTCAGTAGTATCACCCTCTGCCCATGTAGCGATCTTCATCTTGCGGTAGGTGTAATCCACATTTGTGGCGCGCATAAAATCGTACGTCAGGCCCGATGTATGGGTGAGCAGGTCTTTAATATTCATTGGTCGAGTCGGTGGTGAGCTCATAAAGGCCGGATAAGAGCCGGTTTCATACACTCGCAATTTTTTAAACTCGGGAATAGACCGATGTACCGGGTCAGTCAGTGCCAGTCGACCTTGCTCAAACAGCATCATTATCGCAACCGATGTAATGGGCTTGGTCATCGAATACATCCGTACCAGCGTATCCTCTTTCATCACTGTTTTTCGTTCGCGGTCAGCTTGCCCCAGCGCCTCCAGATAACAGACCTTACCTTTTCGGGCGACCAGCGTAGTACACCCAGCAATTTTTCCAGGGTCGATGTAATGGCTAGTTAGATGTTTGCTGATACGAGCCAGGCGTTCACTGTTCATGCCCACTTGTTCTGGTTTCACTAATTCCATTGTTTTGTTCCGTATAGATAGTTTGTGGGGTGCTAGAGATTGCTGTTGTCCTGAATACTAACATGCAGAATTACAAAGAGATGGGCAAACAAAACGGGATAGGTTAGCTAGCTGAAGCGTTGTTAAATGCGCGGTTGTACTCTATGATGAAGTGATGCGCATATATGATGCGCATTTAGTTTGTCTATCGAGATGCGCCTAATGACACATGCATACAACCTACAAGCACCAAAAAAACCAACCAACGTAAGCATTAACAGTGATCTGCTGTCTAAAGCCAGGGGTTTGAAACTTAATCTTTCCGCGACATTGGAAAATGCACTTGCTAACGAAGTGAGGAAGGCAGAGCGTGAACAGTGGCTTAAAAACAACAAGGCGGCCATAGATGCCTCAAACCAGTTTGCGGATGAGGAAGGACTTTTCTGTGATGCCTACAGGACAATTTGATGGGCCAGTTTACTCTGTATGAAAACCAGAGCCCGGATTCAAAAGAGTCATATCCCTATTTTGTAGATGTCCAGAATGACCTGCTCGATGCGCTAAATACTCGCCTCGTTATACCGCTCACAGCATCAAAAAATATGGGTGACACAAATATTGGCAATCTCTGCCCTACGGTTGATTTCGATGGAAATCAACTGGTACTGCTTACTCATCAAATGACCAACGTGCCAATTTCTGCGCTTAAATCTGATGTTGGCTCGCTGGAACAACTGAGGGATGAAATTATTGCCGCAATTGATTTCCTGGTTACCGGGATTTAATAATGTTGAAGAAAGTCCGGTTCGAAGCTGATGGTCTAATGGATAACCTGGACATGCAAATGGTGTTTCTATGGTTCAGTTGGGGCTAACAAATAATTCACGACTTTTAAGTGGTTTGCTTCCCAAGTGTGGCTGTAGGGCTAATCGAGTTAATCGTTTGGCCGCTTTGCAGGTTTCGGGTTTTGAGTAGTCGTTGTGATGGATGGCAATCAGCATCGCTCCGTTAAAGGTATCGATTCGAGGCTGTGAGCCTTGTTGAAATTTGCTGAGGCTAAAGCCATGTTGTTGATCAAAGTGATAATTTTGATCCGGCTCAAATTCTTCGCCATTGGCTAGTTGAAAATTCAGGCCGTAGCCGATCTCTTTCAATAACAGAATTTCAAAATTACGCAGTAGCGGTTCCAGATCATTTGTTCCTGCAAGTTCTAGTAGTAGTGTCTGGTATTGTTGGTAAAGGTTTGGGTGAGGGTCTTGTGCGGTGATTAATCGTGTGAGTAGTTCGTTGATGTAGAACCCTGAAAACAGGCGATTAGCTTTGAGGGCGAAGCCGGTTGCGGCGGGTTCTATTTTTTTGATGGTTTTTAAGCTACCGTTGCCAAACCAGGAGATTAAAACTGGCGAGAAGGGTTGGGCAATTTGTCCGGTGCTGGGTTTTGATCGGGATTTTCCAGCATTCTTTTTGCCCCGTGCGCCCCGCAATACGGCGGATACTCGGCCATATTCTTCGGTGAAAAACTCTACGATTAAACTGGTTTCGCGATAGTTACGGCTGTGCAGTACATAGGCTGGATGAAGGGCTTCTTTGTCGGGTTTTTGTGGTGCTTTTATGCGGCGGGATGAATTCTGCGGCATGGGTGTTGGAACGGTTTTATCCGTGGGGTTAGTCAAGATACCCGAGCCGACGCATGGCACGCTCGTCATCGGACCAGCCTTTTTTAATCTTCACCCACATGCTTAGCATCACTTTGCTATCGAACAGGGTTTCCATATCTTTGCGTGCTTCGGTGCCCAGTAGCTTGATTCGGCTACCATCTTCACCGAGTAAAATACCTTTTTGGCTGTCTCGTTCAACATAGACCACAGCGTTGATATGCAGGCAGTTATTACGCTCTTCAAACTGTTCAATATCGACGGTCATTCGATAGGGCAATTCATCGCCTAGCTGACGGGTGATTTTTTCCCGTACTAACTCTGCCGCCATAAAACGTTCGCTGCGATCGGTGAGTTGATCTTCCGGAAAGTAGAACTTCTGTTCTGGCAGTCGACTCATGATCTCTGATTCAAGTGCTTCGAGGTTCTGGTTTTTCAGCGCAGAAAGCGGAACGATGGCGGCGAAATCCATTTTTTTGGAGATGCTTTCAAGGTAGGGAAGCAGTTGGGCTTTATCTTCGATCTGATCAACTTTGTTGATACCGAGAATTACCGGACGGCGAAACTGCTTGAGTTTTTCAAGTACGATCTCGTCTTCTTCGGTCCATTTCATTCGATCAACTAAAAAGACCAGCAGATCCACCTCTTTAAATACTCGCGATGCTTCCCGGTTTAAATATCGGTTGAGTGCATATTGTTTGCCGGCATGAATGCCAGGCGTATCAACATAAATTGCCTGGGTATTTCCCTCGGTTTTTATACCGAGCATATTGTGCCGGGTGGTTTGCGGCTTGCGGGATGTGATGGCAATTTTTTGGCCCAGCAGGTAGTTGAGCAGTGTCGATTTACCGACGTTCGGACGGCCGACAATACCGACGTATCCGCAGAATGTTGTGTTGTTTGAGTCTTCTTTGCTCACGTAATGTTTCTCATCAAACGGTTATTCCTGGCCAAGTTTGGCTAATGCTTTTGCTGCTGCTTGTTGCTCTGCAGCACGTCGGCTGGTGCCGGCTCCTTTGAGTTTCTTCGGTAGCCCTTCAACCAAACATTCGATTTCAAAGGTTTGGTCGTGGGCTTCGCCGGTGGCGGAGATTACCTGGTAGTCGGGCACCGACAATTTGCGGGATTGTAGAAATTCCTGCAATCGGGTTTTTGGATCTTTCTGTAAATTAGTGAGATCCAGTGCTTCGAGTCGGCTGTTAAACAACCCTAACACCATTTCACGACAGGTTTTTAATCCCGCTTCGAGATAGACCGCTCCGATAATTGCTTCAACGGTATCGGACAGGGTGGATTCGCGTCTATGACCGCCGCTTTTTCGTTCGCCACCGCCAAGTTTGAGGAATTCACCGAGTTCGAGTTCTTTGCCAATTTCTGCAAGTGTTTTGCCCCGCACAATACGTGATCGTAGGCGGGTGAGTTCGCCCTCTTTGGCAGTTTCGAATCGCTGATAGAGATCCTCGGCGATGATCATGCCGAGGATTGAATCGCCGAGAAATTCCAGTCGTTCGTTATTGTGCTTGCCGCTTACGCTGCGGTGGGTGAGGGCGTGTTCAAACAGTTCTATATCGGAAAAGGTGTATCCGATGCGTTTGAACAGCCTGGGGTAGTTGCGGGCTTTACGGTTGTTCAAAATGATGCTTGAAGTGAAGAGTTGCGTCTATGTTATAAATAACGGGAATTACAATATCGTACTGGATATCAATATTCAGCCCCTTGGCTGTCCGTTTGGCTTTAATGTCCCCGCCTTTGACGTGGTAAATACTATTGAGCTGAAAGCTTTGCCGCAATCTTTGAACTATCTGCCCTTTTGACAGGTTTTGCAGATCAGGGTCATCATTGAGTCCATCAAGGGCACTGCCTACCAGACGATCGTTGTAGTAGTGAGGGCCAATTTTTACAACCACCATAATGATGGCTGCTGCGGTGAGTCCCAGGTAGAGCATCATCCACATTGAGGCGCCATTTTGGCGTGATATGGGCTGTTTCATAATGGTTTTCCTGCCTTTATAAGGTGCCTTGGCTCAAGGTCGCTACAGACCTGAGTGGTTATTTAATAACTCTGTCATCACTAAAGCTAGGCAAACTCCAGAAAGATTTCCAGTGCATCCACACTACAAATGCTTTTCCGACGATATTTTTTTCCGATACAAAGCCCCAAACACGACTATCACTACTGTTATCGCGGTTGTCGCCCATCATAAAATAATGCCCTTCCGGCACGACCCATTCGCCCGGTAACATACTTCTGCGAGTGCTCAGCTGGATTCGATGAGTGCTGTCACCGATGGTTTCATCGAGAATGGTATATTCCGGTTTGACCGCCGGTAGGCGCGCAACAAACTTTTGTGGCATCTCTTCACCGTTGATGTAGAGCACACGGTTTTTATAGACAATATGATCGCCGGGTAGTCCGATTACGCGCTTGATAAAATCATCCTGAGGCCTGTGGGGCGGCCTAAAAACCATCACCTCGCCTCTTTTTGGGCTGTCGATATCAATGATTTTAGTGCCAATAACTGGTAGCCGAATACCATAGGTGAATTTATTGACCAGTAAGAAATCGCCTACCTTCAGACTGGGTATCATGGATCCTGTAGGGATCTGGAAGGGCTCGAACAGGAAGGAGCGCAATACCAGTACGATTAGCAGAATCGGGAAGAATGATTTTGCGTATTCAACCGCGGCGGGCTCTTTTATCTCTGTGCTCTGCTGTTCCAGATCTTCAGCGTTTGATGGGCTGGTTCGGGTGAATTTGGCTCGTCGTTTTGGGGCAAGCAGGGCCAGGTCAATCAGCCAGATGATGCCGGTGACAAAAACGCCAATCACCATGATTAAGGGGAAATCGATATTCATACTTTTTAATTGTCCATCTGGTTAGCTATCTACTTTTAGCACCGCGAGAAAGGCTTCCTGAGGCACTTCTACCGAGCCCACCTGTTTCATTCGTTTTTTACCCGCTTTCTGTTTTTCCAGCAGCTTTTTCTTACGGGTAATGTCACCACCGTAACATTTTGCGGTTACGTTTTTACGAAGGGCTTTTACACTTGAGCGAGCGATGATCTGCCCGCCAATAGCTGCTTGAATGGCTACGTCGTACATCTGCCGTGGAATCAGCTCTTTCATCTTGTCTACCAGCGCTTTACCGCGTTTCCGAGCGTGGTCTTTATGACAGATAACCGCGAGTGCATCGACTGGTTCGGCGTTGATCATAATGTTTACTTTGACTAGCGGAGAGGCTTCAAAGCGGTCGAGGCTATAGTCCAGCGATGCGTAGCCGCGACTTACTGATTTTAGTCTATCAAAAAAATCCAGCACCACTTCACTCATCGGCAGCTCGTATCTAAGGGTGACCTGGTTGCCGGAAAACTGCATATCTTTTTGAACGCCGCGTTTGTCCACGCACAGGCTGATCACGTTACCGAGGTATTCCTGGGGTGTGAAAATATTGGCCTGTACGATCGGTTCGCGGGTCTCTTCGATCACTGAGGGGTCGGGTAGTTGCGATGGACTATCGATATTGATGACATCGCCATTCTTTTTTAACACCTGATAGACCACGGTTGGTGCGGTGGTGATCAGTTCAAGGTTGTATTCTCGTTCAAGGCGCTCCTGAATGATCTCCATATGCAACATGCCAAGGAAACCGCATCGAAAGCCAAAACCAAGCGCATCGGAGCTTTCCGGCTCAAAAAATAAAGACGCGTCGTTGAGTTTGAGTTTATTCAGTGCTTCGCGGAAATCTTCATAATCATCAGAGCTGATAGGGAATAGCCCGGCGAATACCAGCGGTTTGATCGTTTCAAATCCGGCCAGTGCTTCGACGTCAGAAGTGGCTAGATGGGTCAGGGTGTCGCCTACCGGTGCACCATGAATATTCTTGATGCCTGCAACCACATAACCCACTTCACCGGCTTTTAATATACCGGTATCCTCTCGTTTGGGTGTGAAAATACCGATCTGATCGGCAATATGGGATTGGCCGATCGATTTGGAAATAATCTTGTCGCCCTTTTTAAGGGTGCCGGAGACCACCCGCACCAGCGAGACAACACCCAAATAGGTATCGAACCATGAATCGATAATCAAAGCCTGCAGCGGGCCGGCGGGGTCACCCTCCGGTGGCGGGATGATTCGCACCAAAGCCTCAAGCAGATCTTCCACGCCCATGCCGGTTTTAGAGCTGACCTTGACCGCTTCATCGGTTTCGATACCGATAATATCTTCAATTTCCTGGCAGACTCTTTCTGGCTCCGCCTGGGGCAGATCCATTTTGTTTAACACCGGTAATACTTCAAGCCCCTGCTCAATCGCCTTATAACAGTTGGCAACCGACTGGGCTTCAACGCCCTGGCCCGCATCGACAACCAGCAAAGCA
>JAHRWD010000081.1 GCA_019090315.1 Pseudomonadales bacterium
CCGAATGGATCGCCAACGATAAACCAATACTGATCAGCTACGACGGCGGCTTAATGGTCCCGGTACTGGCGGAATATCCCGAGAGCGCCTTTGGCGGAGAATTTGAAACCGAAGCGGATTATCGTGATCCCTATGTGGCTGAACTGATCGAAGAAAAAGGCTGGATGATCTGGCCGCCAATCCGATACAGCTACGACACCATTAACTATAACCTTGATACGCCGGCACCCTCAGCCCCCGATGCTGCTAACTTGTTAGGCACCGATGATCAGGCACGGGATGTATTGGCGCGCGTTATTTACGGCTTCCGTATATCGGTATTGTTCGCTTTGATCCTCAGTATTTTCAGCTCGATCATCGGCATTGCGGTGGGCGCAATACAGGGATTCTACGGCGGCAAAATTGATCTTATCGGTCAGCGCGTAATCGAAGTGTGGGGTGGCCTTCCGGTACTTTATCTGCTGATTATTCTCTCCAGTTTTGTACAACCAAGTTTCTGGTGGTTGCTGGGAATCATGCTGCTATTTAACTGGATGACATTGGTTGATCTGGTACGTGCGGAATTCCTACGAGGCCGTAATCTCGAATACGTACGCGCCGCCCGAGCACTGGGGCTTAGCAATCCACGCATTATGTATCGCCATATCCTACCCAACGCGATGGTCTCTACCCTGACCTTTATGCCGTTTATTTTAACCGGCGCAATTACCACCCTGACCGCCCTCGATTTTCTGGGCTTTGGCCTGCCCATCGGCTCGCCATCATTGGGTGAGTTGGTCGCCCAGGGCAAAGCCAACCTGCAGGCTCCCTGGCTTGGTATCAGCGCATTTGTAGTGCTTGCCTTGATGCTGACGCTACTGATTTTTATTGGGGAGGCAGCGAGAGATGCCTTTGATCCAAGGAAATGACTGACGTGACTAACGCAGCTGACTCGACTCTCGCGCCCCTGCTTTCCGTTAAAAACCTGTCGGTTAGTTTTACCGACGAGCAGCGTATTACCGCTGCAGTAAAAGGTATCTCCTTTGATCTGGAAGCGGGCAAAACCCTGGCATTGGTGGGCGAAAGTGGTTCAGGGAAATCGGTCTCCGCATTATCAATCCTGAAACTACTACCCTACCCTCAGGCATCCCATCCCTCCGGACAAATACTGTTTAATGGCGAGGATATTCTCGCTGCGGATGAAAAACGCCTACGGCAGATTCGCGGTGGCCGCATCGGTATAATTTTTCAGGAGCCGATGACCTCTTTGAATCCGCTGCATAATATTGAACGGCAGATTGGCGAAATGCTGGAACTGCACCAGCCAGCCAAGCCCGCTGCCATTCATTCAAAGATCATTGAGCTGCTGGAGATGGTAGGCCTACCAAACCCCAGCGAACGCCTTAAAGCGTATCCACACGAACTCTCCGGCGGTCAACGACAACGGGTGATGATCGCCATGGCGCTGGCAGCAGAGCCGGATATTCTGATCGCAGACGAACCGACCACTGCACTGGATGTCACTATCCAAGCGCAGATTCTGACACTGCTACAGGAGCTACAGAAAAAACTCGGCATGGCGATCCTATTAATCACCCATGATTTAGGGATCGTGCGTGAAGTGGCCGACAATGTCTGCGTAATGCACCAGGGTGAGCTGGTTGAAAGCGGCAGCTGCGAAGCAATACTGCAATCACCCCAGCACAGCTACACCCAGGAACTGATCAACGCCACCCCAACCGGCGATGCGGTGCCCGTGCCGGATACCGATGAACCACTGATCAGTACCAAAAACCTGCGGGTATGGTTCCCGATAAAACGTGGCGTGATGCAAAAAACCGTCGACCATATTAAAGCAGTTGATGGGATCGATTTTGAATTACTGAAAGGTCGCACCCTGGGCATTGTGGGTGAAAGTGGTTCGGGAAAAACCACCCTCGGGCTGGCTATTGCCAAACTGATCAACAGCGAAGGCGAAATCGTTTTCAAGCAGCGGCCGATTCACGACCTGAATCAAAAAAATATGCGGCCGTTGCGTCGGGATATCCAGATGGTATTTCAAGACCCTTATGGCAGCCTGAGTCCGCGTATGTCAATCCGGCAGATCATCGATGAAGGGCTCGAAATCCACTCTAACGAAGATGCAAATAGCCGAAACCAGATAATAGAAAACACCCTCAAAGAGGTGGGTCTTGATCCAAATATTTGCGACCGTTACCCACACGAATTTTCCGGTGGCCAACGTCAACGAATTGCGATTGCGCGAGCACTAGTATTGCAACCGAAATTGATTATTCTCGACGAGCCGACTTCTGCACTCGACCGTAGTGTACAGCGACAAATCGTAAACCTTCTGCGGGATTTGCAACAGAAATACCAGATCGGTTATCTGTTTATCAGCCACGATTTATCTGTGGTACGGGCGCTAAGTCATCACATCATGGTGATGAAAGATGGCATCATCGTCGAGCATGGCAACACCCGGCAAATTTTCACAACCCCTCAACACCCTTACACTCAAGCTTTAATTAACGCGGCGTACTAATAATGAATCAGACCACAAGCAGTTCCTCTAAAACCCAACCTGCACCGCATCCGGCCAAACTTCCGAAATGGCGCAGGGTATTACGAATTGTTGTAGTCACCATATTGGTTGTGTTTGCCGCGGTGGTCATTGCCCTTCCCTATGTAGTTCAACAGGTAATGATCAACACATTAGACGGACAGGGTGCAGACAAGGTTGTCATTCGGGATATCGACATCAATCTATTTACCGGAAAATTTGCTATTCAGGGTTTAGAAATCAGCACCCAATCCTATCCGCCGTTAACCATAGAAACATTCATGGTTCGAGTTCCCTACTGGCAAGCGCTTAGAAATAAAATCACGGTTAGACGCATTCTGTTACGTGATGCACTGATACCGATTGTTCAGCTTGAAGACGGTTCCATGGTCATTGGTTTGCCACTACCTGCTGCCACAGATGAACCGAATTCTGAGGATCAAACGCAGGAGAAAACCGAAGAACCCTCTTCATTTGATATCAAAGAATGGCGAGTCACACTCAAAAAATTATTGTTGAAAAATGTAACGGTACAACTGTTCAGCCAATCAGCCAACAGCGCTTTTGAAATCGAAACATTTGAAATTAGAAACCTGACTAACCAACCAGAAGAAACCAGTGAGTTAACACTTTTGGCATCCATTAGCGACCTGGAAAAACAATCAAATATCGTCATTGAAGCCAATGAAATCAGCCTGGAAACAAGCCAAAAACTGGGTTTTTCAAATAACTCTAGTGCAGTGGAGATCAGCTTAACCGGTGAGCTTTCAGTTGACTCATCATTGCTACAGTACGATAACTATATAATTGGCAACCAGCTTAAAACTACAGCTGTCGAATTAACAGCAAGCTATGATCAAAACCTTGCTGAGCCACTAATCTGGCACATCAGTAAATTCGAGCTAGGCCAGCTCAACACTGAATTCACCGATAAAAATGTTGAACCGGCCTTTTCCACTGAACTAGAAATCGAATCTTTACTGGTCGAACAGATCGGCAATCAATCACCTGAAGAACCGGCGACTATTGCACTTAAAGGTAGTATAGACCGCCACTCGGAGATCTCTCTCGTCGGCACTGCAACGCCACTGACTAAAAAGAAATCTACCGATTTAAAAGCATCCATAAAAACACTCGAGCTAGTTCCCCTTGCTCCCTATATTGAAGCCGCGATTGGTTACCATGTTGAAAGTGGACAACTAAACCTTGATGCCGATATAAAGGCGGAACAGGATCTACTTGATTCAAATGCCGGTATCACTCTAAACAACATTAAACTAACCCCAGCCAGCGACGAAGCAGCCGAAAAACTCACAAAACAGTTAACCATGCCGCTAGATGTGATGCTTTCTGTTTTGAGGGATACGGATAACAACGTACATATTGATATACCTGTTCGCGGCGATATCAATAACCCGGATTTTAATATCAACGATGTAGTGGCACAGGCTACTGCGGAAGCCGCCCAGTACGCAGCCGTTTATGTGCTTAAACAGATGTTGCAACCCTACACCACTATGATTTCAGTTGCGGAATTTGCCTACGATCAGGGCACTAGCCTGGCAGCTCTAAAATTAAACCCTCTTATTTTTCAACCGGATCAGGTAGCGCTCGATGAAAATCAAAACGACTACCTCAATAAAATCTCCGAATTAATGCAACAACGGCCAGAATTACGAATACGGTTTTGTGGTGTAGGTTACACCCCTATTCCTGTCGCTTCAGATAGCGATAATCAACAGTCTCAAGCAAGTGAGCAAAAAGAAGAAAAAACCAACGCTCGAACCCGCGCAGAACAACTGGCTAAACTAGCCAAACAAACACTGATCGAAAAGCACGATATTGGTAGCGACCGATTGTTTAGCTGTCGGCCCACAACAGAGCAAGCCGGTGCCGAATCCACCGCAAACGCACGGGTCGATCTGCTGCTTTAGTTACATATTTTGCGCAAAAAACGAGAATATTTACCCCATGAAAAAACAGCAAGATACTCGCAATGTTCGCCGTGAATATATTCAAGGCCAGCTAGCGAAGGAGAATCTCGACGAAAGCCCCATCCGTCAATTCGGCCACTGGATGCACGATGCGGTGGAAGCCCAGATAAAAGATGCGACCTGCATGACCCTCGCCACCTGCGGTGCCGACGGCATGCCATCGGCACGCATCGTACTGCTAAAACATCACGATGATGATGGATTCTGCTGGTATACCCATTACGGGAGTGCAAAGGGAATTCAGATAGAGCAAAACCCTAAAGCCAGCCTACTATTCTACTGGCATGACCTTGATCGGCAGGTACGAATTAGCGGTACAGTTGAAAAACTACCGGTACAAACCTCCGATCATTATTTTGATACCAGGCCGTTCGAAAGCCGAATTGGTGCAATAGTTTCTCAGCAGTCTCAACCGATTGAGTCGCGGGAAGCGCTAGTAAAACAGGTCGAACAACAAACCCAGGCATCAAAAAACACCCACATTAAACGCCCTGGATTTTGGGGCGGGTATTTACTCAAACCGAGAGAGTTCGAGTTTTGGCAAGGACGCGAAGATCGATTACACGATCGATTTTGCTATAAAAAATCAGATCAAGAATGGATCATTGAAAGGCTTGCGCCATAAGCAAGGAGAAGTAATGTGGTTAGCACTCCGATCCCTTCGGCTCCGCTCAGGGAACGTACTGCGGCC
>JAHRWD010000003.1 GCA_019090315.1 Pseudomonadales bacterium
ATCACCGTAATGATGGTGCTCGCGGCACGGGATGTGGTGGCGGGCAATATGACCCTTGGTGACCTGGTGCTGGTCAATGCATTCATGATCCAGCTATTTATCCCACTCAATTCATTGGGCTTCGTTTATCGAGAGATCAAGGCTTCCCTTGCGGATACGGCTACGATGTTTGCGTTGCTAGATCAACAACCAAAGGTCAAAGACAGGCCCGATGCCAAAACCCTGGGCTCCGGCTCGCTGCCGATCGAATTCAAAAACGTCAGCTTTCACTACCATAAAGAGCGGCCGATCATTCGCGATGTCAGCTTTAAAATTGCAGCGGGCGAGAAAGTCGCAATCGTTGGCCGTAGTGGTTCGGGGAAATCTACGCTGGCTCGGCTTCTGTTTCGTTTTTACGATATCTGCGATGGTGAAATCAGCGTCGATGGCACTGATATTCGCGATCTGAGCCAGCACAGTTTGCGACAACAGATTGGCGTTGTGCCCCAGGATACAGTGCTGTTCAACGACAGTATCTATCACAATATTCAATATGGCCTACCCGATTCAAGCGAGCAGCAGGTTAAGCAAGCCATCGATTTCGCCCAGCTTTCCAGCTTTATTGATAAATTGCCCGCGGGTTGGGACACCAGAGTCGGCGAACGCGGCCTGAAGGTTTCCGGTGGTGAAAAACAGCGGATTGCTATCGCACGGGTGGTATTGAAAAACCCGCAGATTTTGATTTTCGATGAAGCCACCTCCTCACTCGATTCGAAAGCCGAGCGCGCCATTAGTGATGCGCTTTCGAATGTTGCTAAAAACCATACCACTCTGGTCATCGCCCACCGGCTTTCAACCGTAGTGGATGCAGACCGCATACTGGTACTGGAAGATGGCGAAATTGTGGAACAGGGTGATCACAATACCCTGCTGCAAAAGAATGGTGTGTATTCTCAACTGTGGGAAATGCAAAAATCAGATGCATCATGATGTAAAAGCGGCATGCCTGTTATCCTCTATCAACTGCCGTTAAAACGACTTAAAGTAGCCATAAACAAAAATAACAATATAGAAGTTAATAATGACTGACTCATCAGAAAGCGCCAAATTTTACGGCTGGAGCAACCTCCGCATCCTGTTCGCCATCTATTTTCTCGGCATGGGCATGGTGTTCTACGGCTTTAACGTAATCTTTCCAGAAATGATCACCGATATGGGCTGGAGCCGCGGCGATGCCTCCTGGGCCCAATCCCTCAGGGGTATTTTGATCGGATTCTCGATCCCGGTGGTCGCGCTATTTCTTAACCGGTACGGCACGCGAAAATCACTGATATTAGGATTAGCGATACTTACCGGCGGCCTGTTCCTGCTGGGCACCGTAACCACCCAACTGTGGCAATGGATAGCACTGTGGGGGCTGATTATGCCACTGGGTTTTGCATTTGGCGGTGTATTGCCGATCCAGACCAACATCAGCTACTGGTTTAATGCAAAGCGCAGCATGGCACTGGGCATTGTCATGACCGCGGCGGGGGTTGGCGGATTTATCGCGCAGCCTCTTTATGCCTGGTTGATTGAGGCGTTTGGAAGCTGGCGCTTCGGCTGGTTAGCTGCGGGTGTCTGTGCCCTGATCGCCACGTTTTGTGCGTTCATGGTCAAGGGAAAACCAGAAGATTACGGCCAGATCCCCGACGGAACCCATGAGCAAATCAAACAAAATGGATCGGACAAAAACAGTGCAAAGGTCTATCAAAGTTCGGTTTCCTGGGATCTCAGGGATGCAATCAGAACCCCCGCCGTATGGTTTATTCTGATCATTATGGTTGCCCAGATCATGCCGCTGTATATGTTATCGGTGCACGGTGTTTTTCACCTACGCGATGCGGGTTTCGAGCGTATGCATGCGGCTAGCATCATCAGTTTTTTAATTGCCGGCAGTGCCATCGCACGTTTTCCTATGGGCTGGCTGGGCGATAAAGTTGAACCACGATATATTATCGCGGTATTGCACGCTCTGCTGCTGATTACCTTTCTGGTTCTCTGGAAAACTCCCAATCTCACCTCCATGCTTATCGCTGCACCTATTTTCGGCTTCGCCTTTGGTGGTGGTGCGGTGCTAGCACCTGCGTTGGTTGCCAATTACTTTGGACGCGAATCCTTCGCCAGCATTAACGGCTTTATCTTCCCGATACAGATTATTTTCGCCTCCAGCGTACCGGTTGGTGCAGGATATCTGGTGGATGCAACCGGAAGCTATGACTGGGCTTTTATTATCCTGTCACTGTTCATCGTTGCATCAACTATCTGCTCGGTACTTGCATCACCGCCAGCCCCCGATTCACACGCAACCGAAGGCTAAAGCTACGAAAAACCTCATTACAATTAATATAAAGGAGAAACCCAATGGGTAGAGTAAACGGAAAAGTTGCCATAGTAACCGGTGCCGCACGCGGCCAGGGCGAAGCCGAAGCACGTATTTTGATTGCCGAAGGTGCCAAGGTCATGCTCACTGACATCCTCGATTCCAAGGGTGAAGCATTAGCTCAGGAGCTTGGTGACAATGCTTGTTACATGAGCCATAACGTCTGTGATGAGGCAGCCTGGACTAAAGTGGTTGAAGCAACTGAAGCCAAATTTGGCCCCGTCACGGTGCTCATCAACAACGCTGGCATTCTTAAGATAAACGCCCTGCCCGATACTCCGCTGGAAGAATATATGCAGGTGATTAACGTCAATCAGGTTGGTGTATTTCTTGGTATGAAGCACATCACCGGCTCGATGAAGAAAGCCGGCGGTGGATCGATCGTCAACATTTCATCCATCGACGGGCTGGTGGGAATGTCCCATGCAATATCCTACGTGGCCAGCAAATTTGCTGTACGCGGCATGACAAAAAGCGCTGCGGTGGAACTTGGTCCTTTCGGGATTCGTGTCAATTCAATCCACCCGGGCGGTGTTGAAACACCCATGGTGACTCAACTACGCGGCGATGAGCCACAGAGCGAACAACAGGAGAGTGGTGGCGGTTTTGGTTCAGACGTACCGCTAGGACGAATCGGTCAGCCGGAAGATATCGCCAAACTAGCACTGTTTTTGGCATCCGATGACAGCGCTTATTCAAGCGGTGGTGAATTTATTATCGATGGCGGTATGACCGCTGGATTTACCATAGGGAGTTAATCTATTCAGGCTGAATCATCGCTTTCCGACTAAGGTTCTGTGGCTCAGCCTGCAATACCCTTATCTGCTGATTGACCCGCGTTAGCCTGATTTTGAATTATTGGCGTAGGCTGGTCGTCAATGTTAAATCTATCAGAACAACATCACACTGCCACCGGCATCCGGCTCTGCGAGTGCTACCGACTGCTGGGAAGCAGTCTTCTCTATCTCAGCCTCCAGACGTGTCAATAAATTGAGCACATCGTCGCTGGCGGCTTCCATCACTTTCAAACACTCCATTGCCCCAGTAAAATTGTTATTGGCAGTTTCGTTCAGTGCCGCTATCCCATTTTCATGGACTTGCTTATGGGGCTCTTCCAGAAGCTGAAAGCTTTTTAGATGTTCCCACTCCTGGTGCCCCTCTCCCTGGTAGTACCATTTACCCAACCTGCATTCGGTATGATCAACAAAATCCTGAGCTGTTTGGTGTGACTTTCCCCAAAAGGCACGGTAAATATCGGTTTTCCATACCAGATGATCCAGCTTCACGGTCTGAATAAAGCTTTTCTGGGCAGACAATGCAATGGTGGTAGACATGCTTCCCGCGAGATCGACAAAGTTGGAAACGATATCATTCACCGACGACGCGGTATCAGAAAGCTCGATACTAGTGCTCGCCATTTCATCAATATTTGTATTGGTAGCACGGGTTTGGGTCAGGATTGTGCTCACTAACTGGGTGATTTCGGTAGAGGATTCGGCGGACTTTTTCGCAAGCGTTCTGACTTCATCCGCAACCACGGCAAAACCACGACCATGCTCCCCCGCCCGCGCCGCTTCAATGGCCGCGTTTAGCGCCAGCAAGTTAGTCTGATCCGATATATTTTGAATCTGGGTGACAAACTGCTCTATCTCGGCACTGACTTTCGCTAACTCCTGGATACCCTCTGATGCAACGGCGGTTTTATCATTCATCTCCACCAAAGATGAGGAGATCCCGCCAAGAATATATTGGACCTGAGAATAGTTGGCAAACGACTCGGTCAGGCTGTCCTTTTGCTCGTTCGCACTGGCGCTAAAATCAGCCATACTCATCCGCACCGTAGACAGCGTATCGGCAGTAGAAAACCACAGGTTTTGAAACTGGGTTTGGGTCTCATAACTCCCCAGCAGATGGCTTCGCTGCATATCCGATACTTCCTTGATTTTTCGATATAGCTGCAGCTCTCGCTCTATTGCATCATGCTCAGCTCGAATTCGTGCATTTTCCATTACCAGTTTCTCATTCTCGCTCGACAGAGATAACCACTTTTTAATGCGTTGTAGCGCCATATCGTCTCGTCCTGTATCCGAATCATCCAGTTCGCTGAAGGCTAAAAAAAACTGTAGTTCAGCGTCTTACATTAGTTTTCCCTAGCTTTATACTAGATGGAGATATGAATAATTCCATGTAAATGTGAATCTATCCCATCCGTAGTACCATGTCGTTATCAAGCCCTTCGGCATCTTCCTGATTGCTACAACAATCCGTTCGATATTCGATGTTAAACAGCCGCTGAATTCCGACGAGACCAGGCTCATCGCCTAAAACATATTCAGCTCAATACCAAACCACTTCCAGGGAAACGTAAAAGCATGACCAGCACAGACCAAAGCACCAAATTCTACGGCTGGGGCAACCTACGCACCCTGTTCATGATCTACCTTCTTGTCATGGGAATGGTGTTCTATGGCTTCAATGTAATCTTTCCAGAAATGATCACCGATATGGGGTGGAGCCGTGGCGATGCCTCCTGGGCTCAATCGATCAGGGGGATTTTAATCGGCCTCTCGACACCATTGGTTGCGCTATTTATCAATCGATACGGCGCCCAGAAATCACTGTTACTCGGGTTATCGATCATGACCCTTGGTTTGTTTCTATTAGGCACTGTAGCCAGCCAGTTATGGCACTGGATTGTGCTATGGGGCTTATTGATGCCATTCGGCTTTGCTTTTGGCGGGGTCGTTCCTATCCAGACAACCGTAAGTTACTGGTTTAACAGAAAACGAAGTATGGCACTGGGATTGGTGATGACCGCTGGTGGCGTAGGCGGATTCATTGCTCAACCATTCTACGCATGGTTAATCGCACAGTTTGGTAACTGGCAGATCGGCTGGTTGATCGCTGGTTGTTGTGCATTAGGAGCAACTCTGTGTGCGCTGATGATCAAGGGGAAACCGGAAGATTACGGCCAAATCCCCGATGGAACCCGTGAACAGGTTGAAGCACTCTCCCCCACCCAGAGTGCTGCCAAAACCTATCAAAGCAAAATATCCTGGACGCTTTCAGATGCTATTCGCACCCCGGCATTGTGGTTCATTCTGATCATTGTAATGTCACAGGTCATGCCGCTTTATATGATTACCGTTCACGGTATTTTCCATCTACGCGATTCTGGCTTCGAGCGCATGCAGGCCGCCAGCATTCTCAGTTTTCTCATTGCAGGAAGTGCCGTTGCACGTTTTCCAATTGGATGGTTAGGTGATCGAATTGAACCCCGTTACATCATCGCAGTACTGCATGGGGTAATGCTGATCGCCTTTCTGGTTATCTGGAAAGCACCCAGCCTCACCATGACAACCATCGCAGCACCGATCTTTGGATTCGCCTTTGGCGGCGGCGTGGTCATGGCTCCATCCATGGTTGCCAACTACTTTGGCCGTGAGTCTTTTGCGACCATCAACGGTTTCCTTCTGCCGATACAGGTTATTTTTGCTTCAGCGGTTCCAGTTGGTGCGGGCTATCTGGTTGATATGACCGGAAGCTATGATCTGGCATTTATCATTTTGTCGGGCTTTATCGCCGCTTCGGTACTCTTTGCTGTACTAGCCTCACCACCCTCACCGAAGGAAGGTGTACTGGGTTGATTTAGTGGCATGCGTCAAAAAAGCGCTTATTTTTCCTCCAATAAGCGTTTCAGATTGAACGGCTGTGGTGGATCCTCGTGGTAATACTCAGGCCAATAATCGAACCTATCCGTCTACCACTGTTTCGCTTATAATTCCGGTATCGACTGCCTTGCAAGAGCCACATTAAAGCAAGGCCTGTTTTCCGACACGTAACGCAACCGTACCGACAATATGCCGATGAAATCATTATCCCTGTTTGTAACGCTACTCATATCCTTGACCCTTTCGTTTGCTGTAAACGGCACCGTTGTTACCAGCTGGGTTGATTACAACAAGGTCGCGGACGACCTGGCGCAGGTCGATGGACATGAACTGCTGCAATACCGTAATGCAGGCTTTGACCACAGTGCAGACTTTGGCAGTGATACCTACGACTGGAGCATAGAGTGTACAAGCCCCTGTTCTACAGCATCTGCATCTGCCTGGGAGCTTCAAACATCCGGCTTATCAGCATCGGAATATCGACGCTCCACAACCCCCTCCCCTGGAACCACCTCCTACCAATACGGTGGCGATACATCAGCCTGGGAGTTATGGCTGTATTCCGGAAAAAACCTCACCGCAACGACCCATTTTGATGTGTCCTCCAATGCAGTAGTATTTTTCATGATTGGTGACTATAACGATGGCCCAGCCAACTACCTGGTGGATGGTATTCAGGTCGAGACTGCAGATCTGCGGTTCGGCAGCCAGCTTGATGGGCCACAGTGGAAAGCCCTGATTGTGTCCGGATTAAGTCATGGTCAACATACCATGGCCATTGAGTTTGCCAGCGACACGCAAGACTTCGAAGACCAGAAGCATGTTGCGTTGTTCGGCGCAGCGGCTATCAATATCGCCGAACCAACTACCCTGGCGCTATTTTTGAGCGTATCAATTGTTTTGCCACTGATCCGCCGAAGCAGATCGAGTCGAAACCAGGGCCGATGCTAGTCAGCAGTTGATGCGAGCTACCAGTGCCTGAATGACAGGCGCCATAAAGCACATAGAATAGATTGATATCGTTTAAGGACTGCGGATGCCTGATAACCAACAAGATTACCTGATCATATTTCTCTCCCCGGAGCCTAGCCGTACACCCGGAGAGCAGTGGCAGTCCGACCGCTACCAACAGTTCGCTTATTTCAATGATTCCCTGGCTGCGCCCGCGGATCGGCCTGCTGTCTATGTGATCGATGGCAAGGACCCTTCCTATACAAAAGAAACCCTGCAACAACTGCGTAGCCACCCTGATCACTACGCTGACCTTTGCTTTGTATCCGATCCGGTAGGCTCATCGGATGATGGCTTATCAGATGGTAAGCTGCCTGATCCAGCCTCATTGCAGGGTACAGTCACCGAAAGTCAACAGCTCAACCTTCTGTTCAAAACCATAGAGGATGGGCAACAGACCCATGAACAATGGCTCATGCGTTTCCTGCTCATGCGCCCGAACTACGTAATCAAACCGCTGCATCAATGGTCACACGCTCGCCGTTACCGCTACCCGATCCTGGAAGTATTCGGCGGCCCAATGATTGATACCGAAGGCTGGCTAAAACGGCTGGTCAGCCAACGAATATTGCAGTCGGTTGAACTGATTGACCGACAAAAAGAGTGCACCTTTTGCAAAAGTGCTCAACTTAGTTTTATTGATGTCTGCCCCAATTGCAGCCATATCGATATCAACAAACAGATATCGCTACACTGTTTTACCTGTGGAAATGTTGCAGCCCAGGATAACTTTATGAATAACGGGGTATTGGTCTGCCCTAACTGCAGCACCCGTCTTCGTCATATCGGTGCCGACTATGATCGCCCGCTTGAAAACTACCGATGTAATTCATGCACCCATTACTTCATCGAGGGCGATGTACTCTGCCGATGTGCCATATGTGAACAAACCACGTCACCGGCAGAGCTGCTACAAAATGATATTCGCAGCTGGAAATTAAGTGATCACGGGCGATTAACTGCCATGCATGGCAATTCCGATGATCTTTTTGATGTATTTAATCAACTCAACTACGTCCCGTACGAACTGTTTATTCATGATTTGAACTGGCTGCTGATTCAGGCCAACCGCTATGAAGCAACAAACTTTAGCGTACTGGGTTTATATTTCACCAACATCCCTGAGCTGATCTCGGAGATCGGACACCAGGATGTGTTTCAACTGCTTGAGGGGTTTTCCGGGCACATTCGCTCATTAACCCGAAGAACCGATCTATGCGCAAGGGCGGTCGAAAATACTATTTGGCTGCTGCTTCCCCACACGGATTATGAGGGAGTAAAGGGCCTGGAATCGAGAATAAAAGTGGCCGCCCAACTCACCCAACAACAGGAAGATCATCTGCTGGTTTGTGAGATGGTACACTTTTCATCGAGTGAGTCATCATCCGTCGCAGAAGATGCAAAATTGCTATTGGCACAGATGCAAAGTGACCTGATAGATGCTCGATAACGCCATTCTGCTACTCGAGCACTCGGTTGCAGTCCTGCTTACCTTTATTTTTCATGAAGGAAATCTAGCGCTTTTTCTATACAAATTTGTACCCTTCGTGCTATTTCTGGAGTTGCCGGTATATCTCTTCATCTGGATTGGTGTGATTCGAAGCTTGCAACGCGAAGAGTATGAAATCCCGCTGGAACAGCCTTTTCTCCCCCGTGTATCCGGTGTTGTTTTAAGTTACAGCGAAGGTTATGAAATCACCCAGACCGTTTTATCGTTTTTGGAGCAGAACTATACCGGGCATATCGAAATCATAATTGCTGTGGATGGTGCTGTTCAAAACAGCGAAACCTATAAAGCGGCGATGGCCATGGTGCCCCTCGCTGAGCGCTATCACAATCGCTCTATTTTGGTACTACCGAAAATTGTGCGGGGTGGCCGTGTCTCTTCATTCAATGCAGCGATGGGCGCAGCGAGTGGTGAGTTCCTGATGCCAATCGATGCAGACACCACACTGGATAACAACGTAGTGCAAAAATGTGTCCGGCACTTCATCAATAAAAACACGATTGCCGTTTCGGGCCCACTACGAGCCGCATGCAACCACTTCTCTATTGTTTCCCGGCTTCAATCGATCGAATATATGATCTCCATATATGCGGGGAAGCTTGGGCTAGCTGAATTTGGAGTCATCAACAACATACCCGGTGCCTTCGGAATATATCGGAAATCATTTATTGAAACCATTGGTGGCTGGGACACTGGAACCGCTGAAGATCTGGATATGACCATCCGTATCAAACAATACCTTGCTCGCTATCCCTATTTGAAAATCGTTTTTGAACGAGAAGCAGTGGCTCATACCATTGTTCCTGATTCTCTTTTTGATTTTTTAGCACAGCGTTTACGTTGGGATGGGGATCTATCCTTTATCTATTTACGCAAACATCGAATGGCATTTTCTCCCGGGATTATTGGCTGGAAGAATTTCATCGCAACGCTCTGGTACGGTATTGGCTTTCAAATTGTGATGCCGTTTCTAATCTATTTGTATCTGGTTTATATGGCGGTTGTACAAACCGTACCGGTATTCATCGGAACGATGATGTTGATCTATATTTTCTACCTGCTGCTAACCCTGGTTCAGTTTGTCATGTACTTAACCTTACTATCGGAACGACCCAGGCAAGATATCAAACTTGTACCGTTGATGCCGTTATTCCCGCTATTTACATTTTTAATACGTATCTGGAGTGCCGTTGCGAATCTGAACGAATGGCTTAATAAGGGCCATCTGGATTCGGGAATGGCCCCCTGGTGGGTTCTCAAAAAAGATAAGTTTTAGATGATTTCTTCTCTACTCAAATATTTCAAACTATCACGCTTTCCTGTTGCCGGGTGCTGTATTGCTCTAGCGGTATGCGCACCTGTGGGCTATAGCGAAACCATACCACTCGAATCGCTACTGAATGAAATAGAAAATTCGCCGGAGGTAGCAATTGCCAGACTAAACCGCACCATCAGTACCGCCGATGCAAAACGACATAAAGTTGAGCAGAACTGGGAGCTGTTTGGCGGTGCCGGTGTGGGTAATATTGAAGAAGCCGTTACCGAAAACCGAACCAGAAACCATACCGATGTCATCGCACGAGTTGGGCTCCGCTACCCATTTTTAGCGGGAAATAATAACAATGAACGCGCTTTACAGATCGCCGAAGGGAATGCACAAATCAGTGAAATTCGGTTAAAGCAATCAACAGGCATTATTCAATATCAGATTGAGGAGGCATATGGTCAGTACTGGGGGGCGCAGAACAAAGTCACCCTGTCCAATGCCTATACGCAGTTAGCCGATCAAATAAAAAATATTTTGAAATTGCGCCGAAATGCCGGTTTGTTGCTTGAATCAGATCGGCAGGAGTTTTTAGCTGGTTTTGAACAGGTAAACTACATCCATCTACAACAATCATCCAGACAAACTCAGGCGCTCAATAAATTACGCCGCTTAACCGGCCGTAAACTACCGCCGTTTGATGCGGTTAAACCAGCATTTTATCAATCCCCTGTCGATACGCAGGACTCTGACTTCCTGAATCAAAATCACCCCGAACTACAGGTGCTCAATATCGAACTTGAGACACAACGAAAACAACTTCAAGCATCAAAATCAGATCGAGTCTACGCTCATTTTGTTGTAAGAACCGATTTGATACAGGAGATATCCGGGCCTACAGGATATGGAGTATATGCGGGCGTTAATTTCCGCATGCCACTATTTTACAACCGCTATAAAAGTGCCGATGACAAATATGTAGAAGCCAGCATTCATAAATCCGAGTTCGAACACCAGCAACGCAACGGGCTGTTAATCGAGCAAGCAAGATTGACCGAAAGCCTGTATCGCGACTATGCGACACGCATCGAACTCAACAAGACACAATTAAACGCCCTGGGTAAAGTAGTTGAGGAGCGATCACGCCGTGTTACAAGTCTTGATGGCGATGTATTGAGCGCGCTAGTTGCAGGTATATATCGATATTATATACAGTCGATCGAACTAATAGATGTACAGATGAAGTTGTGGAATACACAGGCAAAACTCCGACAATTTCCCCTGTGGTATTTTCGCCTGGAGCAACAGCAACAGATCGACATCCCAAATTTTAGCGCCTTGTCGGAAGTGATTTTTGACGCTCAATATCGACTGCAAAAAGCAACCAACTCTTCACCAACATTAACTTCACCAAAAAAACAGTCTGCTCCTTACGCGGTATATTTGTGGAGAAGTCACGATATCGTAAACCAGAGCGACCCGCATTTCTGGCAGCAACTTCAAGATAAAAAAGTCGGGAAAATATTACTCTCCCTTGATGCCGGCCAGATCATACAGGCTACCGAGAACCCCAGCATCATCGAATCATTTCTTTCATTAGCCAAACAAAAAAATATTTCAGTGGAGTTGCTACTTGGTGACCCCAGCTGGGCGCTAGCTGAGCATCGGGATGGTTTACTCGAACTCATTTCAAAACTGGATAAACTACCATTTGATGGCTTGAACCTTGATATTGAACCGGACAGTTTGACACCCAACGTAACTGAACAATTGGTTAACAGTTGGCTGGAAACCATTCGCCTGGCAACCGAACGGTCACCGTGGCCGGTCTCCGTTACAACCCATTTCCGTTACCTGGCACCCACACAAAACTCTGTGTGCGTGCCCTGCGAGCTAACTACCATTGGCATTCATCAGGCCTCGGCAATGGTGTTTGTTACCAACCCAAAACGGGTTATCGAGATAATGATCCCGATACTGGATGCATATCCAGAACTGCGTATCAGTGTCGCGCAAAGCTTCGAGCGTCATCTAAGCAAGGAAGAAAGCTACGCAAGCTTTTCCACTAAAAGCTCAAACGCGCAGCTGACAGAGATCCAGAATAATCTGGAAAAGCACAAAAACTTTAGCGGCATTGTCATTCAATCTTGGTTTAACTTCAGGAATGTAAACTAGTGAAAATTCGATTTGACCCTCCGGAGCAACAAACTCCCGATCGCGATCAAGGGATGAAGGTTCAATATGGTGAAACACGCCGTGCAATTGTGCGTTGGCGCTGGTATCTCATACTCTTTATTGTCTCCAGCCCGCTTATTTACTTTTTTGTAACCATCATTCAGGCAGTTTTACTGGTGGAAGCAGATGGCTATATCCAGCTTGATCAAACCGATATTCACTCCCCTGCCAGCGGTCAGATTCAAGAATTGCTTGTACGCGCACAGGAAACCGTGAGTGCGGGACAGCCACTGGTAAAAATAAACAGTTTGACGTTGGAGGATCGGAGGGCACGGTTGGAAAATGAAATTTTGGCACTTAATCATGAAAAATTTCTTTCTAACAATAGCGCCGCACAGCAAGCCGCACAGGAGCGGATAACCTTCGCTAACAAGCAACGAGATTATTATCAGAAACGCTTAACAAAATATCAATCGCTCTACAGCAATGGAGCCGCCACCGAATCGGAAATTAACACCGCCCGAGCGCAATATGAAGACTCGCTCAATACCGCAATGCAGGAAAACTTACGATTTTCAGGTCCTACACTAGACTCTCGTCAACGTGACACCAAGCTGCATAATCTGGATATGGAACTCGCCACTATCAATAGCCAGATAGCTCTACAGATCATTTCTGCACCCAAAAGCGCTAAGGTTTCCGATCTGTTTGTTCATGTCGGTGAGTTTGTCGGATCAGGTACGCTTATCGCGCAGCTGGTTTCACAGGATGAAATTACAATAACGGCCTTTTTGCCGCCTCGTTTCTCGGACTACGCGGAAGTGGGCAGAACCGCTACAGTGAAGTTCCCCCACGGGGAAACAAAAACCGCGCACATTAGCGAAGTACCTGAGTTGACCCGCCGCTCACCGGTAGATATATCCAGTGTGTTCGCAGAACGGCCCATTATGATCCTGATTAAACTTCAGTTTGATGAGCCAATAGAAAGACCCCTGGCCAATGGGCTACCGGTTAGCCTGAGGTTCCATTTTGGTTGGGAGTGATCGATCCGTTTGCTCAGCCTGCTATGCCTGAAGTACCTGCCAGTTGATATCACACTGCCCTGATTCCGCAGCAATATAGGCTGAATCACCAGTGATGGTTACGGAGATCTCCATCGTGCGCTGCAGCAACTCGGCGAATCGTTTGATCTCTTCGCTGTTAAATCTGAATATCGAAGCAGAAAGCTCACTAAAGCCCTGCTTTGACTGCTCCCACCAGACATCTGATTTTGAATTAAAACTATACACGCACACCTGCTGAGCTACTCGGGTGGCTTTTTTGATACGCTCGACCATCGGCTCGCCAACGTCAATCCACAATGATATTTGGCCATCTAAGGTTTTGGCCCAAATCGATGGTTCGTCTACATCGGATAAACCCTTACTAAACGCAAGGTGCTCCTGGGCATGAATGCAGAATGCCAATACCCGCGCCATTACCCGTTCAGTGGTTTCCGAAGGGTGCTGAGCGATAGTCAGATTCAGTGTGTCATAGTGGTTTCGATCCAGATCCGACAGTGAAATAGTTAACTTAAATATGGTTGGTTTTAACGCCACGTGCGGTTCCTTCGGATAGATGATCTGGATGCGATTCAGTTGTACGCGACGATGATACAGCACTAGAAGCGCAACATCGCGAAGGGATTATTAATCAGCTCAGCAATCCCACTTTTAGATCATCAGCACGATAAATCACTTTGCCGTCGAGGCTAACGGTGCCATCAGCAATACCCATTGCCATCGGTTTTTTGAAGATACGTTTGATCTGTAACTGATATTGAATAGAGTCCGCGTCCGGGTAGATCTGCCCTGTGAACTTGACCTTGCCGACACCTAGCGCACGGCCTTTTCCTGGCAATCCAGACGATCCCAAAAACACGCCGAGCAGTTGCCACAATGCGTCCAGCCCAAGGCAGCCAGGCATCACTGGATCGCCTTTGAAATGGCAGTCGAAAAACCAGTGTTGTGGATCTATTTTAAGGTCGGCGTCTAAGCGTCCCCGTTGATATAAACCACCGCAATCATCGATATGGGTGATTCGGTCGATCATCAACATCTCGGCACTGGGCAACTGGGCGTTACCTTTGCCAAAGAATTCACCTTCAGACATCTCTCGGATTTGGCTATTTGAAAACTGCATCTACTCTCTCCAATCAATAGCTGGAGGCAGTGTGTAGAACTGGTCTGATCAGGGATTGTAAAAATCGGACATAAAACGATTAGCGATAGATCCAGGGCTTGCCTGTAGGTGTTTTTTGTAATCGTTGAGTAGATGGGCTTGGTCATAATAGCCAAGTTCAATTGCAGTATTGAGGCTGTTGTTGGGTGTTCGATAGAGATCCAAACAGGCGTGCTGGCGGCGAATGGTTTGGCAAAATGCCTGGGTATTCAACCCGGTATTACTTCGAAACATCCGGTTCAAATGGCGGCGGCTCCAGCCTATTTGGTTCGCCAACTGCTCGACCTTGAGGTTCCCCCGAGCCTTGTATATTAGCGCCAAGGCTTGATCGAAACGATCTGCCGGGCGCGCCTTTTAATGCGTTAACACCCATTGGTCACACTGCTTCACCCGTTGAGCAAACTGCGTTTGCTGATAAATTTGGTCGTGCAATGTCGCAAATTGCTTGCAGGGTAGAAAACCACTGTCGGCGAATTGGTCAGTGATCTCCTGAAAATCCAGTTCAAACAAATTCCCTCGGTTCCAGTAACGGGAGTTCAAATGATTGGTTGTACGCGCCCGCAATGAAACCTCCTTCGGTGCTGATATAGATCGCTTGGGTAGCATCCGGCATAACCGGATATGGCGTAGGTTTATTGACACTGATCTGTAGGTAACTGTGAACCACATTACGTAGCGGGGCACTACTGTCGGCTAGCTGCAGCGACATCCCAAAGCTGCGCAAACCACCGGCAGTTAACGTGGGTTGAAATGGTTGATACAGAGTCGACATAAAATTCGCTCAGTTTACTATCAGGTTTTATTCTCGGGCTTTCTGTCAGGTTTTAAGCCGGCTCTACGGGCCTTAAAGAACGCCTGAATCCGCTCTCGGCAGGCCTCTTCAAGCACCCCTGATTGCCACTCCATATTATGGGTTAGAGCTTGATGATCGAGAATCGCTAACTGGCTGGTTACCGCTCCGTTACGCGGCTCCGGTGCACCGAACACTAACTTGCCCACCCGTGCATGCAACAACGCTCCCGTACACATGGCGCAGGGTTCAATCGTCACGTACAACGTAGTACCGGGCAAACGGTAGTTTTGCACGTTCGACGCGGCATTCCGTAACGCCATAATTTCGGCGTGAGCGCTGGGGTCACAACTGCTTATAGGTTGATTCCAGCCACTACCGATTAACTGCCCATCCTTAACCAACACCGCACCCACCGGGACCTCATCGTACGTCGCTGCTTTGTCGGCAAGCTCGAGCGCCCGACGCATCCAATATTCGTCGTCGATTATCTGTTCTTTGGCTGGATCAGTCATCATTCTCTTCAGTCTTTGTGTTTAATCGTTAGCTTACCCAAGTATAAATAACTCGGTGTAGCGCAACAATCGTGCTGTTTTATCCTATCCATAATCCCAATCATTGGATTGATCACCGCAGCCAATATCACCTGTTTTTCGATGACGTGGTGAGATCTGTTATCGAATAACCTCCTTGGTTTAACTGCCATAGCTTGGGCTGGAGCAGCAAATCCAACACTGCAGTCCCCCGGACAAACTTTGTATCGTATCTTTCATTACAACTGCAAACAGCCAATCTGGCTTTTAGGTTACGTTAGAAATCAATCCCACCTTCCAGTGGACCTGATAGGACCTTCCATCACCTTTAACCGCCAATCCAAACTCCGGAATGTACCCTCTAGATACCCGTTTGTGAGTAGGGCCAAGCATCACAATCACGATATAGTGGCGAGAAGTTGGTATGCATCGAGCACCGCTGCTTCACAGTTGAAATAACAAGGCGAATCTCATTTAACCCCACTGATTCTTGCCTACAGGTCTTGCGGCAGTTTATGGCCCTTGTAACGTTTAGAACGCAGGTATCGGATGTTGTGGTCGTTAACGCCGCTGACCAGAGAGACCGCCTCGGAAATAGTTTGGCCGTTTTGTTCCAGTTGCTCACGCTTTTGCGGATTATTTGATAGCAAACGAATCGGCCTGTCGTTGAGCAGGTAACGTAGAACAGTGGCTGCGTCGGAAAAATCCCGGGAATCTTCCGGCAAGCCCAAAGAGACGTTGGCTTCGAAGGTGTCTTGACCAGCATCCTGGAGCAGATAGGTGACCGCCTTTGCCCATAAGCCAATACCACGGCCCTCGTGCCCGGACATGTAAACTACCGCGCCGCCGCCTTGCTGTTTCATCATGCTAAAGGCGGTCTCGAGCTGTGGGCCGCAGTCGCAACGCATGGAGCCAAATATATCACCGGTTAAACAGCAGGAGTGGATGCGTACCAGCGGCTCGCTGCTATCACGGAAACCCGGCAAGGCGAACACAGAATTGACCGACATATTCGTTTGCAACAGTGTGCGAAAAACATCATCTTGACCGACCTGCACGTCTTTAGCTGCCTCCAGTACGCGAGTCAATTCAACACGACGTACGAAGGGATACCACTCCAGCTTGACCTCCTCTCCGTCAATCACACGAGGGATGGTGACTGGCCCAAGAAGGGATATAAAGGGCGTTCCAGCGTTGCGGATCTCCCGGCCCAACTTGTCGAGGTCGACAAGCTGATGATTATTGATTAGCGACTGCCGGATAGATTGGTCTACATAACTAAACACGGTAAAGGGCTCCAGATAGTAGTGAAAATAAAATAGTTTGCTGATTGTTGCAAAACAAACGATATGATATATCCTATCATATATTCAAAATGGCCTACACGGTAGCGATCGCGGACTTTTATGCCGTGGTTATCTATGGCTTAGCTGACTGTTCGTTTTCGAGGCAGGCTCGGCAAGGCAACAGCGGAGGAAATACTGAGGTGGAATTTGAGAACCAAGAAGAAGTACATCTGTTCGGCGACGAGCATCATAGCCGTACTGTCTATGCTTTCGATAGGGCTTAATGCGGAATCATTGGATCATGATGACCATCATCAGCAAGAGGCCCATCTGCACGGGCTGGTAGAGATGACCCTGGCAATTGAGGGCAATACGGTCGAGCTGAACCTGGAATCTCCGGCTGCCAATATCGTCGGGTTTGAGCACCTCGCGTCGACTCCGGAGCAGCATGCCAGCGTCACTCGCGCAAAAACGATTCTCGATTTGCCGAAACAATTACTGACCTTCATTGGCACCCGCTGTGAATCAACAACTCAGCAGGTCGACTTTTCCGCAGTGCTCAAGCCTGTCGAAACTCATCATAAAGAAGAGACCCACAGTGAGCACAAGGAGCACACCAACGAAGGCCACGAGGATCACCAAACACACAGTGAGATTTCAGCCCGTTACCGTTTTCACTGTGACAAGGGCACTAAACTGACGGCAATTAAAGTGCATTTGTTTGATCTGTTTCCCCGTATTGAAACAGTGCATGCCGCCTGGGTAAGTGATAGTAATCAGGCTTCCGCAGTATTCACAGCGGGCTCAACAACGATAAATTTGGAGCGCAGACAGTGAACACACAGAAGATCATTGAACGAGCCGAGCAACGCTGTAAAACACACGGCACCCGTCTCACCAGCAAACGTAAACAGGTGCTTTCTGGACTGCTGCAATCGGAAAAAGCATTCTCTGCCTACGAGCTGGTGGACTATTGTAAGAGCGAGTTTGGCGAAAAAATCCCACCCATGTCCGTGTACCGGATTTTGGCTTTTCTCCAGGACGAACAGCTGGTGCACAAGCTCAAATTAGCCAATAAATTTGTTGCCTGCATTCACATCGCCTGCGATCACGCCCACGGTGTGTCCCAGTTTTTGATCTGCGGGCAGTGCCAACGCGTGAAAGAGATCGCCATCAAAGAATCAACCATCAACACCTTACGACAAAGTGTCGAGGAAGCAGGCTTCCATCTGCTTAGCCCTCAGCTAGAAATGGACAGCCTTTGCGAAGGCTGTATGAGTAACGCCGCCTGAAGCCACCAACCTGGAGCTAAAAATGAATAAGCTACAAAGCCTGTCTGATAAATCGGCGATAGGCCTCTCTCTATTGTGCACGATGCATTGCCTGGCGATGCCTTTGGCCCTTGTATTACTACCCTCAATCGCCGGTCTGCCGCTGGCGGATGAAACATTCCACTATTGGATGCTGATTACCGTGCTGCCGATTAGTGCCTACGCACTGACGATGGGCTGTAAAAAGCACCAACACTACCGCTTATTACTCATTGGTGGTGTGGGGCTGGGCACCCTTGTTTTCGCAGCCTACGCTGGACACGACCTGCTAGGGGAAACTGGGGAAAAGACCCTGACGGTGCTCGGTGCCGTGATCCTGTCGCTTGGCCACCTCTGGAACTACCGCCTCTGTCAACATCAGAATCGCTGCGACTGTACTAAGTCTGACGAACCTGGCCTGCAAGCCAATGGACTCTAATGAAGCGAATGTTCTTTCAAAACCTGTGAACAGCGACAAACCAGCCATGCGCCTGTGCCCAGGTCTCGGGTTAACGGGTTACTCGGTATAGGCTTCAAATTGCGCCAACTCCATCACATAGGCCGCGGTGGCAAGATCATTCTGTTGAATCGACGTCTTCACCACACCTGAGACCCAAATCGGTTCATATATGCTATTAATTTTCATGCCTCGTGGATAATTCACCAGGACAATCTGGTTTGGCGGCGGCGGTGGCACATGAATGCAGGCCCCAAAAAAGGGCACGAGGAAAAACTGGGTAATCGCTTGATCGTCGTTATGCTCAAGCGGCACGACAAAACCAGGAAGACGAATCGCCTTACCATCCATTTCGGCAACCACCCGAGTCGACACCAGTGCCTGCTGATAACGATCATCGTTGGCGGCGGCGAGGCTGTTTTGCATTTGATTGCTGATCTGGTCCTCGAAAGAGCCATCTTCGATATCGGTGACTGACTGGGGCGGATTGAGTAAGACCTCCAGATCATCCTTCGGCATCAATTCGACCCAGTTAACTGTCCTGAACGAGGCCTCTTTATTTGATGGGGTTTGGCCTTCGGCAGCGCTGGCACCTGTCGTATAAAACAACGCCAATAAAACCGCAGCGACCACGACGGGGCTAAAGCCACTGAGGCGCTTGTAAAAAAAACTGTTTAGAGCACTTATTATCGACATATCACTGTAATCAGAAGTTGAATGCTGAGCACAAAATGATACAGTATATCCTATTCTTTTACACCGTAAGACTTTCTATTCTCGCTACGGATTCTAGATGGCTATCCACTTACAAAACGTCAGCTTTGCCTATCCGCAAGCACCTCAAAAGAAGGTGCTTGATATTCCACACTGGTCGGTTGCCCCGGGCGAACAGGTATTTGTCCATGGCCCCTCCGGCGGTGGCAAATCGACGCTACTCAATCTGCTGAGCGGCATCCTTCAGACGGACCATGGCGAGGTATCGGTGCTCGGCGAGCGGCTGGATCAGATGAGCAACCGCCGACGCGACCGGTTTCGCGCCAACCATATCGGTTGTGTATTTCAACAATTTAACCTCATCCCCTATCTGGATGCCATCGACAACATTCGACTGGCTGCTCACTTTGCCGCAAGCAAACAGGCAGCGGTAGAACATCAAACAGACGAGCTGCTTTCCGCCCTCGGTATTGCGCCTCCAGAACGGCACAAACCCACTGCCCAGCTTAGTATTGGCCAGCAACAGCGGGTTGCCATTGCCAGAGCCTTAATCAATAAGCCCCAACTGTTGATTGCAGATGAGCCCTCATCCTCGCTGGATCAGGAAAACCGCGATAGTTTTATGGCACTGTTAATGTCGCTGGTGAAAGAGCACCAGATCACCCTGCTTTTTGTCAGTCACGACCTGGCCCTTTCCCAGCATTTTCGGCGAATTGAAGCCCTGTCTGATATCAATACTGCCGGCAGGATGCACTAATGTTCATGCGACTGGCCTGTAAAAGCCTACTCAATCGAAGAGGCTCCGTCGTACTGACCGTGCTGGCGTTAACCGTCAGTATTGTTGTGCTGTTAGGCGTCGAACATGTCCGCCAGCAGGCGAGGGATAGTTTTGGCAACACCGTCTCCGGCGTCGACCTGATCGTTGGCGCAAGAACCGGTAGCCTTAATTTACTGCTCTATTCAGTATTCCACATGGGATCACCAACCAATAATATTAGCTGGAAATCCTACCAGCACATTGCCTCCGGTAAACACGTCGCCTGGGCTGTGCCCATTGCACTGGGTGATTCCTACCAGGGCTACCGCGTCATGGGCACCACGCCCGACTACTTCACCCACTTTAGTTACGGCGGTAAGCGCAAGCTGCAGTTCGCCAGCGGTAAAGCCTTTTCTGGAGTGCTCGACGTGGTATTGGGGTCGGAAGTGGCCAGAAAACTCAGTCACAAACTTGGCGATCAGGTGGTACTCGCTCACGGCATCGCCAATACCAGCTTCAGCCTCCACGACGACAAACCATTTAAAGTGGTGGGCATCCTCGCACCTACGGGTACACCCGTCGATCAGACCGTACATGTCAGCCTGCAAGGTATCGAAGCCATTCATATCGACTGGCAACGGGGCGTAAAAGTGCCTGGCAGCACCGTATCCGCTGAACAATTAGCGAAGATGGACCTTCAGCCCAAAAGCATTACTGCCTTCATGCTCAGCTTGAATTCGAAAATGGCCACCTTCCGCCTGCAACGGGAGATCAACAACTACTCCCGCGAACCACTCACGGCAATACTTCCCGGTGTTGCCCTGTCGGAACTCTGGCAAATGATGGCGACCTTCGAACACACGCTGCGCCTGATATCGGCCTGTATTCTGGTCTCCGCCCTGCTGGGGCTGAGCGCCATGTTGCTGGCTTCGATCCGCGAACGTGAACACGAAATTCAACTACTACGGGTCATCGGTGCGCCACCGATGTTCCTGTTTTTACTGATCGAACTGGAAGCTTTGCTAATCAGTTTTGCTGCCATTGCGCTCGGCACCTCACTACTCTATGCGGTGTTAGTCCTAGCAAAAGATCTTCTGGCATCAGAATTTGGGCTGCATATCAGCACCAATATAGGGTCTGAAAGCAACGCGTATCTTGCGCTGTTGATGATTCTCTCAACCATCATCGCGGCAGCTATTCCGTCCCTGAAAGCTTATAAAAATGCTCGGCTGAAATAGAGGCCCCAACTTCCCCTATCTAAAAGTGCCCACTACAAATCTGGTGGCGGCTTCCATGCCCCTGGTAGCCTGTAGAGGCGATCAACTAAATTTAATGAAACTTCGTTCTGCCTGTTGCGCAGATTACCTATTTCGCAGATTAACAGAAGGACTTATCCCTATATGTCAGCACTCAAAGCCATCCCCACCAATGTCATCACCGGTTTTTTGGGGGTTGGTAAATCCACCGCCATTCTAAATCTTCTCAAAAATAAGCCGGACAGTGAACGTTGGGCTGTACTCGTTAATGAATTTGGTGAAGTCGGTATCGACGGCAGCCTGTTCAGCAGCAACGCAAGCGAGCAGTCGGGAATGTTTATTCGCGAAGTTCCCGGTGGTTGTATGTGCTGTGCCGCGGGCCTGCCCATGCAGGTTGCCCTCAATATGCTGCTGGCCCGCGCCAGGCCCCATCGTCTATTAATAGAACCTACGGGGCTTGGCCATCCCAGGGAAGTATTGGCTGTACTGACCTCTGAGTATTATCGGGAAGTGCTCGATCTCCGCGCCACAGTTACCCTGGTAGATGCGAGAAAAGTACAGGACGAGCGCTATACCAATCACCCCTCTTTCGCTCAGCAACTGGCCATCGCCGATGTAATTGTCGCCAACAAGTCAGACCAGTACCGATCCGAGGATTTCCCTGCACTGCTGGATTTTCTGGAAAGCACACCAGAATTTAATAACACCTCAGTATTCCAGGTGAGCCAGGGGGCTTTACAAGAAAATTGGCTGTCAGCTTCTACCCGCTACCGCGATAACAGCCATGCTCATCATCACAAACAGGAAGATTTTCCGGCCCTGCTTGAGACACCCGAGATTCCCAGTGCAGGGTACTTGAGCATAAAAAATGAAGGCGAAGGGTTTTACAGCTGGGGCTGGATATTCACTGCCGAGTGGGTTTTTGATTCAGACCAGCTTTTTTTGCTTTTGTCAGGGTTGGAAGCGGAGCGCATCAAAGGCGTCTTTTCCACATCCCAGGGCGTTATTGCTTACAACATGGCTGATAACACCCTCTCTACAATCACGCTGAAAGACTGCATCGACAGCCGCATTGAATGCATCAGCAGCGAGAAGTACTCGCTGGAATCCCTTGAGGAAAAACTCCTAAGCTGCGTTATTACGCAGTAGAGTTTATTTTTCGGTATAAGGCTCGATCTGATCTACCTTAATGACACAGGCAGCAGGGGCCATATTGTGTTCAATCAGCCTGGTATTCCCTTTACCGGACTGCCCTTAGTGGCGGTTTGCCGGTGCCTCCATCGCTTCCGCCAGGTTTCTGAGATAAGCAGCCATCATGCTGTTTGAATGGCTGATTTGAGCTACCGATATCAGTTCGAGCGCCAATGCTTCAACGATGAGTGGCGCCTCGATCCACTTTTCTTTGGCGGACTGAACCCCTTGTGCTACAGCCTCGCGAGCCGCTTCTCTATCGGAGGTTTCGATTTCGGCGATATGCTTGAGCGCACTTTCTGGTGTCTGGGCCATGAGCGGTTCCTATAGACTTGTACTGGTATGTAAGAAAATTATATCGAACTAAAGATATGTTATAACATATCCTTAGTTGCGGTGAAGGAAAAAATATAGGGCAACTGTCTGCAAGAAATAGCTAACGTGGCACGCGCGCCAATAGATTGGCTTACAAAGGGTTTAGTTGAGGCTCGCGCTCTCGCCGTGGCCATCGCTTCGCACCCAGGTGAATGCGTAACGTTTCACCGCCGTTATATTCGATTTCAGCAACCCCGTCACTGCAATCACTTATGTCGCCCGCAACAACTTGTGCGCCATGCTTTGCAAGATGGATTGCATAGGCTCGTCCCAAACCCCGCGCAGCGCTCGTGACGATTGCAACTTTACCGTTCATTTCTGTCATGTTTTTACCAGCCAAGCCCTTGTTTTACGATATGATGTATCATATCGTTTCGAATCAAATAAACCTTAAGGAGCCAGAGATGCTTTCAGAAGAGAGTTTTGTTGTTAATCCCCTACCCAAGATCATCTTTAGTCGCGGAGCCAGCCACGAGCTGAGCAGCCATATAAAATCGTTTGGAAAGAACGCAGCACTCGTTGTCACAGACAAAAATCTGGCGGCGAGTGGTGTTCTGCAACCCATTCTGGATTCGCTCAAAGCCGCTGATCTGCGCGTCGATGTGTTCGACGGCGTCGAGCCCAATCCAACCGACCTGAACGTGGAGGCGGGTGCCGAGAAACTCACTGCGCTGGGCGACGCTTGCGTTGTTCCCATTGGTGGTGGCTCTTCCATGGACTGTGGTAAATCGATCGCGTTACTGGCGGCAAACGGTGGCACTGTGGAAGCATTGGTGGCGGCCAGTGGCGGCGGGGAGACATCCAGCCCCTCAGGTGCACAAGCGCCTATCATCGCGGTTCCTACCACTGCGGGGACTGGCTCCGAAACCAATAGTGCATGTGTGATCACAAACACCCGTTTGGGCCGTAAGACTTACGTGGTACATCCTAGCATCATGCCAGCCTTCGCCGTACTCGATCCCGACCTCACCATAGGGCTACCGGCCTATCCTACCGCGACTTGCGGATATGATGTTTTGACCCACGCAATGGAAGCCTATGTATCACTTGGGGCCTGTAACTACTCAGACCCGATCGCGCTCGATGCGATTTCCAGGGTTGGGAAGTATCTGCGCAAAGCAGTCGAGGATGGATCGGATATAGAAGCGCGGTCGCAGATGCTGCTGGCATCCGCCAAGGCAGCAATAGCCTTCAACGTTGCCGGGCTAGGGTCCGCACATGGAACTGGCCACGCTCTTTCGGCCAGGCTCAATGCGGCCCACGGCCAGACACTGGCAACGATGCTGCCCCACGTGATGGAATACAACATGTCGGTACGGGCTGATAAGTATGCAGAAGTGGCGAAGGTACTCGCACCTTCGGGGCCAGCCACAGCTGCCGGTGCAATCGATGCCGCTCTTCAGCTTCGCAGCGATCTTGGTATCGATAAATCCATATCAGATCTGGGTGCTGAAGGAGACCTGCTTCCAGCACTGGTTGAAGATGCAGTCGCTGACCTGGTGAACTTCACTAATCCACGCCCCGTTGATGCAGCAGCATTAGAGGCCCTTTATCGCGCCGCCTGGTAGGTTGAGCTACTGGCTGGCGTACGGATAGTCTCTCCTGGCGTGCCTCTCCTCGCATGAGCGCGCCAGGGATCCAACAACCTTTGCTCTTGTTATACCGCTACTGGCAGCAAATGGTGAAACTCAATGGGGTCAAGGTCATTGATTACCACCCCGCTCTCCGCTTGGCCTGCCCAAACAGGTGAACAAAACAATGGGGGCAATCATGCCGTTACGCTGGGCCAGTCGTGTCGCAAAAACAATAGGGTCAGGACCCAGCGTAATACCTACCAGAAAGCACTCGATAAACGCTTTGGCTGCTTAGCCGAGAATCCGCAACTGGGAAAATACCGCCCGGATGTGGCAGAGAGTTATTACAGTTTTCCCCAGGGCGAGCATGTTATCTTCCATCTGATTGTCGAAAAAGGCGTTGATATTATTGGCATCCCGTACAAAGAGATGGAGATCGTAACTTCTTTGCCACCTGTCTGAATAATCAGGCAGAAGGGAGACATGCCTGTTGTTGCTAGCCAGCGCCAAACGTTGCTTGCGAGTCCAGGTCACTCCCACTCGATTATCAATGAGGCCGCGAAACCCAACAACGACGCGGGTCTTTAGGTAGCATCTGGCGTTAATACCATGAAAAACACCATGATCAAAAATTTACTACGATACTTTGCTTAACGGCTAAGCTAAGAAAGGTTTGAATTCAAGACTATGCAAACCGTCTTCATATTCAGCCGATCATGGCAAATTTATTATCGATAATCAGTGGTTTTCCACCCGATACAGTCAACCTTAGCATGCCATCATATTTTTCCAGCAATGCCTCATTATTCGGCACGAGGGAGACGACTAGAATGTAAAAAAACAGGCCAGGGGAGAAAAAAGACCACCAGCAGCCATGCAACTGCACCAATCTGATCAACCACTCGCTGATATAAATGGTTAAAGACTAGGAGAGCGGTAGGTTCAGCTCCATTTAGCCACTTTGCTGTTGTTTATTCATCTTAAGGTTTTCTATCATCATGAAGTTTACCCTCTAACAACAGCCGTTAGAGTCAGCGAGTTTAATCTTCTTGAGCGATAAGGTAGCATGTTATTCTAAGCCGGCTAAGCAATTTGCTATCGAGCCAATTACATTGAGGCCTTAGCAAGATGGTTCAATTGCGAACAGATCATAACTCGCCCTCTCTCCTTTTTCTGCTCGTTACACTCCTTTTTTCAATATCTACCGGTTATGCTGAACCCCAAGCTAATACACCACCGCCCTTTGGCACCTCTGAAAGCGCTCAAACATGGCCACAACAGGCAGATAGTCTAAAAGAGCAGCTTTCCAAAGAGATTGATGCAGCGCAAGATGCACTAACAGACAGCGTGGAACAGCTGCAGAACCAACTCAGCGTAGATCAGCTCATCAACAACCCCAAAAGTCGTTACCCACTTGAGCCTCAGTCATTTTCGAAACAGCAACGTTATTCCTTCAATGAGGATATACGGCCCATTCTCAACAATAAATGTATTGCCTGCCATGCCTGCTATGACGCCCCTTGTCAGCTTAAAATGGAATCGGGCAGCGCTCTTCAGCGAGGCGCCTCTAAAGCCCCCGTTTATGATGGCGGCCGGTTAAGTGAGATTGCACCCTCTCGTCTTGATGTTGACGCCCAAACGGTTGAAGGTTGGCGTAACCGAGGCTTCTTTCCTGCGATAAAAGGCTATCCCAACGAAGAGGGTAAGCTCTCTGCCTCACTCATGCAAAAGATGCTAGAGCTTGGTCGCAAACAGCCGTTCCCGCCCAATAGACCCCTGCCCAAAGAGCTTGAACTAGGGCTCTCAAGAAAGAATAGTTGCCCTGCCCCCGATGAATTTGCGGAATATGCAAAAGATAATCCTCATGGCGGCATGCCGTTAGCCATTGCAGGGCTTAGTGACCGGGAGTACAAAACGCTTTCAACCTGGCTAAAAGAGGGGGCAAAAACAGCTCCATCTCCACTGCTGATTAGCCCTCAAGAGCAGTCACTTATCAACCAGTGGGAAAGCTGGCTCAACCGTAAAGAGAAGCGGGCGCAGCTGGTAAGCCGTTATCTTTTTGAGCACCTCTTTCTAGCCCACCTCTATTTCGAACAAAACAGCCCTGATCAGCCCCCTACCTTTTTTAAACTTATCCGCTCGTTATCTCCCCCTGGGCAACCCCCTGTACCAGTAAAAACGGTTAGACCCAACGATGCAATAAGCGGCCCTTTTTTCTATCGCCTACAACCCATTACCGGCACGATTGTTTATAAAACTCACATTATTTACCCCTTTGGAAAAAAGAGGATCGCAGAATATAGTGAGTTGTTTTTTGGCTCTGACTGGAAGGTTAAACAGCTACCAGGTTATAGTGAGAAGGAAAAAAATAATCCATTTACCACTTTCAGTCCACTACCGGCTAAAGCCCGTTATCAATTTTTACTCAATGACGCGCTCTTTTTTGTTCGCAATTTTATCCGAGGCCCTGTCTGCCGAGGCCAAATAGCAACAGATGTTATTCGAGATCAATTCTGGGTTATGTTTGAAGCGCCTCGTTATGAGCGTTACATTAATAGTGACAAGTACCGTCGCCATGTCGACCCTTTACTTGCTGTACCGGGACTCAACAGCAAACTCTCCGACTTTGGTTCTGAATGGTTGAGCCATCAAGGTGAATACAATCGCTACATTGAGAGACGGCAACAAGAGTACAATAGCCATTTTCAAGCAGGCGCTCAGCTTTCACATATCTGGGGAGGGAAGACAGCCAACGCAGATGCCTTTCAGACCATTTTTCGTCACCACGATAGTGCCTCTGTTGTTCAAGGTTTGCATGGAGCGCCGCCTCTTACCAGCTGGCTCCTTGATTATCCTCTGCTTGAACGGACCATTTACGAGCTAGTGGTCGGCTTCAACGTATTTGGCAATGTCTCACATCAGGCGCAGACCCGTCTCTATTTTGATCTGATTCGAAATGAGGGTGAAACCAACCTCCTACGACTGCTGCCAGCCGATACCCGCACGGCGGTCTATGATGATTGGTACAGAGGAAGCGGACAGATTGCTACAATGATTAGCTACCCAGAGCTCAACATAACTGCTCCAAGCGCCATTCGTTTTCAGTCAGATAAACCTTATATTGAACTGCTTGAACAGTTAATGAAGAGACACCCCGAGCAGACCAAAAGTAGCGACCCTATTAACCGTTGCGCCGAAAATTGTCTAAAAAAATCGGTCACAAACTTTAAAGAACAGATTAACAAAAGCCTGCAGAAATTGGCGAGCCGACCCGCAAAAGATCTCCCTGCCATTGGCTGGTTACCAGAAATCACCTTTCTTCGTATCAATTTGCCCGATGGTCGCTATCTCGCCTATAGCCTATTGAGGAATCGTATTCATAGTAATGTCGCCTTTATGTACGGGGAGTCTCTCCGTTATCAGGAGGAAAAGGATAGCTTAACTATCATGCCAACACTGATCGGCAGCTACCCCAATTTAATCTTTCAGGTTGATCTATCAGAACTTAATCTGTTCAGGAAAACACTCTCATCCGTCAATTCAGACGAGGCTTTTGAAAAGGTTATTGAGCAGTGGGGCGCTCGACGCATGGCGCCTAACTTCTGGGAGCTGTTTCATAGCTTTGACCGCTATATGGCTCAACATAAACCCCTTGAAGCGGGTATTTATGATCTAAATCGTTATGGCCATTATTAACTAAGCCGAAGGGTTGAGAAGCCAGAAAACAACGACTCTAGTTTCAAAAAAATACAGATGAACGACAACCATAATCACAGTAAACCATCCCAAAAAGAGAATGACAAACCGCTTGGCATACTTGAGCTAATTGCGATTGCACTTGGTGGGCGGCGGGATTTTTTCAATTCTAGGCATTTCCGTATCCCTGGTGGGGGCATGGACTCCCGTGGTGATCATTATCGGTGGAATCATTGCCCTACTTGCCGCCTATTCTTACATCAAACTAGGCGCTTACTATAAAGACGAAGGAGCCACCTACTCATTTTATAAAAGGACATTTCCAGCCTCTTCTTTTACCGCATCTCTCATTGGTTGGTGTGTAGTGGCATAGTGAATTTGGCCACTTGATAAGAGGTGATCAATGAGTAAACGTACTAGACCCACTTTTAACCCTGAATTCCGACTTAAAGCAGCCCAGCTTGTCGTTAACCAGGGCCGATCAATCCGCGAAGCAGCTGACGCTGTGGGTGTTGGCAAATCAACCATGTACAAGTGGGTGCGGCAACTACGCTCAGAGCGCGATGGTAATTCTCCCCAGGGTACGCCAATGACCCCAGATCAGCGGCGTATCCGAGAGCTGGAAAAACAACTCAGGAGGGTTGAAGAAGAGAAAGAGGTATTAAAACCTGCGAAGTCTTTGACGTTAATCGCAGCAGTTACAAATATTGGACCAAGCGCGCACATCAATTGTCGTGCGAGCAGGTTGAACTGCATAGCAAGGTCAGAGCGGCCTTTAAGGAAAGCAATGGCTCTGCCGACGCCAGAACTATTGCAACAATCGTTACGACCAAAGGCACGGATCTCAGTCGTTACCGTGCAGGTCGGCTGATGAAGAAGCTTGAGCCTAGTGAGCTGTCAGCTTCCAGCCCACAGATACAAAAAGGCGAGCCAGGAACATATAGCAGTGCCCAATACACTGAATCGTCAATTTGACGTGCCAGAGCGTTTGGTGCGGTGATGTGACTTATATCTGGAGCGGCCGACGTTGGGCCTACTTAGCCGGTGGTGCTGGATTTATTTTCACGGAAGCCTATTGGATGGGCTATATCGTTGTCTCCAGACAACACATTTACCTGTCAGGCATTAAGCATGGCATTTGAATCACGTGGCCGGCCAAAGGGACTGATGTTTCATTCTGACCAGGGCAGTCATTACACGAGTCGAAAATTCACGCAACAATTGTGGCGTTACCAGATTGAGCAAAGCATGAGCCGGCTCGGTAACTGCTGGGTGGG
>JAHRWD010000082.1 GCA_019090315.1 Pseudomonadales bacterium
GTTTCCTCGATATACGGCCTTGGTGATCCCGAGTCCTACTTCAAAATGGTGCTGCACCTCGACCGCGGCGACCAAATGGATCAGCGGACAATTTTACGGCGGCTTGCCGAACTCCAATACACCCGCAACGATATCGAGCTACAGCGCGCCACCTACAGGGTGCGCGGTGATGTAATTGATATTTTCCCTGCAGAATCTGAAAAAAATGCGGTTCGCGTAGAACTGTTTGATAATGAAATTGAAAAAATCCGCTACTTTGATCCGCTCACTGGCGAAGTGTTGCGCAATGTACCAAGGGTCACAATCTTCCCAAAATCCCACTACGTCACCCCTCGCGAAAAACTGCTCAAAATGATCGACGAGGTCAAAGAGGAGCTGGATGAGCGGCTCAAAGTGCTGCGGGATAATGATCGACTAGTTGAGGCTCAGCGGCTTGAACAGCGCACCCGTTACGATCTTGAGATGATTCAGGAACTCGGCTTCTGCTCCGGCATCGAAAACTACTCGCGCTACCTGTCCGGCCGCACACCGGGGGATCCACCTCCTACCCTTTACGACTATCTACCAAAAGATGCGTTACTGATTATCGACGAATCCCACGTCACAGTTCCGCAAATCGGTGCCATGTATAAGGGTGATCGCTCAAGGAAAGAGACTCTGGTTGAATATGGTTTTCGCCTACCTTCCGCCCTCGACAACCGGCCACTTAGGTTTGACGAATGGGAGCAAGGCGCACCGCAAATGATATTTGTATCCGCGACACCCTCAACCTATGAACAGGAGCATCAGGCTCAAGTCGTTGAGCAGGTCGTTCGCCCCACGGGGTTGCTCGACCCAATACTTGAAGTAAGACCTGCTACCACCCAGGTCGATGACCTGTTATCGGAAATTCACAAAACCGTGCGCTTGGGCCATCGGGTTCTAGTCACGACTTTGACCAAGCGGATGTCCGAAGATCTCACTGACTATCTATCGGATAAAGGTGTAAAAGTGCGCTATCTGCATTCCGATATCGATACCGTCGAACGGGTCGAAATCATCCGTGATCTGCGGATAGGCATCTTTGACGTACTGATCGGCATCAACCTGTTACGTGAAGGACTCGATATGCCAGAGGTATCACTGGTGGCGATTCTTGATGCCGACAAAGAGGGCTTTCTACGGTCTGAGCGTTCACTGATTCAAACCATCGGTCGTGCTGCTCGAAACGTCCATGGCAGAGCGATTTTGTATGGCGACAACATCACCAAATCGATGAAAAAGGCGATCGACGAAACCGAACGCCGTCGCGAAAAGCAGCAGGCCTTCAACCTTGAACACGGAATTACCCCTACCGGCATCGTGAAAGATGTTATCGATATTATGGAAGGTGCCTATGCGGTGCCTGGCCGCGGCCCGAAAAACCTCTCAAAAGTGGCGGTACCCGCCGCTGAATACAAAGTGAATCCAGCGAAAATGTCACCCAAACAGCTGCAGAAAGAGATCACCCGTATTGAAGACCAGATGTACAAACATGCCAAAAACCTCGAGTTCGAAGAAGCCGCTCAGCTGCGCGATCAGTTATCCCAACTGAAAAATGCTACATTCCGAAGCTGATCTGCGGTTCAGAAAATAATAGGTTGAGATCAACCCGTTCAGTGACTATACTTCCGTCCGCGATACAGGCGCGTAGCTCAGTTGGTTAGAGCACCACCTTGACATGGTGGGGGTCGGTGGTTCGAATCCACTCGCGCCTACCAACAAATCAGATACCAATATCAGGCACTTCGGTTAACTTCAGGTGCTTTTTTTATGCCTGTCTTTTACAAAAAACTAGGCAAGCTCAGCAAAAGCCTGCTTCTCTTCAACACGACAGCTTTCCACCGTTTTAATTTGCGGCCTCTGAAAGAACATTCGATCGAGCACGATGACTTCAGTCTCGCCTAACGAACAACTACTTTCTATCTGCGCTTTAATACGGTTTGAAGAACAATAAATGGTCATCAATTTTTCCATTTCGACTTTTTTATAAATCAACACTTCTGCCATCATGGAAAACTTTATGGCGCGCTCGTCATATTTATTGAACCAGTTACGACTCCATATTTTCCTCCAGTCCATTTGCACCAAATCGCCCATCTCATTTGAATACATCGTGTCACTGGAACAGCTATCACCGTTGGTAAAAACCACATCTTCTTCCAGAAGTATGCCTGGCTCAAAAGCCAGTACTACAATATCGTCTCCATACAAACGTTGGTTTCTGAGCAGCATCTCGTTTCTGGAATTAAAATAGAGCGGCACATATTGCTCGATATCCCGATTGTGGATAGGCTCAACTTTAATCTTTCGTTTACATATATCAGGGCCATTTATACCTATCTGTTTATACGGATTATTATGCGGAAGCAGACCATTTTTAATAATCGAATCAAGATTATCGATATGGGTCATGTGATCTATTGATTTTACATTGAGATCTTTTATTAAATGTAGTGCGTTCATACCATTCATGCCATCACCTTTATATAGCTTAGGTTTCAGCTATAACTATCCACTAATCTGATAGCAGACAGGGAGTAAGCTGATGATAGCTACGGTTAGTTGCAGATAAATACAAACCCGAATTTTCCTGTTTTTGCTTTCTATTTACGCTAAAATTTGACCATGGATAAGCACTCGGAAAACTTCAGGGAAGAGAATGAAAACCCTCCACCAGAGGCAATTCGCTCAGAATTAGAACGTGTACTGGTAAGTGACGGTTTTACCCGCTCCCCTCGCTTATGTGAATTTCTACGCTTTGTCGTGGAGGAGTCACTGGAAGGACGCGGAAAGCGTATAAATGGCACGCAGATCGCCATTGAAGTGTACAAGCGTGATGAGAGTTTTGATGCCACTACTGACCCCGTCGTGCGTACAGAAGCGAGCCGGCTTCGCCGTGCGCTAGAGCGCTACTACCTGACAGACGGAAAGCTGAACTCTTTTTGTATACAGATCCCCAAGGGTGGTTATAAGCCAGTTTTCCAGTCTCAGACAGAGCCAGGCCTGTATACAACCGATTCAAATAATACCCGTGCAACAGGTGCTACCGGTACTCTTCCGGAGGGCACTGCTTCCCCTGCCCCCTATCCGAATCATCCCGTTATTGCTGTATTGCCATTCCGAAACCTGGATGACTCCTCGGTTGATGATTACTTTGCCTCCGGTTTCACCGGGCAATTAACAACTGATCTCACACGTTTCGATATGCTACGGGTTATCGCCCAGCAGTCTTCCGCACGCTATCAAGGTCAGAAAATTGATGTCAGGAAGGTAGGCCAGGAGTTGGGTGCGCGGTTTATTCTGGAGGGTAGCGTACGGCGTAATGCTGATCGTATCCGTGTTGAGGTCTCGTTCTCCGATGCAAAAGACGGCACCCAACTATGGGCCGGGCGCTTTGATCGCTCCCTTTCGGCGCTGGATCTGTTCAGTCTGGAAGATGAGCTAACCCAGGCGGTGATTGCCAGAATCGTGGATGGTTACGGTATTATCCCCAAAGCAATGGCCAGCGCCTCCCGGGACAAACCAGCGAAAGAGCTGGCAACCTATGAGGCAATGATGCGCTATATGGCGTATTTCAATCAATTGCGAGCGGAAGACTTCTACCCTGCAAAAGAAGCGCTGGAGGCTGCAGTAGAACGGGAGTCTGACTATGGCCCAACACTCGCTGCGCTCTCTATGCTCTGTGCAGAGGAGTATCTGCGTGGCCTTAATTCAACACCAGAATCTATTGAGCGAATATCCAGATTAGCCAACCAGGCTGTTTCACTGGCACCCTCTTCTAATATTGCTCATTTATCCAGAGCTAAAGCTGCTTTTATAAACCGCCAGCCCGATGCGACCATCGCGGCAGCCGAGCGCGCTATTGAGGCAAACCCGAACGCTGTTTCCTGTATTAGTTTTTGTGCTCATTTGATCGGTTTTGCAGGAAATTTCGATCGCGGAATTGCTTTGCTAAGCAAGACCCATACACTCAACCCTTTTCACCCATCCTGGCATGTCAGCCTTGTCTGCATGAACCATTACATGCGCGGAGAATATGAACTGGCATTAGATCAGGCGAGGCTATTTACACTGGATCAATGGCCTGGCACACCTGGGTATCTTGCTGCTATCTTTGGTCAGCTCGGCCGCTATGCGGAAGCCAACGCTCAACTCAATATCCTTCTTGAAATGGAACCCAGCTTTAAGGATAACCCTGAACAATACGTTACCCGAAATTTCCTGTTTGACGACCAGATTGAGAAAATGATGGCTGGTCTAAAGAAAGCTGGTCTCAAATAACATACCGCACCTTGCAACAAGGTTTCCGGACGATTAAACAACACAAAATCATGCAGTTAGAACTCATACCAGCCAATTGGCTATCGATTAGCTTACATGTAGCTAACCTCTACTTACTCCCCTGATCTGCCTTTTTTTCAGATGATCTACCCCATCGCATCAGCCTGAGTTTGGTTTGAAACATCTTGCTCCAGAGGCTGTTGTATCTGACAGATCTGACAGGAGGAACTGCATGAATACCAAGACTAAACCCAAATTAGTCGAACGAGAATGGCCCGCGAAATATGGCGCTGTTGTCGAGGAGTTAAGAGTTAACGAAGCGCTACTGGATGAATTATTGGATGACCATGCTCGCCTGGTACAGGCTGTTGCATTCTGGCGCAAAAAATCCCCTGACAAAGCTGAGGAGTTCAAAGATATGGTAGATGAACTGGAGATAGAGATCACAGCACTTATTAAACAAAAACTGTGCTAGGAATTAGTTTTCCTTGTACGGAAATGTACGATTCCCTCACAGGAAGTGAGGCCATCGAAGGATACTTGGAGTATCACATGAACAATAGAATACAGACCAATTCAACCTCAGGGTTCATACCAACGAATACCATCCGCAATGTTTCTGGAAATGGGAACATTGGCAACCGCATCGGTAGTCAATACAAAGAAACACTCGCTCGCTATCACCATGCCAGTGCGCAAGGCTATAGCATGTCGAAGATCAATGTTGCTACTGTCTGCGTAAACGAACGCGGTTTGCCGCAAGATAACAAAGGTGCTTTCCAATGGTACCGAGAGGCCACTGACCGAGGTCTTGCGTTTGCACAGTACTGCCTCGGATATATGCACGAAAATGGCCACGGCACCACCCGAAACCAAACTCAGGCCTTTAAATGGTACTGCATGGCAGCAAACCAGGGAGAAGCGCATGCACAATATAGCCTGGGGTTCTCGTATGAATATGGCCGGGGTGTAGCTCAGGATTACAAACAAGCGGTTAACTGGTATCGCCTGGCTGCGAACCAGGGTGTTGCCGATGCCCAGTCCAGCCTTGCCGGAATGTATTGTAGTGGTACCGGTGTAAAACAAGACTACGAAGAAGCAGTCATGTGGTATCAATTATCAGCGAATCAGGAACACGCATTTTCACAACGTATTCTGGGCACGTTATATAAATATGGACTAGGCGTAGAGCAAGACCATATGCAAGCCATCGAATGGTATTTAATGGCCGCAAAGCTAGGAGATTCATATGCCAGACATTATTTTAATTTGACCGATGGCGATGCCAGCGATACGGCACCAGCCAGGCAAGTCCCTGTATCCAAATTATGGAAAAATGGCGCAGAAACCGGACACAATCTGAGCGATGGTGAGCATAACTGGCAGTACAGCTGGTCTCATCTGCCAATCTATAGAGCAGGATGCAAATAAGGCAAGTAGCGAGCCGCTGGTTTACTGGTTATTCAAGCTAGACTTCCGGTCTGTGTGAACTTATCCTGATGCACCTTGATTCAATCAGACTAATTTACAGACCGGAACTTACCAATGAAAAAACTCCTATTGCTATCACTATGCCTCGCTTATATACCCGCAACATTCGCAGTTGATTACAAAGGTCTTGCTGATTCGGTAGATCAGGAAAAAGCTGCTGATTCTGTTGATAAAGAAGAAATGACGGGGGCGGTCAGCGAAGGCAATTATAAAAAGGCCTATGACTCTGTGGATAAAAAGAAGGCTTCCGACTCTGTCGATACAGAAAAAGCGATGAATGCATTATCCAAGTAGCTAGTAGTAAGCGGTCGCAAACATCGACCGTTTTTTTGCTTGAATACTATAGTAAGACCTCTGCATAACGTAGCGAGCAACGCCGTATTGTCAATCGCAGTAGTTATGCTCAGATCTCATAGGGAAAACACTGCCTAACCCAGCAATTCGATGATCTGATCTGGTTTAAGCGGTCGGCTATAGTAGTACCCCTGGTAAAAATCGCAGGATTGTTCATTAAGAAACACAAGCTGTTCATGTGTTTCTACTCCCTCTGCAACCACCAACAAGCCAAGGTTTTTTGCCAGAGTAATAATGGCTTTGCAGATCGCCGCATCATCACTGTTTGTTGCGCATTCATTAATAAATGCACGATCAATTTTCAAAATATGGATAGGGAATTTTTTCAGATAGCTTAGTGATGAATACCCAGTCCCAAAATCATCAATGGATAACTTAATCTGGATTGCGTTGAGTGCAGCCATTGCAGAAATGCTTTCGTCAGTATTCCCCGTTAACACACCCTCGGTAATTTCCATCTCTATAAGTTCACATGGAATATCGTATTGTTCGGTTATCTCTTTAACAAACTGCACCAACGATGGGTCATGCATGTGATGGCCGGAAATATTCACCGCTACAGGTAATAGCTCATATCCGTTTTGACGCCACTCGACCAGTTGCAAAACCACCTCGGTTAGCACCCATTCTCCAATCTCAATAATCAGGTTTGATTCATCAATCAAAGGTATAAAATCGTCGGGAGGAACTAATCCATAGTCAGGATGCTCCCAACGAATCAGCGCTTCAAAACCAATCAGTTCATTGCTGTCACAGGTAACTTTCGGTTGGTACTGCAGGAAGAACTGTTTCTTTTCAATCGCTTCTGGGAGAGCCACGCTATAGCGAAAATGCTTCTGCGCGACCTGCTCCATCTCATCCACAAACACCTGGTAATTGTTGCGCCCTGCCTGTTTTGCCGAATACATTGCCATATCCGCTCGCTGCAGCAATCGATCAGCACTTACATTTCCATTTTCACAGGTGGCAACACCAATACTTGCCTGTATTCGCAATTGCTGAGCCTCAATAGTTGTTGGTTGTTGAAGTGCTTCAAGCAATTGTTGTGCTCTGGCTGTGACGGTATCAAGATCAAGGTTACCTGACATCACCACTACAAATTCATCGCCACCCCAACGGCCAACAAGATCAGTAGTCCTTGCCTGCTGCGTGAGTTTTTTTGAAAACTCACGCAGTAGTTCATCTCCCGCACTATGGCCGAGCGTATCGTTTATTCTCTTAAACTGATCAATATCAAGAAACAGCAGCGCTACTAACCCAGAATTTTCTTTATGGTACTGAATACGCTTTTTTAGGTTTTCGAGGATATATGCGCGGTTATTAAGCCCGGTAAGTACATCCTCAAACGCCAGTGTTTTTAACCGACTTTGAAGTCGGTTTTGTCGTGTAATATCACGTATATGAAGGGTGTATTCAACTTTTCGGTTGTTGCTATCCGTCGTTTGAGTAACTACCAGTTCGGCAGGAAATGGCTCGCCTGTTAGTCTGGTAAGCTCCACTATATTTTGCCGTTTCAACACAGGACCCTCCGCCAGGGTGAAGCCATGTATTAAACTATTTTGCGCAATACCTCCTGCCTCTTGATCCATAAATAATTCAAAAAAACTGCGACCCGAGACTCTTTTTTCGACCGTACCAAAACACTGTTCTGAAGCGCGATTAAATTGTTGAATCTCGCCTTTTTCATTAATGGTAACAATCGAATCCATCGCTGCATTCAATATTGCACCGTTTCGGTACTCACTTTGTTTAACCGCATCTAACGCTGCATCACGTTGTTGAATTTCCTTATTTACTCTGCGCAAGACATGATTGTACTGCTGGGCAATTTGTCCGACTTCGGTATAAGGCTCAACCGGTACCGGACTGCTAAAATCAGATTCTCTTTTTTGATAATCCATTGCTGATAGCAAATCAAACACCTCAGTACTGACTCTATGTTCAGCAACATTCAAACCACTAACTTCAGCCTTTTCGGATACTCGCAATGGATAAAAATAATCGATGGCGCGAAAAAGAATATAGGCACTGAAAAAGCTATAAATACCTACGCTGAAGATACCGATTGTCTGTGACTGAAACTGTTGCCACCGAGTAATATCAACCGTGAATAGCTCTGTATTACCAAATAGCGCTAACGCGACTGTTCCCCATATCCCCGCAAATAGATGAACAGGAACGACGCCAATCGCATCGTCAATACGTTTTTGTTCAAGCCAGTACCCGCCAAGATAAACAATAACACCCGCAATTATCCCGATCAGCGCCGCCGAGCCACTGCCCACCATATGACAGCTCGCAGTGATAGCAACAAGGCCCCCCAGAATGCCATTAATTATGTGCGTGATATCCACATAACCATCTATCATAAATTTCAGCAGCGTGGCTGAAATCCCGCCCATAAATGCGGCCAACATAGTATTCAATAAAATAGCTGGGACATCCTGGTTCCATGCCAAAGTGCTGCCGCCATTAAACCCGAACCAGCCAAACCAGAGAAACATACAACCCACCACGGCCATGGGTAGATTGCTACCGGGGATTGGCCCTGCATCTCCGTCAAAACGACCAATACGTGGCCCAATCACCAATATCGCAGCCAGCGCAACCCACCCACCAACAGAATGAACCACCGTTGATCCGGCAAAATCCATAAACCCAAGTTGTTCGAGCCAGCCCGTTGAATTCCCTGTAAGAATACCTCCCCATACCCAGTGACCAACAAATGGATAGATAAACAGGGATATAACAACGGTAATTACTAAATACCCGTTGTAGGACATGCGCTCCGCAACCGCTCCGGACACTAGCGTAGCGGCTGTACCACAGAACATCATTTGGAAAAGAAAGGTGGCGATTAGCCGAGGAGAGGCATCATCACCAAAAAAGAAACCGCTAGTACCAAACCAGCCACCGCTACTATTACCAAACATAATGGCAAAACCAACAGCCCAATAGATAGCGGACGAAAGCATAAAATCGGAGATGTTTTTTGCTGCAACATTAATGCTATTTTTGCTGCGGACAAGGCCACTCTCGAGGCACAAAAAACCTGCCTGCATCATAAATACGAGCAATGCGGCAATTAGAATCCAAAGTATATCCATGTAATACGTTTCTCATGTCTTACTCAACGGCGGGCAATTCTATCTGCTTCGCGTGTATACATCTATATTGCAAGACAACAGTATAGTCGGACAACTATATGCTGGATCGATAAAAGCGAGATAGCCGTATATGAGCACTCATATCGTCTGGGTAATAATCAGACAGTACGGCTTATGTATTAAAAAAGAGGGGTGTTTATGCTAACTCCACTGGCACTGCAGTACGATCCCAGCAAGCTACCGAACAATTTCAGGAATCCAGGCAGATTCCAGCAGCACTATTGCAACAGCATAGAAAACGCATAGTCGCAATTATTTATAACGCTGAAAAAACCTCGGCAGAAAATGATCCAGAAAAGCCTGGGAACACATGCCCGATATCCGTTCCGCCCAGACGCTTTGTAAGCATCTCTACCAGAACAGTCCGCAGATCGGTGGTGATGTTCAGATCTTCACCAAGTTCCGGATCGGTTATATCCAACCCTGGCCAATTGCTGACAATCTGCCCGCCATTTACACCACCACCTATCGCGTAAGCCAGACCTGCAGTTCCGTGATCTGTACCAACGGAACCATTTTTAGCAATACGACGACCAAACTCGGTCATTACCAGTAGTGTGATCCCCGACATATCAGATCCCATATCGGTATAAAAAGCGGCAACGGAGTTAGCCAGTTCGGTAAGAGATTGCGGAAGAAAGGTGGGCAGGTTTTCGTGGTGATCCCAGCCATCTGAATCGATACATATTACCTCGGTCGGCAGTTCTGATCTGAGTAACTGCGCTGCTTGTTTGAGTCTGCTTCCCAGTGCTGTATCCGGGTAACTTGCACCGTTGGCCGGCGTAATTTCGGAGAGATTAGCTGCTCTTAGCTCTGCCATTGCTGCCAGTGCAGCCTGCGCGGTGCTGGCAAAGGGTATTGAATCATGAAATAAATCCTTCAGAACATCCGGGTAGCCGGTATCAACAATGTCCTGATCAAAACCAAACTCGGACAGATCACTAATGGCTAGAGGATCGGTAGCGCCCTGCAGAGAAACAGGTACGTTTCCGCTAATCGACACAGTGTGGAATGCAGATTCAGACGGGGGGGGATTCAATGAAAGGTGGCGACCAAGCCAGCCAGTATCCGGGCCGGATTTATCATCTACGCCACGCTCTACCAAACCCTGGGCAGAGAAGTGGGAGCGTGAACCATGGGGTATACCCACCGCGTGAATCAACGCCATGTCATTGGCATCGTAAATAGACTTAAGCGGTGCGAGGGCCGGATGCAATCCATAGAATCCATCCAGATCTATTGCCCCGCCCGCTTCACCCGGTAACGGTACAGCAATGGTATCTCGATGAAGATAATAGTCATCGTCACCATAGGGTACCAGGCTATTGAGCCCGTCCGCCGCACCGCGTTGAAAAATGCATACCAGTTTATCCATCACTTATTACCAAAACGGATCTAACGTAATTGAAAGTAGGCGGAACTTACCAGCACTGCGGCTACCGCCGCTGCAACCTGTTCTGGTACATCTGGTAACAACACGGTATCTCCTGGAATACCGTGTTCGCCTTCCAGCCAGGTGAGGATGTGGTTTCGATCGGCGCTGGACATGGGCCTCATCAGCACATTATTGATAATCGCATCCACCACTGAAGCCAGCGTATTGGCTCCGTTGAGCATCGGCCCGTAATCAATATCAATGACATTGATCGCCTCAATAAACTCTGCATAGCTAATAAACGAGAGTCGCCAGCGATTCAGCAAACCACCGGTACTTTCCCAGTAGCTTTGCTCATCGGGATACCCATCCGGGGTCGGCCAGTTATAAGGCAGTTGACCCATAATCGCCAGGGCAAAATAGAACAGGTTTCCATCGTCAGTGGGATAAGCAGTATCCGGAGCCAGTGCTCGAATCAGCCCAGACAGGTATTCGCTGGGCCGGGTAAACTTCAGGTCAGCGCTATTGCTAAATGCATCGGTTTCAAATAAAGCACGCAGGGTATCTGTGATCTCGCCACCGGATTGGGTAAATGCCGTAGCCACTTCATCAACTGTAGATTGATCCGGAGTGTCGGTTATAAACCGCCTGCATAACTTGGTAGCAATAAAGTCAGCAGTGGAGGCGTGGGCGATTAGCAGATCCAGCACCTGATCAGCATCCTCTTGTCCGCCACCGGCAGGAATCTCCTCCTCTAATACTATTTTTGAGCCTTTATCGTGAATCGCATCAATATAGTTAAAAGTGCCCGCATCACCACCCGGATCGTCAGCAAAATAGATAGACCAACCGGTAAAACAGCGCGCCACTTCCTTGATATCCTGCTCGGTATATCCACCATCAACGCCTAATGTATGTAGCTCCATCAATTCACGGGCATAGTTTTCGTTGGGTGCGGATTCCTGATTTAAGAAATTGTCCAGATAAAACAGCATTGCCGGGCTTTTTGCGGACGCACGCAATAGATCTCCAAAATTTCCAAGGGCATGTGCCCTGATCACCTCTGCATCATCCGTGGGTTTTAATGTTGGACACAGGCCATTCAGCAACTGGATATTAAAATGATCTGTCCAGAACTCAACCATCACCTCATAAAGCTGGCGGCGGCTGAATATCTGCCTGTAGTGAACAGCGGCTATTGCCTGCTGAAGCACACTTGCGATATTGGCAGGGAAACCGGCGTAGAGCTCTGCCGGAGTTTGAAAGAGCAGTGGAAAATTGGTCTGGATATGCGCCTCCAGAATCCCATCATCTATAGCAAGGTAATTCAGTTGCTGATCAAGATAGGCCGAGATACCAATACTATCGATTGCCAACATCTCGTCGCGATGTACACCAAAACTGGTACGTTTCAGTGTTGTATATTCCCTGGTCGCCGCTGGAATTCCGGCACCCGGATTACCAGAATCACTGGTTGTGCCGCCATCACTACCACTGCTGCATCCGGGCAAGGTTGAAGCAACGCCACCATAGACCAGCCCGGCCCCCATCAGCTGGAGAAACTCCCGACGACTCTCGGCAAATCCGGCAACGTTGAAAATATCGAATAGTTCTTTCATCAAATTGGGAAATATCTATACAAATTAGACTGCGAACATGTTAAGACTAGCTTACTGGCGATAGATTACACAATCAAACCATCAGTACTCTGTCGGCTTCGTTGGGCGATATACACCTGCTATTTTCACCTGAGTTGGCCCCATCAAAAAGACCCGCCTTGTTGTTTTGTGACCCATGTCCGGTACTATTGTGCCGAAAGCGAAAATTCAATAATAATAACGGCTTTGGTACATACCCATGAAAGATGCAACCATCAAATCGACTGAAATCCCGCCGGCACACCAGATCACTACAGTAACAAAGAATACCGACGTACAACGCGCAGCCGCTATCTTAGGCAGCGCATTTACCAATGACCCACTGCTCAATTGGCTAACACCACATACACCACTGTATGGAGCTTTATTCCTTGCGGAAGCGGATGCACTGTATAAAAAACATGGCCATATCTATCTGAACCAGGATCAATCCGGTGCGGCTATATGGTTGCCTGCAGGTGTAGCATCCAAAGTACCTTTCAGTTTGCGGATGCTAACCACTATTTTTCAACTGGTCATGCGAAGCGGTTTGGGTAGCCTGAAACGCGTTCACGAGCTGGAAAAAGAGTTTGCCAAAAACCGTCCGCTTGAACCCCATTTCTATCTTCATGCCATTGGTGCATCTTTGGACAATCAGGGAAAAGGAATTGGATCAACACTGCTCAAAGCAGGATTGGCAGAGTGCGATAAACATGGAATGCCAGCGTATCTGGAGTCATCCAATATTCGCAACAATCCACTCTATCAACGCTACGGTTTTGAAATCATCAATGAAGCCACCTTTTCCGATAACGGGCCAACCGTCTGGTTTATGCGAAGAGAAATCAACAACATTCACTAAAACAATCTGATAACAGGACAGCTAAACCATGAATATAAAAAAAATCCTGCTCAGCCTTGTTGTTCTGGTGATTGCTACCGTAGTTGCAATTGCTCTGATGATCCGGCCACCGCAGCCCCCTGCGCATCAGGTGTTTATAAACGGTAACGTGCTCACCATGGACGGTAGCAATCGCATCGTCGAAGCGGTATCGGTTATAGGGGAACTGATTGAGGCTACCGGCAGCACTGAAGAGATAAAAAAACTCATTACCGATGAAACACTGGTAACTGACCTTCAGGGTCGAACACTGATGCCTGGGTTTATCGATGCCCACGGCCATTTCCCCGGATCAGCACTAACTGTCGTGAATGCAGATCTAAACAGTCCACCTATCGGAAATAAAAAAAACATGGCGGATGTCATGGCTGCGTTGAGAGCCCAGGCAGAAAAAACACCCGAGGGTGAATGGGTAGTCGCATTAGGTTATGACGACACCTTGCTTGCGGAAAAACGACACCCTACCCGCGCCGAGCTGGATCAGGTATCCGATAAACATCCGATAGTAGCGATGCATATCTCCGGTCACATGTCCGTTTCCAACAGCATGGCATTGGCGGCAATTAATATAGATGCGGATACGCCAAACCCAGAAGGTGGTGTTATTGGTCGACGGGAAGGTTCAAACGAACCCAATGGGCTGCTTCAGGAAACCGCGCAGCAGGAATTAATGGGATATGTGTTTGATGTTGGATTGGCGAAGTCCTATCAAATCATCAAAATAGCAGCTGCTGAATATGCATCGGTCGGAGTCACAACCGCCCAATCCGGTGGCGTCAGCCCGGCACTTGCAAAAGGTATCGCCCTGTTTATCAAACTTGGCATAATCCCCATGCGCGTGGTGCTATTTCCAATGGAAACAGAGTACGACACCAGCTTGCTAAATGGCGAATATGACCCTGCAACCTATAGCAACGAACGACTAACCATGGGGCCCATCAAACTGGTGGCTGATGGTAGCATCCAGGGCTACACCGGCTACCTGAGCCGCCCATACCATGTGCCCTACAAAGGCGATGAAACCTACAACGGTTATCCGAGTATCGATAAAGAAACCTTGATCAGAAAAGTAACCGCATTGCACAAAGCAGGCTATCAGCTAGCTATTCATGCTAATGGAGACCAATCCGTAGAAGATGTACTGGATGCATTTGAAATAGCCCAAAAGGCACATCCCGTAGATGACCCACGACTGATATTGATTCACTCCCAGATGGCGCGCAAGGATCAGATAGAGCGCATGAAAGGGCTCGGCGTTACCCCAAGCTTTTTCTCGGCACACACCTGGTATTGGGGGGATCGGCATCGTGATATTTTCATGGGCCCCGAACGTGCTGCCGATATGAGTCCGGCAAAATGGGCGCAGGACAATGAGCTACGCTACAGCACTCATATGGACACTCCGGTAACACCAATGCTGCCACTGCAAGCTGTGTGGAGCACCGTACATAGAATCACAGTTGGTGGACAAGTGTTGGGGGAAGATCAAAGAGTGGGCGCGATGCAAGCCCTACGTGCCGTCACCATAGATGCGGCCTGGCAGGTATTTCAGGAAAATAATCGCGGTTCACTGGAACCAGGAAAATATGCCGATATGGTTATCTTGTCCGGCAGTCCACTGGAGAATCCAATGGCTATGCGGGATCTAAAAGTGGAAAAAACCTTTGTGGGTGGAGTGACTATTTATCAGAATAATCAGAGTGGCCCTGATTTGCACCAGGGCCCGTCAAACCAATCAATTGCCAATTAAATAATGGAAGAGCCCAGGAACCGATAAATGAGATCAGCCGCTTAGACAAACCCTTGTGGTTATGGATCGCTGTAGTACATCAACGGCCGCAGTACCCTGGCCAAAAAACCTTTTCAATGTCCCTCGCGCAGACCGTTCTCGCGGCCACTGTTAAAACCCTGTGCGAGATAAACAGATATTTATCTTGACACAAGGCCAATAAAACACAAACATATAGCCAAATGACTATATTTAATCCAACCAGCTTGAACAGTACATTCCACGCACTGAGTAATGCATCCAGACGTGAAATATTGAGATCTATTCGGGAAAATCATCAGTGCACAGCGGGCGAACTCGTACAACTATTTGATTCATCTCAACCCACTATTTCCAAGCACCTGAAAGTACTCGAGCAGGCCAAATTGGTAGAACGAAAAATCGAGGGACGACTCCACTATTTCACCCTGAGCGTTGAGGGCATCACCGAAGCTGAGCAATGGATATCACGGCACCTGGAGTTTTGGAATCATAGCTTAGACCGTTTAGATAAATTCCTGGATGAAGGTTAGCACTCCCGCAACGTTGGAGTACTGGAGGCACAAGTGGCAGTTAAGAATCAGATAGATCCGATCGTATTAACTAGAAGCTATAAACATAGCTCAGAAAAACTATTTGAAGCTTTTTCCAGCGCGGCTTCGTTTGAGCGCTGGATTGCACCTTCAGACGCCATTGCTACTAAATTGCTTCAACATGAATTTAAGGTTGGTGGCAAATATCGTATTCAATTTACCCTCCCGGACGGAAATGCATCCTATTTGGGAGGCGAATACCTACTGATTGATAAGCCAACTCAACTGGTTTTCACCTGGCAATGGGAAAAGCCGGATATCCATTCAGATATCAAATCACTGGTTTCCGTAACTATTTCACCCAAATATGGAAAAACAGAGCTAAAAATCACCCATGAAAACCTTTCAACGATAGATGCAACTGAACGACACACCGATGGCTGGCAAGGCACCATTGAACGCTTGACCACCCTGCTCTTGAATATCGAACTATCACTGCCTTAGGAGAAAAAAACGTATGAACTCACTACCGGTTACATCAATGGTCGCAGCATTATTAGCTTGCCTTATGTTTGTATTAACGGTTCTGATATCGATACGCAGAGTAGAGCTCGGCAAACAATCAGGCGATATTGCAAAATTTGTATTTGGTCACGGTGATGATGAAACACTAAGAAGAAGAGTACGGGCATTCGGGAATTTCATCGAATATACGCCAGTCGCGCTATTACTTTTGGCGCTAATCGAGTTTCAAGGCGCGGGCTATTTATTACTGTGGTGGTTAGGAGCAGCTTTTGTGATTGGCCGCTTACTTCATGCTTTAGGCATGTTGTTCTGCCCACGCTTTCCTTTGCCAAGAGCAATCGGAATGTTTGCGACCTATGCGACTTTACTTATTCCTGCTGGATGGATGCTGACTAATTTGCACTAGTTCCATGCATTGCTAATCCAGCTTTTGTTGGACATCGCAGCTACCAATCAATGAATTGGAACTATGAGAGGATTCTATGTCCCACTGGCTAATTCCCGCGAACACCAAATTTTACGACCTATTCTCTGCGTTTAAAGAAAAAGAGACCTATTGGCCGATGAACGCAAAAAAATAGCGACCGGGGACAGGGTATATATCTACCTGGCGGCACCCTATAAACAGGTTGGTTTTGTCTGTGATGTCCTGGCTACCCATTATAATCTTGAAGAGATTATTGACCATGTACGACCTTACGAAAAGGTTGAAGGCCGTAAAGATGGGCCATCAAAGCCATTTATGAAGCTTAGTGTGACTCAAAATATATCCATTGATGAGCATTGCCCACTGTCGCTCAACAACCTCAAACAGAACGGTCTAAATGGAATGCTAATGGGTGCTCGGAAACTGGAAAACAACCCAGAACTTTTTCGATACATCAGTGATTCTTTGTCATGATAACGTTCAGGTTTTTTCACACATACGCCTTCCCGTATCTATGAGTAATCTTTCAATCAGTTTTAGTCGCTGATCATTTTTTCTGTCTGCTGTCTTTAACGACCAGACTGAAATAGGCTTCAATGTATATTCAGGCAGCACATGCAGCAACGACCCATTCTCAACTCCCTTGAGAACTTCGGCAATGGGTAGATTACCAATACCCAATCCCGCATAGATCGCATGTGCTCTTGCCCTAATATCATTGGACTGAAACTGTGGCCGAATTTTATGAATGCTGGTCGTTTTATTTTTGATCTGCCTTAACGTTAAGGAGTTTTGCGGGTACTTTTTTAGCGGTGATACAAAATGGTGAAATTCCAGATCATCAGGCTGTTGCACTTCATTCTGTCGTTGGAAATAATCAGGAGCTGCGCAGAGTGCAAAAACCACATCGCCCAGTTTTTTCTGTATGAGCGAAGAGTCAGGTAGATCATTGATCATCAGGGCCAGGTCGATCCCTTCAGCGACAAAATCAATTGGCTCATCTCGAACGATTAACTGAACGACAAGATCATCTAAAACACTTAATTCCTTGGTCAGCTCTTCAACAAATCCGAATTCGATCGTCGGGGTTCTCACGGCGATCCGGACGATGCCTGTTAGCAATCTGGCCCCATTTGTCAGTTCATCTTCCAGGGTATCAAACTCGATAAGCAGCTTTTGAGAGCGTTCAAACAGAAGGCTACCCTCTACGGTAAGTGATAGCTTTCGTGTCGTACGATTAAGCAAACGCACACCCATACGATTTTCCAGTTGCGCAACCCGGCGACTGACTCTGTTCACCGGCAACTGCAAGATATTTGCCGCTGCGGTAAAACCCTGTGAACGTACCACCTGATTAAACAAACGGATGTCTTGAAGATTATCCAGGCTCATATCGTCCTCAGTTTATTGTCTCTATATTGGGAATAGTATTATACCCATTTTGGTATTTATCGTTGCTCAGGAGACGACTAGGATAAGCGCTCCAATTAGAAATCATCAAATAAGGTATGCAGATGAAGAAAAGAATATTATTACTCGCGGGCGCAATCGCCCTCACCTCCCTTCCCCACGCGGTCTTCGCTGAGGGTGTCACGGGCCTGTTTATCTCTCTTAAAGTCAACGACATTCAAGCGTACAAACAGTGGCGTAAAACAACTCGGTCAACGTTCCAGGCCCATAATTGTGTACCGTACCGCTCAGGAAAACTGATAGGAGGAAATGGAACGCTAAAATGGGGAGACTCGGATCGTTTTTCTTTGATGACATGCAAATCACCGGTGCTTGCAGATCTAGCAGCCAAGGGTTTTATCAGCAAGCTATCTAGCCTAACGGATGGCCTTAATATGACCGAAGGGCGATTGAAACTGATGTCCGATAAGATGCCATCAAAAAATTCTGAATACCTCATTAAGGTCAGTCACTTCAACAATCTCAACGCCAGCAGCCGACAACGTGATCTGGCCAATATTGATTCACGCGCAAGAGGAACCAGGAACGCCTGGATCGATGATGCCATTCTGGAACCCACAGCATCCGTAGGTATTATTCGACCAGACAATTTAACCTTTCTGTATTACCCAAAAGTAGGTCAGGGAAAAGCGTTCCGTGAAAACAACCCTGACTTAATGAATGAGATTGGTCGATTTAATCAGGTACATGTCGAGCGTGTTACCTATCTTGCTGCGCAGGTAAAAACCGGTGGAATGAAATGAGTACGAACTGCACTGTTATTCTAGAGGGCACCTTTCGCAAGGGTGGTAAGGCATCCCCGGAATTCTCGGAGTACTCACGCCGATCAAATGCAAACGGCGAAGCGCTGGGAGGAGTGGTCATCAAAAACTATATTGTCAGCGAGAATCTGGGCCAGGGAGAAAAGCCTGATTTTATTCTGGTTATCGAATACCCATCACGGGAAAAGGCTCAGCAAGCCTTCACCAGCGTTGAATATAATAAGATCATACCGTTGCGCAATAAAGCGTTCAAAGAGGTAAAAATCCTATTGATCTAAGCCCAGTAGAAAGGAGTTGCTCATAGCAGATAAGCCCCTATTTTGATGGTTAAAATCGGCAGTTGCCAAAAAAGTACGGATCTTTTTCAAATTAGATGACGCACTTGGCTTCGCTAATCCGTCTATGCTATGTACTTGATTTTTTTCGAGTACATAATTTTAACAATAAAAAGGGATGTCACTATGAAATACACGTTTATTTTGGTCGCTACACCGGGTGCCGAACCTGCTTATGGCTCTGCTGAATGGAAAGACTATGCTGCTGAGTATGGTGCATGGAATGAACAGGCAGCCAAGGCGGGCATTCATCGCGGTGGTGAGGCGGTTCAACCGCCGGAACGTGCAACCACTGTTCGCAAACTGAGTGACGATATTAAGCTACATGATGGGCCTTTCGCGGAAACCAAGGAGGTCATTCTCGGCTGGTATCTTGTCGAAGTGGATGACCTTGACGAGGCGATAAAATGGGCATCAAAAATGCCGCTTGTCGACAGGGGGTTTGGTGGTATTGAAATTCGACCATCGGTAGATTTCTCCCAGGGTTAGTTCGCATAATGTCAGATAAACCCTTGTCAAAAGCTGTGATTAAGCATCACCTAGATGATGCCTACGCCGCAGAATGGGGCCGCTCCGTGGCCCTTCTTTTGAGACTCACCCGCGACCTTCAAACAGCGGAAGACTGTGTGCAGGATGCGTTTGAGTCGGCACTGGTTTATTGGCAGCGTGATGGTATTCCAGATAATCCGGGGGCCTGGATACGCAAAGCGGCAAAACATCGTTTTATTGATGCCGCACGTTCCAGCCGCACTCGGCAGCAGGCACTGCAACGACTGAGCTATCTCGACCAGCCCAGTGTTCAAAATGATGAGATTGAAGAGTTAGATGTTCTGATCAAAGATGATGAGTTGGCGCTTATCTTTCTATGTTGTCACCCGGCGATCGCCGTAACCGATCAGGTGATGTTAACCCTGCGCACGGTGGCAGGCCTATCACCCAGAGATATCGCCGCTGCCTTTTTTGCTAAGGATGAGGCCGTTCGCACTCGCCTGCTTAGAGCCAAGCGAAAAATTCGTGGTGCAGGTATTCCTATCAAACTGCCAGAGGCGGTTGAGATCGATAAAAGGCTCAAACAGGTGTTTGCGGTTATTTATTTGATCTTCAACGAAGGTTATCTGGCCAGCCGCGGTGAAAGCGCTGGTCGACCGGATCTGGCACGGGAAGCGATTCGCCTGGCGATCAGGCTACTTGAACTGATACCGAACAATAATGAATCACATGGCTTGCTGGCGTTGTTACTGTTCACCGATTCAAGAACGCCGGCTCGCGTAACCACCCAGGAGATACTGATTCCTCTTGATGAGCAAGATCGAACTCGTTGGAATCATGAGGTTATTTCCGTAGCGTTCAAACATCTGGAGCGGGCATTAGCTTGTGAATTGCCGGGGCGCTACGCACTCCAGGCAGCCATTGCCGCAGAGCACGCAAAAGCCATCGCATATATGGAAACCGACTGGAGTGCGATTGTTGCGCTCTATGATGGCCTGCTTGAGATCGAAGATTCGGTGATTTACCGGCTCAATCGCTGCGTTGCCCTATCCTTTTCCGACTCACCCCTGGCAGCACTTGAACAACTGGCCGAACTTGAAAAAGACGCCACGTTGGAAAGTCATCACCTGCTCTCTGCAACCCGTGCGGATCTGCTTAGGCGGGCAGCAAGGACTGACGAGGCGCTAAGCGCCTACAGGCTAGCGGTAGATCAGGCAGATAACGCTGCTGTTCAGAAATTTCTGCAACGGCGGGTGCGTGAACTTGAAGCAAAAAATTGAATACAACACACCGCAAGAGGACTAGCCATTGGATACCGTAAACTTGGTGGTACTAACCGCCTTGATCGAATATATCGCTTTTATTCTGGTAGTTGGCGCGACCCGAGGTAAATATGGTGTGACAGCCCCCGCAATCACCGGAAATATACAGTGGGAGCGGCTGTATCGGATACAGGTCAATACCGCGGAACAGCTGGTTTTGTTTATCCCCGCTATCTATGGTTTTGCCTATTATGTGAGTAAACCCTGGGCCGCAGGAATTGGAGCGGTTTTTTTAGTGGGCCGTATTGTCTATTTTTTTGGTTACAGAAAAGCGGGAGATAAACGTCTGATTGGTGCAATCCTGAGCGCATGGCCAAGTTATATATTGGTTGTTGGGGCGCTGACAGGATTGGTAGCTGGCCTGATTTGAGGGGTTTTCAGATGCACCTAGTGATCGGACAGAAACCGCTCTCGCTCAAACACACTGTAGCGCTATCTCTTAACGGCTACTTTTCTAAACTGCTGCTTTCTCCAAACCTCTACTTTGTCCACACGGCTGAGGATCTGAAAAATTGGTTTGACACAAAAACAATCCAGCCATATAGTACACCTTATGGTTAACTATAGTGATTCACAACTAGATCAAATTTTTTCAGCTCTTTCTGACTCAACCAGACGAGCCATGTTATTGAGGCTGACTGACGAAGCGATGTCTGTTGCGGATCTTTCAAAGCCTTTTAATATCAGCAAGTCCGCAATTACCAAGCATTTAAAGGTGCTAGAGCGTTCGGGCTTACTTAACAGAACGATTGAAGGCCGCGTCCATCGCTGTCGACTTGAGCCAAAACCATTGGCAGTGGTTTCAGAGTGGGTCTCTTTTTATGAGAAATTCTGGAATACCAAGCTTGATGCGCTTGATGCCTATTTGACTGAGGAAAATAAGTGATTCCACAAAATGAAACCGATGTCTTAGTACTCAAACGCATTTTTGCTGCGCCTGTTGATCGTGTATTTGATGCATGGACAAAAGCCGAGGTGCTTGCCAAATGGTTTGGCCCCGAAGAGTTTTCAGTCAATCGTTCAGAGGTGCAGCTGTATGTGGGTGGAAGCTACGACATTGAAATTTGCTCACCTGACGGCAAGCAGATAAGGCACTTTGGAGATTACCTTGAGATCAACAAGCCCCATTACCTGGTGTTTACCTGGATGCTTGCTGATCAAGATTGTAAGGGTAGCGAAGGGTTAGTTTCCGAGACAATCGTTAGCCTCGAATTTAAAGCGATAGAAAATACAACTGAACTAACCCTTACACATGAGCAACTTCCCAATAAAGAAGCCTACCACGGGCATCAATTCGGTTGGTCTAGTTCGCTAAATTCCCTCACAAGCTATCTGCAGTCACTCGCGGATCTGTAGACACTGGTACCAATAGAGGGGGAAATCAGTCATTGCTGTTCCCCCTATTTTTTCACCCATATAGTACACCTTTTGGTGTACTTTTACGCAACAACAAAAAGGAAATTATGATGACTGATATCTTACACCGAATTGTGATCGAAGCGTCCCCTGAGAAAGTGTATGACGCGCTAACGAATCAGGCCCAGTTAAGTGCCTGGTGGGCCAGGGCTGAAACCGAGGGAAAAGTAGGTTCCATCGTTTCATTTTTCTTTGGGCCAAATGGAGAGCATCAAGTTGAGATGGAGATTACAGACCTGGTTCCCAATGAGCGTGTTTGTTGGAAATGTGTCGGTGGCCCATGGGTTGATACGGATGCATTTCAATTTACTATACAAGCCGATGAGCGAGGTTCGGCCCTTCAATTTAGCAATTCAGGCTGGGCCGAAGCCAACGAATTTTTTATGCACTGCAACTCAAAGTGGGGTTTCTTCTTCACCGTGAGTTTAAAAAATTTACTTGAAAAGGGTAGCGGGCAACCACACCCGAATGACCCAAATATATAACTTTAATCTTAAATAAAGGGGCGGGGCAGCCCGCTCCTTTATTTGACCCTCTGCTTCTGCCCTCTGCTTCCACCCTTTCGTTTCGCTATATTCCTGGCGGCTCACTGTTGCAGATCATTTAAAAGATCCCGTCGTAACGCTTCCGGGTCTTTTCGTAAACTTTCTATAAAACCCGCCGGCACCTCGGTATCCGCATCATATTTTTCGGCCCAATCGATCATTGCTAGCATCATCGGCATCAGCTCAATGCCCTTTTCTGTCAGGCAGTAAACAAATTTTGATTTTTTTATCCGGTCAGTTCTTTTATCAATGATCCCATTGCGCTCTAAATCAACCAGTCGACTCGCCAATATGTTGGTGGATATCCCTTCACCCGCCTCCATGAATTCGTGATAGTACTTACGGCCTTTAAACATCAGGTCACGAATAATTAAAAAGCTCCATTTGTCACCGAACTGACTCATGCCAAAACGCACCGGGCAGCCGGACCATTCTTGTGTTCTTTTATCAACCATAGCGGAAGTTTAACTCGATCAATTAACACTTGTAAAAAGAAAGTCATATGGGTAGAGTAATTCCACTTGTTAAAAACAAGTGGAATTACTGATAGCTCTTTCTTAACTGCCCTATTGGAGACAAAAATGAAACTGTACGCAATTGTTGGCTCACCCAACTCACGAAAAGTACTGGCTGTTATTGATCATCTAGGGCTAGAACTAGAGATCGAATACCTCGACCTTTCTCAAGGCGACTGCCACAAGCCTGATTACCAAGCGCTAAACCCAAATGAGATGGTGCCGCTATTGATTGATGACGACCTTAAATTGTGGGAGTCCAATGCAATCACTCAGTATTTGGTAGACAGCTCGGTGGATCAAACGTTGTTTCCGCGGGACCTAAAACAGAGAGCGGACATTGCTCGATGGCAGTTCTGGGAGCTAGCACATTTTAATAACGCCTTTGGCACACTCTCCTTTGAATCGGTTGCCAAGCCAAATTTTATGCAAATGCAGGGCGACCAGGGAGCGATAAACAGGTCAATCGATCAACTCAATCAGTTTGCTAACGTACTGAATGAGCACATGAGAGATAGGCTGTATGTGGTGGGCGATGCCATCACGATCGCCGATTATTCAATCATCAATGTTGAATTCTTCAAGCAGATGATCCCCTTTGATTGGTCGCCCTACCCACACCTTAACGACTATTTTGACCGGATACGCCAGTCTGAGCATTGGCTCGCAACCGCACCAAAAGACCCCAGTGATATCGGAAAAATTCCGAACAGATAGGCAACTAGAGTAGTGTATCGGAACTAACCACACGGATAGTGCCCAACGACTGGGGCACCAGGAGTTAACTATGAATTACGACGTTACCGCAACCAGTATCATGCAAGAAGAGGGTGTTGAACCATCGACCATGATGAAGACACCTTGTCTCAGGTATAAAGGCGAATTTCTGACCATGATGTTCGAAAAAGAGGATGCACTCATTGTTAAAGTTTCGCCTGAAAGAGTAAACGAATTGATTGATGAGGGCAGAGGAATGGAATTCAATTTCACTAAAAAGCGCTTTAAAGAGTGGGTGCTAATACCGTTGGAATTTCAAGACGAATACGAGGACTTCATTAATGAAGCCCTAATTTACGCAAAGGATAAAGAAAAAAAATGACACTGAAAAACCAGGACAAAACATCTCCGTCCATTCTTTTCTGGGTGATTTCTATAATTGCTTTGCTGTGGTATTTAATGGATATGTCTGCTTTTTTTATGCGTGTATTTATCTCGGAGAAGAGTCTTTTAGCGATGTCAGAAAATCAGAGGCAACAAATCCAGAATACTCCGTTTTGGGTGAATTTCGTGTTCGCCTTCGAAGTATTTGGTGGAACACTCGGTTCTGTAGGGCTGTTACTTAGAAAGAAGTGGGCATTAGCCTTGTTTGTTATCTCCCTGCTTGGTGTGCTCGCTCAAACAACCTACCTATATTTCCTTTCCAACTCAATCGCTCTAATGGGGTGGATGGTGATAGTGATGCCGCTATTCGCAATAGGCATCGGCTCTGGGCTAATTGTTCACGCACGATCATCAATTTCTAAAGGATGGCTGCGTTAACGATCGAGCCGTTAAAAAATGCCAGTGTGCGCTGTAACGCCTTCATTAAAGCGAACTCTATTAATTACGACTATTCCGTCGGGAACTGCAGCTGGATATAGAAAGAGGCTGCGTCTATCCGTTGATCTCGGATAGATGCAGCGCATCAGGTAGCTCTTAAGAGCCTGCCTTTTTTACATCACCCTTTTCCTTGCAGCTCCAAAAAAATCTCATCAAGAATGGTATATCCAGCGCCCCAGCCATGATCCATGTTGGCCATCGCTTCGGCAAAACAAGCGATCTCGGCGTCGGTAGCATCTAAGGGAACCTGAGTCAGGCAGACATTTGTTTTATCGCCATCTCCCTCAAACAGCACCGTTGTTAGCAGTGTACGAGGCCAATTAGGCATCATCGGACTGGAAGCTATATTCCAGTTCGCATCGGTAGAACAGTGATGCCAAACCAGTTTCCTGGATGGGGTTACTTCCTGAAAAACCATCTTGCTAAAATCAGAATTACCTCCCATTTTCATCTCATTAAGCCATGATCCACCCGGCTTTAGGTCAAATTGGTGAATGATGGTTTCTATATTAGGGCCATACCAGCGATTCAAAATTTCAGGGTCGGTCCAGGCGCGCCAAACCAATTCAAGTGGTGCATCAAATATGCGTTCTAGTTTGTATTTTGGTAGTTCACTCATGCTCTGATTCCTTATGGTTAGTGAGTTTCATATCACGGAGGAGATCATCTAGCTGGTCAAAGCTTGTCCCCCAAAATGCTTTGAATTGATTGAGCCACTCCACTGCGGCCGCCATTTCATGGACTTTTAGTCGAGCTAAACGCCGCTGTTCATCCACTTCTCGCTCGATAAGCCCCGCTCGCTCCAGCACCTTCAGATGCTTTGATACCGCCGGCTGACTCATTTTGAACGGTGCGGCAATCTGATTGACCGAAGCCTCGCCGTCCACCAGTCGCGAAAGAATGGCCCGTCGTGTCGGGTCAGCTAAAGCGGCAAAGATCGCGTCTAGGTTTGGTGGAGCACCTGCATAACTAATCTGTTCCATAACCATATAGTTATATACAAATCCAGCAGAGTCAACTGTTTTTGTAGTGGCTTCACTGCCATAAGTTCCCGTTGATTGGTTAGCTCTGCGGAAGCGATCCGCTGGATAGGCTGAGATTTGGTCGATCGGCCAATACGAATGGGCGCGCCAACAAACTGCAATACAGCAGCCTATTGCGTCGCTCACTAATAGAACAGATCGCTTTGACGGCATATCTCTCGAGAAGACTAACGTTTTTTACGCGATTACCAGCATCACCGTGTTGATGATCGACACGATAAATCTGGTGTTAGTCACCGATAATCATATCGTAAAAACCATATTCTCTACCTAGCTTCACCGAGCCTGCAATGGATAGATGCCCTTTATCACGATACATCCAGGTAGAACCAAAATGGCTTCGACATTTGGCTTGATCGCAAATCATCTCATCAAGACGAATAACGCGGGTTGTGCCTTTAAACTGTTCGAGGAACCGATACTCACCGGTACGATCTTCAGACATCTGGGACAACTCAAAATCACAACGATCCAACCTCTCTCCCATCCACTCTGCCTTCCCTAAACATCTACCCAAATCCTCTCCATTAGCGGGTGGTGAAGAGAAAACAACCGGGACAACTCCCATAGATTTCAACTCTTCTAACGTGTTTTGAAATTCCCGGGTCACTGTGTTGACATTGGCACGTTCTATATCGCCATTTCGAAATAGAAGCTCATTGTTAGCGGTTAGGTAATTGTTGAAGTGAGACGCAAGCACAACATACTTAATTGTGTTGCTAGCCTGAATCAATTTCCGTACTTCGTTGGTATATTCCAAGCACCCCCTAGCCCACTCTGCCGGATAGCTTTTTGTTACCGGAGCGATGTCAAAAAATGGCCCGCAAACACTTTTTGTCAGTTGAATAATTTTTACGTTCGGATTCGACGAAAGAACACCCGGCACCAGATGCATCGCGTATGAATCACCCCAGATGAGCACTTCGGGCTGATCACCGGTTTTGCAATCGGGTGATAATGAGGGGAGTTCATCGCAGCGATTGCTTAGCCCGTGATTGATCTTGAACTGCATTTCTATGGCTTCTTGTGTCATTCCATTTTTATCTGAAACACGATTAAATCCACCAGTCAGATGCCCTGCAACGCCTATAGATAAGAATATTATCGAACCAGACAAGCCAAATATAAAAATGGCCTTTCTATTAAACAGATCCTTTTTCCTAAATGGTTTTTCAACATATTTGCAGCTTAAATATGCAAGAACAAAGGTAATCAGCGACAAACCCATGATGAGTAGTTCACTGGGTTCGTGAATACTCCGGTGATGAGCAAATGCAAATAGCGGCTGATGCCAGAGGTACGCGCTATAACTTATCAGACCAATTTCAACGGGGATCTTCATTCCTAGCACTCGGCCAACCCATGTATTTTGCGATGCAAAAACAATAATCAGGCCTGTACCGATAGTGGGGACCAGCGCGTATACACTCGGAAACGGTACGGTTTCATCAAATAGAAAGACTGAGTAGCCAATGAGAATTAGCCCCACAACCCCCAATATCTCATCAATAGACTGATGAGATAACAGGGCTCGAACCGTTTGTTTCTTATAGATAAAATAAAAAGCGATGCACGCCCCTATCCCTAGTTCCCAAGCTCTGGTGGTGAGTAGAAAGAAGTTTGCGGTTGGATCGTTGTATGCACTCCACTGCGCCGCAATCAAACTGCACACCACCAGAAGCACAAATGAGGTAATCATCCAGCTCTTGGGAAACCGCCACATCAACATCAAAAACAGCGGAAATAGCACATAATATTGCTCTTCGACCGCCAGGCTCCAGGTATGCAGCAGTGGTTTCAGTTCATTCTCTGCTCCCCAGTATCCGGTCTCTTGCCAGAAAAGAATATTTGAAGAAAATGTCACCACCGCAATGAGACTTTGAGAAAAGTCCTTGAGGTCTGAAGGAAGCAACCAAAACCAGGCAAAGGGTAAACACGCAAACATCACCAGAAACAGTGCGGGAAGAATTCGCCGCGCTCTACGCTCATAGAAATTCGCTAATGAAAAAGACCCCTTCTCTTTTTCAGCGAGGATTATCGTTGTTATGAGGTAACCGCTGATGACAAAAAAAACATCAACCCCAACGAAGCCGCCACTAAACCACTCGAAACCGGCATGAAATAAAATAACAGGGATTACTGCGATCGCCCGTAGGCCATCTATTTCTGCACGATATTTCATCTGGACTCTAATCTATTTTTTTTAAACAGCATTTGACTAATACTGAATTACAACTCGTGTTAAGTTCTACCGACTCAACAGTTCAATCATATAACCATCGGGATCTTTAACGAACGCCAGCACGGTGGTGCCATGGGCCATGGGGCCAGGCTCTCGAACTATGGAGCCGCCTGCTTCTCGGATACGGTTACAGGCTTTATATACGTCATCTACACCGATGGCGATATGGCCGTAGGCATTGCCGAGTTCGTATTCGTTGGTATCCCAGTTGTGGGTGAGTTCCAGCACGGTGTTATTTTCTTCTTCGCCGTAACCAACAAAGGCTAGTGTGAAGCGGCCGTCCGGAAAATCCATTTTCCGGTACAGGTTCATATTGAGTACGTCCTGGTAAAAGCTGAGTGAACGATCGAGGTCGGTCACTCTCAGCATGGTATGAAGTAGTCGCATTTTAGTTTCCCTGTTTTTATTATTTTAGCGGGCTAGCAAAGAAGAAACCTTTGCAGGAGCGCTGGAATCAGGCTACTGCAAAGGCATCATTTCTATTTTTTGTTTCTGAAAACCTATTTGAACGACCTGCCCTTTGAAGCAGCAATTCGCATTCGTAATGCGTTGAGTTTAATAAACCCTGCCGCATCAGCCTGGTTGTATGCGCCCGCATCGTCTTCAAATGTAGCCATCGATTCATCGAACAGGCTATCCGCTTCTGACTGACGGCCTACAACAATAACGTTACCCTTGTAGAGTTTTAACCGAACGGTTCCGTTAACGTGCCTTTGGGTTTCGTCGATCATCGCTTGCATTGCGGTGCGTTCGGGTGACCACCAGTAGCCGTTGTAGATTAACGATGCGTAGCGGGGCATCAGGTCATCTTTGAGGTGAGCCACTTCACGATCAAGCGTGATGGATTCGATAGCCCGGTGAGCCTTAAGCATTATGGTTCCGCCAGGGGTTTCATAACAGCCGCGGGCTTTCATACCGACGTAGCGGTTTTCAACGATATCGGTTCGGCCAATACCATTATCACCGCCCACTTTGTTGAGATGCTTAAGCAACACAGCAGGGGTCATCGGTTTGCCATCAATCGCAACCGGGTCGCCGTTGGCAAAAGTGATATCCATATAGGTTGCTTGATCAGGTGCATCTTCCGGCGAAACAGACCAGAGCCACATGGACTCCTCTGGCTCTGCCCATGGATCTTCGAGAATATCCCCTTCATAGGAAATATGGAGCAGGTTGGCATCCATTGAGTAGGGGGATTTTTTACCGCGTTTTTTCTCGACCGGGATATCTCGCTCGGCACAGTAAGCGAGCAACGTATCTCTTGAGGTGAGATCCCATTCGCGCCAGGGTGCAATCACCTGGATACCCGGTTTCAGCGCGTAGGCCCCCAGTTCGAATCGAACCTGATCATTACCTTTTCCGGTTGCACCGTGGGAGATCGCATCTGCATTGGTTTGTTCGGCAATCTCAACCAGTCGCTTGGCGATTAACGGCCTGGCAATGGAGGTTCCAAGCAGGTATTCACCTTCATAGATGGTGTTGGCGCGGAACATCGGGAATACAAAATCCGCTACATATTCTTCACAGAGGTCTTCGATATAGATCTCTTTGATGCCCATCGCTTCTGCTTTGGCGCGGGCCGGTTCTACCTCTTCCCCCTGGCCGATATCTGCGGTGAAGGTAACTACTTCACAATCGTAGGTATCCTGTAACCATCTGACGATTACGGAGGTATCCAGCCCACCTGAATAAGCGAGCACGACTTTGTTGATATCTGACATGGAGGTATCCCCTTCCCTAAAACTTGAACGAATAACGGAACTAAAACAAAGGGGGCATTTTATAGAATTGGCCGACAGATATCAGCCTTTGTAGGGGTATATGAAGATCTTTTAACTAGTGGAAGGGATCTGGTGTGCCTGAACAAGTTTTGTTCAGGCCGGGATATTCGTGTAGACGTGAAAACTGGCCGTATGCTGGCAGAAAGCCGATGGGGGTCTTGATGGATTAAACATCTCCGCTGAGATCTTCCTGGGGCTCCTCATCCAACTCCGTGAGATCGTCCACCTCTTCTTCCTCCGCCAGATCTTCAATCGACACTCGATCTAGTCGAATGGTAACCCGACGGTTTTTGGCACGGTTTACATCGCTATTATTTTTGGCCAATGGGTACAATTGACCGTGGTATCGGGTAATCACCAAATCATCTGAAATACCCGCATCGACCAGGTAATCCAATACGGTTTCTGAACGTTTTTTGGATAACTCGATATTGCTGATCTTACGGCCGACACTATCGGTATAGCCATCGATATAGACTTCATTTACCGAAACATCACCTTTCATATAGACGGCGATCAAGTCCAGCAGCACCCGGGCATCTTCGTTAAGGTTGTATTTACCCGTGTCAAAATGAACTTTTGAGCGTGATATTTGTTCGAAATTTGCCGGCAATAGGCCCACAAGGCAACGCCGATAATCCTGAAATGCCCTCTTAAAGTTAACCGGTAACAGGCCAACCTGAATATTGTCGGCATCGGAATAGTTCGAAGAGCGGCTAAAAATAGGTGCATAACCCAGAGCAAGCTCAGAGAGCAACTGATCTGACATTTTTTCATCCAGCACTACCGGATATCCACGATAACCAGTTTTGTTGACGGTTACGGAACCAAAATGGCGTTGCTGCTCTCCGCGTTTCCACGCTGGTGCTTCCAGTCGGATATTGGCCTCCCCTCCCTCCATAAGGTTTTTTTCGGGATCAAGATAAAACCGGGGGCTTTCCCCTGCTCTGGTATCGAATACCGCCTGACCGTAGCGTGGTATGGGTTGAACCAGCCGACACTCAAATATCGAGCTTGATACTTCCCATACGGCATCGTCGACCCGTGGCTGCCAGCTTGATGCATGTGCAAAAGCAGTCACAACACTCAAAAGCATGGTGAGTAAAAAGGGTTTCAACATCGGTATTTTCATCGGGCTCCAGAGGAATCGAATCAGGTTAGCTTATTCACTAATTACTGAATCGGCTGCTGACCAAAAACCTTTAGACTTCTCTACCGCTTTGACCCCCATAGAAATGGATCTGGGTAGAGGTACTTTAGGAAAGGCTCGGATTCGGGTAGGATTCGGCATCCGATTTTTTAATTAGCTTATCTATTTAACTTTTCAGTTAGCTTTTCAGTTAACTAAGGACACCTCTTGAGCAGCGATAATCCAATTCCCATCAACGACCGTTTCCGGGGGTTTTTACCCGTTGTAGTTGATGTTGAAACCGGTGGTTTTAATCACAAACGAGATGCCCTGCTTGAAGTGGGGGCGGTCATCATTGCCATGAACAGCAAGGGTGAGCTGTACCCGGACAAGACACTATTCTATCGAATCGAACCATTTCCCGGCGCTAACATTGAAGAGTCGGCACTGGAGTTCACCGGTATTGACCCCTTTCATCCCTTCAGGATGGCGGAGATCGAAGAGGATGCCCTGCCGGAGCTGTTTACGGAGATCCGCCAGGCCAAGAAATTCAATAACTGCAGCCGGGCTGTATTGGTCGGCCACAATGCCGCATTTGATCACAACTTCCTTTTTGCTGCTGCTGATCGCTGCAATATCAAACGTAATCCATTTCACCCGTTTTCAATGTTCGATACAGTATCCTTAGCGGCACTGGCCTACGGCCAAACCGTGTTAGCCAAATCCTGCATCGAAGCTGGAATTGAGTTTGATAACGACAAGGCCCACAGCGCCAAATATGACGCGGTTAAAACCGCCGAACTGTTTTGCGACATTATGAATCGCTGGAAGTATATGTCTGAGAACAGTTCTGGCTAGAAATTCATGAGCTAGTTGCCATTAGAGAAAGGATGTAATGGAATATCCCACGAGAAATGAAGTAGCAAAAGTTAAACCATTTTATCGGTTTTGTGCTGGTTTTCTCTTCTTTTTTTCTCTGCTCGAAGTATTGCTTGTTTGCTTTATTATGTTCATAGAGCCTTTTGAGCTAATGATGTTGTTCGGTGTTGTTATTGGATTAGTTCTAAGTCACATCTCGGGGAGTGTCTTGTTCACAGGTTCCGCTCCCAAGTACCTTCTTTTTACACATGGTACTAAAAGTGATAACTAGCAAGTTTATCGCCCTAAAGGGCTGTACGCAGCGCGCCACAGTTTTCGCTAAACCGGTTCCCGCATCGTTACAAACTCTTCCGCAGCGGTTGGGTGAATACCAATCGTGCTATCCAGCACCTTCTTGGTAATTCCCATTTTCATGGCTGCGGCCAAACCCTGAATGATCTCCCCTGCTTCTGCGCCAACCATATGCATGCCGACTACTCGATCGCTCTTTTTATCCACTAATATCTTCATCAGTGTTTTCTCATTACCACCGCTAAGCGTATGTTTCATATGGGTAAAGGTTGATCGGTAGACATCAATATCGCCGAACTCTTCCCGCGCTTGTTGCTCACTCAAACCGACGGTGCCGATATTAGGCTGACAGAATACTGCGGTTGGAATGTTGCTGTAATCGACGGTATCACTTGTGCCGGTATAGATGTTTTTGGCCAATGTCGTACCCTGCTCCAACGCTACAGGTGTGAGCGCTGGCGTACCAATCACATCTCCAATCGCATAGATGGATGGCTCGCTGGTCTGAAACTGATCATCTGCCTGAATCGTGCCGTTGTCATTTAACGTGACATTGACCGAATCGAGACCCAAATTTTCAGTTAAAGGCCGACGGCCTGTTGCGTACAGAATGGTATCGACAACTAGCTGTTCGCCATTGTTGAGATGGGCCGTTAAGGTGCCATCGCTGTTTTTTTCGACCCGCTCGATATCGGCATTAAAATGGAGGTTGATACCCTTCTTCTGTAACTCCTCTGCAACGAAGGATTGTACGTCAGTATCAAACCCCCGCAGGAAAAGTGGCCCACGATAGAGCTGATGGGTTTCTGCACCCAGGCCATTGAATATCCCCGCGAATTCAACTGCAATATAACCACCGCCAACCACCAACGCCCGCTTTGGGAAGGTATCGAGATAGAATACTTCATTGGAGCTGATCACATGCTCACGGCCTGGAAATTCAGGGATAAAGGGCCAGCCACCGGTCGCGATCAGTATTCGCTCGGCACTATAGGTTTCACCGTTCACTTCGATTTTATGGGGGCCAAGGATCGTTGCGCGGCCATCAATCAATTTGGCGCCGGCGTTGCTGAGCAGGTTTCGGTAAATGCCCTGTAGCCGATCAATCTCACGATTTTTATTGTCCCGCAATGTATTCCAGTCAAACTCAGGCGGCTGAACCTTCCAGCCATAACCTGCGGCATCGTGCATATCTTCTGCATAGTGCGATGCATACACGAATAGCTTCTTGGGTACGCAGCCAACGTTAACGCAGGTGCCGCCGGGGTATCGATCTTCGGCTACGGCTACCTTTGCCCCAAGGCTAGCGGCAATCCGGCTGGCCCGTACACCACCGGAACCGGCACCAATCACAAACAGGTCGAAATCATACTCACTCATAACAGTTCTCTTCTATTGGATAGCCAGCGGTGTCATATCGGTTTGACAGTCTCTAGCCGGTTTTGTACTTTAGATTCAGTTCTTGGTAGACAACAAACCCAACCATAATATTACAAATAAAGGTTCCAGCCATGACCAATGATGAAATGACGCTACTAATCCGCAAGCATGCCCCTCCCGCTCTCAAACTGCTTGATGCCGATATTATCGAGATCGACCAGAAAGCCGGTGAAGTACGGATGTCATTTACTATCGGCGAAGAGTTTTGCCACTCGAAGGTGATCGTACAGGGCGGGTATGTATCGGCGATGCTGGATGCCTGTATGGCTCACGCTGCATCGACCCATTCAGGGCTGACAAAAAGTGCATCAACGCTTGAGCTGAAGGTGAGTTTTCTGGCCGCATCCAATCCGGGGAAGTTTCGCGGTGTCGGGCGAGTCATCCGGATGGGGCGATCAATCGCTTACACTGAAGCAAGTTTGTTTAACGAAGCGGAAGTAGAAGTGGCGCGTAGCAGCTCAACGGTTAAACTGATTCCGAGCCAGCCACGGGAGGGTTGAGGTCCGCCTGAGGTTTTTTATAACTATTCAGCACCGTAATAAGTGCGCCGGTAACTATTCAGATTGCCCCTGAAATTCGCCAGTTCAAGGCGAAAAATGTGAGTTTACAAGTGTAAATGATCATTTTTCAACGCGGAAATGATGGATTTTAGGGGTGAGCTGAATAGTTACCTTTTCGTTTCTTTATAAAGTGCCTGGTAATCGTAATCAACCAGAACAGAGCCGACATTAGAGCTATCGGTATCAGGTACTCAACTACTGCGTCAGGGGAATTGGAAACCCCATCAATAAAACCGGCTACCGCAGCGGGCACCCAGTAATCCAGCTCTGCTGTTTGAATATGCCAGGGCGCTAACAGGAGCGCCGCACCAAACGAACATAACAACTTAAAAAACAAGAGATTACGCCATCTTCCTATAAACCTCAGAGAGAAGTAATAGAGCCCGAAAACGGCCAGTATATAGAGCGCCCAGCCCGCCAGATAACCACCAAAACCAATCATAATTCCACCCAGTCAATAATATGCTCTTCCCACGAATCTTCACTCACCAGATCTTCCGAGATCGACTGCCCTTGCACCGAGTGACCGGTTTCATGAACACCCTCAGTTGACCCGCAGACCAGTGGATGCCAATCCGCTAGCTCACCGGTCTGCTCCAATACCTTGTATGAACAGGTTCGGGGCAACCATTTTAACTCACGCACCAGCTCGGGAGTTAGCTGCAGGCATTGCGGAACTTTGACAACGCGATTTTCATATTCGTTACAGCGACAGGTTTGCGGATCGCTATAACGACAAACGATCGTGGTAATCGCAATATCACCGGTATCTTCATCTTCAAGCTTCTGCAGACAACACTGGCCACAGTTGTCGCATATCGATTCCCACTCAGCAGAATTCAGCTGATCAAGGGTTTTGGTTTTCCAGAAGGGTTGTTCCATAGTCTACGATTCAGAATTTATATTGATGTGGAGCTCATTGCGCCAGAGCGATTCTACTCCGATGATATCTCGCATAATAGCGCCTACTTTACATTTTCCTTACATAACACCCTGTTACAATTTGTCGGATTTGTGGCATATTGCTACAATTAATTACACACATACCAGCACCGAGGATTAAACATGGCCACAACAAGCATACGCCTGGACCAGGAGCTCATCGATAAAGCAACTATTATGGCCAAAGCACTTCACAGGACACCGCCTAAACAAATCGAACATTGGGCAAAAATCGGCAAAATAATGGAAGATAATCCCGATCTACCTTATGAATTTGTCAGGCAGGCCATTATTGCCGAGGCTGAACACAAAGCTGGCGAGTTAGAGGAATACAACTTTGGTTAAGGCAACCGTTGTATTACAAACCCCCACATTCAAAAAAGCCGTTAAGAAGCTAAAGCCCAACCAGAAAAAACAGCTTGATGTTGCCATTCAGAGCTTAATGGAGAACCCTGCACTTGGGGTGCAAAAAAAAGGTGATTTGGCTTTCCTGCGTGTACACAAGTTCAAGATGAACAAACAACTCAGGTTACTGGGATATAGCTTCAATGATGGAACCCTGACGCTTGAATTGATGGCGCTTGGCTCTCACGAAAACTTTTATCGCGACATTAAGCGCCACACCTGAAAGTGGTATTTGTTTTTATCTAGCGGCTATCACGCCGAGATCCCTCCCAGCACTATTCCGGTGGCTGCAACATGCTCTCGATTTTGGGAGGCATCTGAAGATAATACCCTTCGGCGCGAATAGCGGACATTACTTTATCCGTATCGGCTCTAGCCAATTTCTGATCCGCTTTAAGTAGCATGGTCATCGCCAGCTCAGTCGGACCAAACATCTCCTTCAGCGCGTCCGGCACATCCGCGGTACCTCTGGATTTTTCAACGTAGAGATACATCTCATCTTTTCGGGTACTTTTGAAGATTGAAATAATCAGTGGTTTAAACGCTTCGCTCAAAGGAATTTCACTCGATATACAAACAGTTTTGAATTAGCGGGATATCTCGACCTGCCCCGTGGATTGGTCTAAATAGTTAATCTGGGCTCAGGTAACCTTCAGCACATTTTAATAATGGCTCTTCCAGCAGCGGAGCCTTCCAGCCCGATAAACTCTCGGGTAACGGTGCTTTGGATGTACTCATGTAGTTACTGATCAGTGCTTCAAGATCCTTACGGGTAGCGAGAACTTCTGAAGCAATATCAATACCTTCCGCCACACTTCTAACAATCTTACCAAGCTCCTTGTAGCAGACTGAAGCCTGCCCCCTGAGAGGAGCCAGAGGTGATTTTATCGGTTCACGGGCTGAATCCTTATCCCCCGATCGCACCATATCCAAAAGCTCATCGCCATAACGATTCAATGCGCCATGGTGAATATCATCGATGGTTTCAAGCTCCTTAAAGCTACCAGGCTGCATTTTAGCTATCGCCATCAGCTGGCCATCTTTCAATACAAAGGAGCGAGGCTTATCCTCGGATACCGCTTTTTCCTCACGCCAGGCCGCCAGTTGCTGTAATAGCTCCAGACCCTTTTGATCCAGTTTCCAGGCGGTTTTAATTTTCAGGTACGCGTTTTCAGGATCAGGAATCCAGTTGCGCGCCTGGGTAATCCTCGTCATTTCTGCCTTAAACCACTCGGACTTCCCCTGTGCCTGCAGCGCCTCATTGAAGCGCCGATATACTTCAGGGAGATAAACTACATCCAGCACCGCGTAGTCGAGCTGAGCATCGGTTAATGGCCGCTGAACCCAGTTTGAGCGAGTCTCCTCTTTTGGAATGCTCACACCAAACATATCTTCGATCAGCCCACGGTAACCAAGGGAGTACCCTTTGCCCAAAAACGCCGCAGCTACCTGGGTATCAAACAGCGGAGTGGGCACCATGCCTACCAGCTGATCGAAGATCTCCAGATCCTCAGAACAGGCGTGCAAAATTTTGGTGACCTTCGGGTTTTCAAACAGATCCACCAGATCAGAGAAATCGGGGATTGCGACGGGATCAATCAGGTAACCATTTTCACCATCATGAATCTGTACCAGCCCTGGTATTGCGTAAAAGGTCCGGGTACGAACAAATTCGGTATCAAGGGCTATACAATCACATTGCGACCACTGCTCCGCCAATTCAGCCAGCCGAGCCTGGTCGGTTACCAGCTCCGCTTCAACCCGTTCTGGCGCCGCATATTCTGATGCCACTTGCTCCGGCGTTTCAGAGTTCAATTTTTCAGTCATTATCGATTACCTGTCGGCCTGCTAATGCATGGGCCAGAGTATTGCCATCCACGTATTCAAGTTCACCGCCCATCGGAATACCGTGGGCAATTCTGGAAACCTGTACCGGCCTATTTTTAAGTTGTTCGGAGATATAGTAGGCCGTGGCCTCACCTTCTACCGTTGATCCGGTTGCGAGAATCACTTCGGTCACCGCGTCTTCTTCGATGATGTTAAGCAGCTGGGGAATACCAATTTCAGCGGGCCCGATGCCATCAATTGGTGACAAACGACCCATCAATACAAAATAGCGACCATCGTAGCTGCCCGCCTGCTCAACCGCCATCAGGTCACCCGGTGCTTCGACGATGCACAGGATTTTGGCATTACGGCGCGAATCCTTGCATAAGCGACAGATCGGCTCCTCGGTGAATACTCTGCAACGCTCGCAATGATCAACGCTCTGCATACAATCCTGAACAGCGGCTGCCAGCTGCAGCCCTCCCGGCCGGTTTCGCTCAAGCAGATGCAGCACCATTCGCTGGGCACTTTTAGGGCCAACGCCGGGCAATACCTGCAGCGCTTTAATGAGCTGATCTGTTTTTGGGCTTAACAACATGATTCAATCACAGGCGGGGAAGCAGTTTGACGATAATAATGAGACAGCCATCAAAATGGCATTTTAAAACCAGCGGGCATCTGCAACCCACCGGTCAAACCGGACAACATCTCTTTGTTCTTATCTTCAACTTTACGTACCGCATCGTTTACCGCTGCGGCCAGAAGATCTTCCAGCATATCCTTTGATTCGCTCATTAGATCCGAATCGATCTCGACTTTTTTAACGTCATGGCGACCGGTCATCACAACACGAACAAGGCCGGCACCGGACTCGCCGATTACTTCAGCATTGGCCAGCTTTTCCTGTGCTGCTTGCATATCTTCCTGCATTTTTTTGGCTTGCTTGAGCATATCGCCCATACCATTTTTTAACATTTCATACCTCTTCTATCCCTATTCTTATGGATCTAATGGCTCGATAGAGTCGTAATTAATTTTGCCAGCAAACTGATTCACCATCTGCTGTACATTGGGGTCCTGTTCGATTTGTTCAACCGCCAGAGCCTGACGTGCTGCCTGGTTAGCCAGCTGAATTTGTGAAGGGGTTTGATAGGCCTTCAGAGAGTCCAGCACCTTGTACTGAACCTGAATATTTTTATCAATCAGCTTCGAGAGTGCAGCAGCAATTCGTTGCTCATTTTCGGGATTCAGAAAAGTCGCATGACTTTTATCCAGCAGCAAAAAGAAACTATCTTCAGTTCTGGATTCCAGTGCGCTGTTGATCGCCAACATACGGCTGATACCCTGTAGCGGAATCCGCTCTACTGTTTCGAACCAGTCCTGATCAAACTGTGAACCAGCATTTTTAGTGGGCGCTTCCTTCATCGCTATTTCTGGCGCAGCAGCCTCCGGCTGAATTGCCATCGCAGGCTCTGCCTTTTGAATCGGGATTGGCTGCGGCGAATTTATCGGTTGAGCCGTAACAGGTTTAGATATTTCTGCTGGTCTGCTGTTCGCTGCAGTGCTGTTTGCAAGCGCCTGACGAGCAGACTGAATACCACCGCCCTGAGCCGGACTTGAAGGAACAGCAGCACCAACCCTCTCATTTACAGATACCGGCAAGTCTTGATTACTTATATTTTCTCTAACTATTTCAACAGGTTTCAGATTATTCGAACTATTCACATCAGGTTTTTTTGCCGGCTCACCACTCGCTGGTCGAAACGCCAACATACGTAGCAAAACCATCTCCAGCGCATTTTTCATATCCGGTGCATCGGGCAGATCACGTCTGCCGGTCAGTGCAATCTGATAATACAGCTGGAGGTCTTCAGTACTCACCCGCTGTGCCAGATCCAGAATTGCTTCCGGTTCCCACTGGTTTTCATCAATAGCACCGGGCACCATCTGGGCCACTGAAACCTGATGCAGCCAGCTGATCAGATCGGCCAGCAAACCGGCATAATCCGAAGTGTGCTCGGACACCTTCTGGACAATATTCAGTAGTGTCTCTGCATCCTGAGCTAGCAGTGCTTCCAGCAGGTTGCGTACTACATCCTTATCGATGGTACCCAGCATGGTACGAACATCTTCATCACCTACCGCACCGCCACCAAATGCGATGGCCTGATCGGTAAGACTAAGCGCATCACGCATACTTCCATCAGCAGCACGGGATAACAGCTTCAGAGCGGCATCATCATATTTGATCTGCTCCTGCTCAAGTACCAATTTCAACTGAGCCGCAATGGTTTCAGGGGTAATTCGCTTGAGATTAAACTGAAGACAACGGGACAGGATAGTGACCGGAAGTTTTTTCGGATCGGTGGTCGCAAACAGAAACATGACATGGGGTGGTGGCTCTTCCAACGTTTTTAACAATGCGTTAAAACTATGGTTGGAGAGCATGTGTACCTCATCGATCAGGTACACTTTATAGCGACCGGAAGTAGGCGCGTACTGGACATTTTCAAGCAGCTCGCGGGTATCCTCAACCTTGGTACGGGAGGCTGCATCTACTTCAATCAGATCAACAAATCGACCCTCGGCAATGCTGACACAAGCAGAACATTCGCCGCAGGGCTGAGAGGTTATGCCCTTCTCACAATTCAGACATTTAGCCAGTACCCGGGCAATGGTAGTTTTGCCTACGCCGCGGGTTCCGGTGAATAGATACGCGTGATGCAGGCGTTGATTATCCAGGGCATTAACCAGCGCACGAATGGCTAGCTCCTGACCAACGGTTTCAGAAAAATTGCGAGGACGCCACTTACGAGCCAGAACCTGATACGTCATACGGGGTAACTCGCAAAGGGTAGGCTGCAACCAAAAACCGTGCAGCGCAGAATAGCGAACGGAAAACTGGAAGCGACCCCTATCAGCCACACCCCGGCACACGAATCAATTGCTACCGTTGCTCCCTTCCGGGCCTGGCGGAGTTCACAACCTATCGTTGCGAGGGGACCAAAA
>JAHRWD010000083.1 GCA_019090315.1 Pseudomonadales bacterium
CACCAAGAGGTGCGGGGATATTCATCTTTTTCATGATGCCTACCAGTGCAACATGCTCTTCGGTGCTGAGCCCGCCGCCGCCATATTCTGTCGGCCATGAGGGCGCAATCCAGCCTTTTTCAGCGCAGCGGTCAAGCCATAACAGCGAGTCACCTGAACGCTTTTTACGGGTAAACTCGGCGTCTGCACCACCGCCATGTTTGCGCATGCTGGCAGGACAATTCTCCTCCAACCATGCCGTCGCTTCGGATTTGAATGTGTCTAAGTTTGCCATTTGCGGTCCCTTTTATTAATTATTGTGAATCGAACAGAATATTCTAATCGTTTGATCCAGCCGCGCAAGAGGCATAGCAACATCTATATAGAAAGAATGGTGTGTAATCGAAGTGATTTAGCTAAGGCAGGGCGCTTGATTGCCGCTTGAATGGTTATATTTTGGACGTTTTCTGCGCTAACCATTCGCCCTGCTGACCTTTTCCCGCTCGGATCTCTTCCATCGTTAATCCCACTAATTCATGGGGGAATACCAGCCAGTCACTGGTCTCATGCAGATAGAAATCTGGAGTTAGCCTGGTCAAATTTCGGCGAGGTTTGTACCAGGGGCAGGCTACTTTGATGTTATAGGTGTTGATATTGATCGGTTTGGATAGCACGGCTAGCTCAGCCATAATTGCTTCGATAGTGCGGCCGGTATCAAATACATCGTCCACCAGTAAAATATTAGCACCTGAGTTGATCTGGCTAATCAAATAATCCAGACCCTGCACCTTAACTTCTGCTTGCTGGTTGATGCCGGTGTAGGAGCGGGTATGGATTGAGAAATGCTCGGTAGAAATACCAACAAACGCCAGATATTCCTGCACATAAACCCCTACCGGCGCGCCGCCACGCCAGATGCCAATGACAAAATCGGGGTTAAATCCACTCTGGTGAATGTTCTCGGCCAGTTGAAAACTATCTTCGAGTAACTCGTTTGCAGAGAGGTAGATCTTATTGATATCCACAGAAAACGTTTCCGCTATTGCTGGTTAGAAAAATCTTCAGCAGCTTGCCATACACGCAACAGATTACCGGATGCAATCTGTGCGATCTCGGTTTCGGAATAACCGCGGCGTAACAATGCCTCAATCAATGCGGGATAATCTTCAACGGTTTTCAGTCCGTCTGGTAGCGTATTGCCGACTCCGTCAAAATCCGACCCGAAACCAACATGTTCTATACCCACCACATCCCTGACATGATCAATATGATCAACCACCCGCTCAATCGGCGCATAGGGGAAAGGCTTTTTCGTACGGTAATCAGCGGTAAACTGTTTGGCTTCGGCGCTAAAACGGTCGAGTTTGTTTTCGGCTAAATGGGCTTTAAACAGCGAAACATATTCGGTTTGCCAGTTTCGTGCATCGTTGTCTACAAAGGTTGATCCGAAATTAATCTGGATCACGCCGCCTTTTTTTGCCATTGCCTTCAACAGCGCATCGTCCATATTGCGTTCAAAACCGGGAATAAATTTCCGTATCGACGAGTGGGTTGCCACCACCGGCACTGCACTGAGTTCAACCGCTTGCAACGCGGCCTGATCCGACAGATGCGAAATATCGATCATCATGCCAAGACGATTCATCTCCGCGATCACCTCTTTTCCGAACTGGCTAATGCCACCCCAGGGCCGGTTATCATCGTAGGATGAATCGGAGATCAGATTCGCCTTTCCGTGGGTCAAGGTAATGTAGCGCACGCCACGATCATAAAAATATTCAACGTTGCTCAGCTCCCCCTCAATCGCCGCGCCGTTTTCAATACCCATCGCCAGGCTGACCAATCCATTTTTGTGATTATCGCGAACTTGCTGCACATTAAGGCCCAGCGCAAAGGACTCCGGGGCACGCCCTACCATCGCTTCAACCGAATCAATAAGCTGATTCGCTAACTTCCTGGCCCCGCCTTCGGTTTGATATTTGGCAGGAATGTAAATCGACATAAAGGCCACATCAAGCCCACCCTTTTTAGCTTTGGCGAAATTAAACTCTCCTCTCGGTGTTTCGTGGGTTAAATCCTGATAATCGCGGGTTAAGCGAAAAGGTGCATCAATATGGGTATCGACAATAATAATCTGATCGGCAAGCCGTTTAGCCTGTGCCGACTGAGATTCGCCGTAGCTGTTAGTGACGGCTGTTACAGAAAGAAGAAATACAACCAGAGCAAGGGCTAGCGTTCGAGAATGCTTTAACGTAATCATCAGTTCAGTATCCATCAGGGGAAGAAACAGGCAACCCGTATATCGCTTGTAAGGGTCAGGGCTCTATATTCAAGGAGATGAATGTTTTACAACATCCATCGCTATTTTCAGCATAGGTAATTTACCCATGCTGAAAATAAACATCAAATTTACCACTCAGAATTGATATAGATTTTTTTGGATGCTCGTACGGTTACGGTGCGAGCTTATTGAAATACTATGGGCTTTTGAATGAATCCGGTAGCAATGGCGGCATCGGGCAGCCCATACTTTCTGATATGGCTCTAAGAAGTTCGGCTTCCCCCGGCATGATAATGCCATCATCCAGCACTGAATCTGCAAATGCTTCAAGGACACACTTCTTTAGCAAAAAGGATAATAAATTAAGCCTACCCAAAGACTGGCTGATTTTTCTAAAACTAACCTCGTTCATAGAAAGAATAGTGAGAGGGCTTTGAGTGAAGGATGCAATACAGCGGTTAAAGCTACTCTCCTTTCTTTCCCTCGACTGTTTGCTTTGGTGAACCAGTACAGACAATATCAGATAAATATCATCGATAACCGCTTTGAAAGAGCGGTACTTTATCTTATCTGCACGGCCCGGCTTATCCTGTAAATGCTGCTCCAATATCGTGAGCATCACAAATTCAAAAAACGTAATTTTTTGATCTGCGTATACAATACTCTTTACAGCAGTTAAAAAGGATTTTGACTCACTCGAGGACAACAGTTTTAGCGATGGCATAACAAGCTCAATGAGTGGCAATTAATCTTCCCCCGCTTTAGTGGACACCTTCTAATCATTTAGGTGGTGGCGAATGCCACGATATACTCAGCCCCGAAAAAC
>JAHRWD010000084.1 GCA_019090315.1 Pseudomonadales bacterium
AATATAACGATACGGCACCAAGTGTATATACAGTAGCCTCTAATTTCACACCTGCTCCTCAAAGTTTGAGTAGCGTACGTTACGGTCTGAGATATAACGAAGGTCTGGATCTCTGGGGTATAAGCGCCAGTACCCAGAAAGCTAAAATTTCCTGGCAGTGGGAGCTTGCGTATCGTCCCGATATGTATATCAGCTACGGGGAAGGAGGTTTGTTAGGGCAAGCGCTTACCGGTTCAGGTGCTGATGGTCCAGGGACACCAACAGTAGATCATGCTTACGGTGATACGTATCAATCATCCCTAACGGCTACCAAGGTGTTGAGCGGGCTGCTTGGCGGCGATTCCGGTGCGCTTGTGGGTGAAGTTACGGTGAGTCACGCTGACTTCGATACCAATACAATGGTTGTTGGCTTGGATGCGAATCAAAATCCTGCCCTGGTTCCAGCATTTGATGCTGCTACCAACACCGCCTGGGGTTATAACTTAGTCTTTAATGTCAATTATTTTAACGTATTTGCTGGCGTTAACTTAACCCCCGGCATTAGCTGGTCGCATCATGTAAATGGCACATCACCCGCTGGTATCGCGTCTTATCGTGAAGGCCGTAGAAGCTACACCGCATCGCTTAAAGCGGATTTTAGAACGGTTCATATTGTTACTTTGAAGTACACTGACTTTATAGCGTCTGATGACCCGAATGGATCTGACAAATATGATAAGGACTTTATGTCTCTTACCTATTCCTGGTCTTTGTAATCGATATATTGAGTACTTAAGGGTATTGAGTGATTTTTCCTGAAGCCGATGGATCGGGGCTATTAAAACCAGCCTCGATTCATTTGTACCAGAGGATGATTGATTTAATGCTAAATGTTCAACGTATGTGTATCGCCAATTTTCTGGTCGATACAAAAATTAAACAGTAGTCGGCGAGAGTGTTTTTGTATTACTCGTCTGGAGAGTTAATAGAATGTTAAAAAGAGTTTCAGCTATAGCAGGAAGTAGTTTGCTTTTATCCTGTTTTGCTGCCGGTACAGTGGTTGCAAAAGTATCTGAGGAGAAAGCTGCTCAACTAGGTGATAATTTGACCTGGAGCGGTGCAGAGAAAGCGGGAAATGCAGAGGGAACTATTCCTGCATATGCGGGTGGTTTTGATGCGAGTTTGATTCCCTCTGGCTGGGAATCGGGAATGCCTTACACCAATCCGTTTCCAGAAGACAAAATACTATCTACTATCAACGCATCTAACGTTGATCAATATAAGGATAAGTTAGCGACCGGTACAGTCGCGATGATTAAAGCCTATCCGGATACCTATTATTTGAATATTTACGAAACCCGTCGTACTTCCGGGTATAACGAACAGGCAGCGGCGGATGCAAAATATAATGCAACCCACGCGGTGCTTGCTCCAGGTGCTGCAGGTGCTGAAAAGATGCATGGCGCATTGCCTTTTCCGATTCCTGAGTCGGGTGTAGAGGCAGTTTGGAATCACGTAATTCGATGGCGCGGTGGTATGCGTGTGGTTCAAAATGAAGCGACCTTCGCTCCGCAGGTAGATGGGAGTTATAGCAAGGCAACACGTACAGTTACGCTGTTTTTTAACCCTGAATTTAAACAGGGCGGAGACCGGGATGACATTATTTTCTTCTATGTATCGAAGGTAAACAGCCCATCTCGACTAGCAGGGGAAATACTGTTGTTGCATGAGACTGCTAACCAGTCTAAGCACCCACGTCTTGTCTGGAAGTACTACACCGGACAACGTCGAGTACGTCGTGCACCGGATGTTGGGCATGATAGCCCGAGTGCAGATGCGGACGGATTATTCGTATCGGATCAGGTTGATGGTATCAACGGTGCGGTTAGTGAACGCTATTCGTGGGAGATCGAAGGTAAGCAGGAGATGTATATCCCCTACAACAATTTTGACATGAATCAGCCGGAAGTGAAGTATGCTGATCTGCTCAAGAAAGCTCACCTTGATCCAAAAACAGCGCGCTGGGAACTACACCGGGTGTGGACTGTCAAAGGCACATTGAAAGAGGGTCAGCGTCACATTTATGGTTCACGTGTACTCTACATTGATGAAGATAGCTGGCAGGTTGCTGTTCACGATATGTATGACATGAAGGGAAACCTGTGGCGTACCATGGACATGTTCACAACTGTATTTTGGGATGCCAACGTGTCCTGGGTTCAGGGCTATGCTACCTATGACTTACTTGCTAAACGATATTATGTTCGCGGTCTCGTCAATGAAGAGCAGCCGTATACATTTGATCAACCCGGTAAAGCGGGCTTGAAAAGCTATACACCATCGGCGTTGCGTCGCATGGGTAGACGGTAATTTAATTACCAGAATATCTGACTGATAGTAGGAGTGATTTTGGTCGTGGTTCCGAGTATGGAAACGCGGTTAAGATCTCTTCTACTGATGTTTAGTTGGAGCCTCCCAGGTAGCCTTGTTTGGCGATTGGTGGGGCAGTATTACGAAAATATTAAAAAGGGTCTTATTACAGATAATCAATAAAAATTGTGTCCGACTTTGGAAAGCCGATGTTTGGTTTGAAGAGGCAGGATGCTATCGGAGGCTAGACTATGAAGCTTAATAAAAAAATAATAATAACAGGAAGCAGTTTAGCTTTATCCTGTTTTGCAGCCGGTACGGCTGTTGCGAAGGCACCTGCGGATGAAGTGGCCAAGCTCGGCGATACGCTCACCTGGAGCGGCGCGGAAAAAGCAGGTAATGCTGAAGGGACCATTCCGGCTTACACCGGTGGGTTTGATAAAAGCAAGATCCCGGCTGGCTGGAAACCGGGTATGTCTTATACAAACCCTTTCCCTGAAGATAAGGTGTTGTTCACTATCAATGCATCCAATGTCGATCAATACGCGGATAAGTTAGCGCCGGGTACGATTGCGATGCTCAAAGCGTGGCCGGATACCAAGTATCTCAATATCTATAAAACACGTCGTACGGCAATGGCAACAGACCAGGCCAAAGCCGATATAAAATATAATGCAACTAACGCTACCCTCGCTCCCAGAGGCGCAGGCGTTCTCAATATGCATGGATCCACACCATTCCCGATTCCCAACGAAGGCGTTGAGGCTGTATGGAATCACGTAATTCGCTGGCGCGGCGGTATGCGGGTAATTCAGAATGAGGCAGGATTCGCGCCTCAGGTAGATGGAAGTTATTTTAAAACCACGATTACAGTTAACTTCTTTTTCAACCCTGAATTCAAAAAAGGCGGAAAAACTGACGATATTATCTTCTTCTATACATCCAAGGTTAACAGCCCGTCTCGTTTGACCGGTGAGATCATCTTGCTGCACGAGACGGCAAACCAGTCTGACCACCCTCGTATCGTGTGGAAATATTACACTGGTCAACGTCGCGTACGTCGTGCACCGGATGTTGGGCACGATAACCCAAGTGCATCTGCGGATGGATTATTTGTATCGGATCAGGTGGATGGTATTAACGGGGCCATTAACGAGCGCTTTCAGTGGACGCTTAAGGGCAAAAAGGAGATGTATATTCCTTACAACAACTTTGATATGAACCAACCTGAGGTCTCCTATGACCAGCTGATTCAGAAGGGTCACCTTAACCCGCAGTGGACTCGCTGGGAACTACACAGGGTCTGGGTTATTGAAGGTAAACTTCGGGAAGGCCAGCGTCATATCTACGGTAAACGTATTCTCTTCAGTGATGAAGACAGCTGGCAGGTTTCGGTTCACGATATGTACGATACAAAGGGTGAGTTGTGGCGTACCCAGGATATGTTTGGAACACTGTTCTGGGATGCTACTATGCACTGGGTACAGGCATACGCTACATACGACCTACTCGCGAAACGTTATTACGTCCGTGGTGTAGTAAATGAAGAGAAGCCCTATGAATTTGATCAGCCAGGTGTAGCAGGTATGAAAGGTTATACCGCTGCCGCGCTGCGCCGAATGGGTAGACGCTAGTGTTAATCGCGTAATAAGTGTCGTAGTAAAGAGACGGGTGTTTACGGAGGAGCTACTTCGCTCGATTCGTAAACACCCTTTTTTGTGGGCGGAAATGCGCAGGCACAAGTACTCTAACAAGGTTACATTTAGGCTTTCGCTATATAGATTGCTCTTCTGGGCGCTGGAAGACCTTCAATTGTTTTTGAGGAATCGAGTGGGTCTAGAAAGTCAGTTAGTGACTCATAGGACATCCAGTCGGTGGACCGTTGTTCGGCAGTGGTTGTCACTGAAATATCGATTTTTTTGATCTCACGAAACCCGCAACGCGCAAGCATTCGTCTGAGCGCATCCCCTGATGGAATAAACCAGACATTTCTCATCTTGGCGTATCTTCCCGATGGTATGAGAACGTCCCGCTCTGTCCCTTCAATAACCAGCGTTTCCAGAACAAGTTCTCCACCGGGGCGAATCAGTTCCTTGAGCTTGATGAGATGATCGATCGGGGACCTGCGGTGATATAAAACGCCCATTGAAAAAACCGTATCAAACGCATTGACCGATTGTGGTAGCTCCTCGAGTGCGAGTGGTATCACCCAGCTCGACTGACTGTTGATATATTTTTGTAATGCCTGAAATTGCATATTGAACAGCAGTGTCGGATCGATTCCAATAGCCAGCTTTGCACCTTCACCGATCATTCGCAGAATGTGGTAGCCGTTTCCGCAACCTACATCAAGTACCGTACGCCCGGCCAACGGCGCGATTGAATCCGCAAGCCGGTTCCATTTCATGTCTGAACGCCATTCGGTATTGATGTCGATACCGAACAGCTCAAAGGGCCCTTTACGCCAGGGTTTAAACTCTTTCAATAGACCGATCAGTGTATGCAAATCTGTCTGGCCGGCGTCCTGGCCTTGTCCGATTGTGACGGCGCTTCTGTTCAGTTCAATGGAGGTAGGTCGAATATCTGGTAGTTGATCTAACGCGTCATACCAGCGTGGCAGATCACCATGGTTCAACGGGTTTAGTTTGTTAGTTATCTGCTGAGAAAGCGGTGTAACCCAGCTCTCAAGCCCAACATCTTCAAGTTGTCGGTAGAGCAGAGAAAAATCGTACATCTCTATTTGATCGCCAGCATCGTGCAAAAGTTAAGGGTCTGGCAGATCACCTGAACACGGGAGAAACCGGCATGGTAAAGCCGTTCCTGATGAACTGAATAATGTTCCGGAATCAGCACGTTTTCGAGAGCCGCTCGCTTTTGGCTTATCTCTAACGCACTGTAACCATTTGAACCCTTGAATGCCTGATGTAGTTCGATCATGTCGGTATTTATCTGCGGCTCGTGAAAGGTGATTTTCTCGGATAGCACAACTACACCGCCGGAAAGAGTGGCATTTTGGATATCGGTGAGCAGTCGCAAGCGCTGCTCAATCGGTACGAACTGCAATGTGTAGTTCATAATGGTCATCGAACTGCGGTCAAAATCGACATTCAAAAGATCATTACAGACCAGCTCAACCGAGCTGTGATCAGAATGTTGGCTGATAACTTGCCGGCACTTTTCCAGCATCGCGGTGGAGTTATCCACGGCAATTATGTTGCAGTTTCTCTGCCGGGCCCATGGCATTATCGGAAGCGTGGACGCCCCCAACGAACAACCAAGATCATAGATATTACTATCCTTTTGCAGATAGCGATCGGCGAGAATGGGTAACATCTCAATGGATGTATTGTATCCGGGAACTGATCTACCGATCATATCCGGAAATACTGAAACAACCTCTTCGTCGAAGGTAAAACCTTCAACTGTCTTTTTTGGGGAGGAATAGATGGTGTCGCGAGGCGTGGAATTCATGTAAAAATGTGGTGAGCGTAGATATCATTTGAAGTACGGCTAATAATTGTTTCAGACGCACGTTATAATTCAGATTATATCACTGAATTCTGTGGCCCCAAAAACGCTATCTGAGAGTTGTTAATGAGAAACGAGTTAATTATTTTTGATACCACCCTGCGGGATGGCGAGCAAAGCCCTGGCGCATCAATGACTCGTGACGAAAAGGTGCGCATTGCAAAAGCGCTGGAAAAACTTAATGTTGATGTAATTGAGGCTGGATTCGCTATTGCCAGCCCGGGTGACTTCGAATCGGTTCAGGCCGTTGCCAGTGTTGTTAAAGACAGTACCGTATGCAGCCTTGCGCGTGCGGCGATTCAGGATATAGAAAGTGCCGGCCAGGCACTCTCGAAGGCGAATTCGAGTCGTATACATACGTTCATTGCGACCTCCCCGATTCACATGAAATACAAACTACAGCTCACACCAGATCAGGTGCTGGATCAGGCTGTTCGTTCTATCAAGCACGCGCGAAACTACACCGACGATGTCGAGTTTTCCTGCGAAGATGCCAGTCGTTCTGAATTTGAATACCTCTGTAGGATAATTGAAGCTTCTATCTCTGCGGGCGCAACAACCATAAACCTGCCAGATACGGTAGGTTACGGAATACCGGAAGAATATGGTGCGATGATCAAATCGGTTATCGAAAATGTACCGAATTCCGATCAGGCTATCTTTTCAGTTCATTGCCATAACGACCTCGGATTGGCCGTTGCGAACTCGCTTGCTGCGGTGCAAAACGGTGCCCGTCAGGTTGAGTGCACCATCAATGGGTTGGGGGAGCGTGCAGGTAATGCCTCCCTCGAAGAGATTGTAATGGCGGTCAAGACACGGCACGATCAACTGCCCGTCACAACGGCTATCGATACACAACAAATTGTGCCAATTTCTCGACTGGTCGCAACCATTACCGGATTTCCGGTACAGCCAAACAAAGCGATTGTTGGTGCCAATGCGTTCGCCCATGAGGCGGGCATTCACCAGGATGGTGTGATCAAGCATCGAGAAACATACGAAATCATGCGAGCGGAGGACGTAGGTTGGAGTGCAAACCGTCTGGTACTCGGCAAACACTCTGGCCGAAGAGCGCTCTATAAAAGGCTTGAGGAACTTGGAGTTGAATTTGAATCTAGAGTTGAATCCGACCGAATCTTTAAAAAGTTTAAAGAACTTGCTGATAAAAAGCATGAAATTTATGATGAAGATCTCCAGGCGCTGGTCAGTGATACCCAAACCATCGAGCTACAGGAGCAGTACCAATTGGTGAGCCTGGAGGTCTGCTCAAAAACCGGAGAAGTACCGGTGGCCAGGGTTGAACTTTTACATAAGTCCGAACCTTTTGATGCCAGTGCCCCCGGCAGTGGCCCGGTTGATGCAACTTTTAAGGCGATTGAATCGATGGTTAATAGTGGTTCAAACCTTCAACTTTACAGCGTTAACGCCATTACCCAGGGTACTGATTCCCAGGGTGAAGTCACTGTCCGTCTGGAAAGAGATGGTGTGATTGCAAACGGCTCAGGTGCCGATACCGACATCGTAATCGCATCCGCAAAAGCGTATGTCCATGCGTTGAATTTGCTTACATCCAATCAACTACGCGCTCATCCACAGACTGAAGGCATTTGACGCGGGCTTTGACGGGCAATGAACCTCACATCACGCCATCAGCAATATTTGAAACAACTCGGAATTGAATCCTGGGTTCCCAGAGTTGATCGCTCTTTTTTTCCTGGTGCACCGGAAATCCCTGTCTGTTCGAACGATAGTATTGATCCAGTTCCAGGATCGACAGACGAAGATGATCTAGCGATAAAGCCCGGCAAAGATAACCAACAATTCTATTGCTGTTTTGAGTTCGGGAATCGCTGCGCTGTAGTGGTTGAAACCGACGTCCATGAAGAGCCGATACCGGCGGATCAACAACGTTTACTTTCAGGTATCCTGAGGGCTATCGGTATTGGTGGACTTTCCGAAGCGACTGCCGCATATTCAAAGGGTTGTGATGAAGTTGAAACGCTATTGAGCAGGCAGACAAATTCCACTGTTACTCTGTTCTTCGGTACCAGTTCCGCATTTGACCGATTTGATCCTCGCGCACCACCTGAGAAGGTATTGTTGGCGGACTCACTTCAACAGATAATGCGATCGGCTGTGTCGAAACAAAAATTATGGTTAATGTTAAAAACGACTGGATTTATTGATCTACCCTCAAGGTGACCCTCTTTGGCTACGTCAAATCAACTTGCTCAATTCATCATCCGTCAGATGGGCCCCGATGATATCGATAAGGTCAGTGAAATTGAGCGTGTTGCGAGTGAACATCCCTGGAGTAAAAGCTCTTTTCAAAACTGTTTTGATGGTGGCTACCACTGCTTTGTAGGATGTATTGATGAGCAAATAGTCGCATTTGGGGTTCTTTCATGCGCGGTTCGAGAGGGGCATATCCAGAACATTGCAGTGTGCCCAGACTATCAAGGTGCTGGCTTCGGCCGTGAACTATTGTCTATGTTGCTTGAAGAGGCGGAGGAGCTTGGCGCAAAAACGATTTTCCTGGAAGTAAGTGTGGAAAACAGCGTTGCATTTGGCTTATATCTTTCTTACGGATTCCGTGAAATAGGACAGCGCAAAGATTACTATAAAACAGCGGATGGCAGAAAAAATGCACGCATCATGCGTAAAAACTTTGGAAAAGAGAGGGGGCTTATGATGTTGCCGGAGATGATAAGGCGAAAAAAATAGGCTGAGGTCACAGGTTAGCGACAGGAATAAAAAAACGCGCATTTAGCGCGTTTTTTTATTCCTGTTAGTAAGCAGATAAACAGCTAGGGTGCTGTCAGTACTACTTTCACCATACTGTTCACGGCCGATGATTCTACATAGCCAATCATGCTTGGGTTTTTTGAAATCAGCGCGATGACGTCTGCATCTGTGTCGACCACTTTTGGTGGTTGACCCTTTCCAGTAAAGACAATCCGCGACCAATAAGATTTGAGTTGTGCTGCAGTCTTATGGGTTATGTTCGAGTTGAACTCTTCATGGGCAGCGGTTCCGGCGGGTTGTTCTATCGGCACTGCTACACCACCGCCTGGGAACTTTTTGGCTTTCCCCAAAAATATTTTTGATGCGGTTTTTGCATCAATAGCGCTGTCGTTACCAGGGTGTATGATCAACGAAATCTCGGCGGTTGCACCGGTTGATATCGCCAGAATAGCCGCAAATACAAAGTTTTTTATGCTGGTTTTCATATTAGGTATTCTCCATCGAATATACTATTCGTATTTAAATATGGTCATATTGATATCAGTAAACAACCTATTGGTTGAACCGCTATTTAATTCACTGACTAGCAGTAAAATTCCTTAGTACACCATAGAAAAAGAAGTTGTGAATTTGGTTGTGTCTTTAACAGGATCACCACCAAAAGACTCTGGGAGCGTATCAAAAAGCCCGGTTGACCCATTATCTGGGCTTATGCGGCTTAGATCAAAGTTGAGCCGCGTCGATGCACTTGTAGTGATTTCAAGGCTGGCCATTATTGTGTTTTGGCTTTGATTCAGGTCACTGTTACTGGTTTCGATTTCACTATAGGTTATGGTCGGTAGATATTTACCTATTCGATAACCTGTCGTCACATACCAGGATTTTGTAGTTGGAAATATACTATTGCTCAATGCTCTTTTCGCATATTCGCTCATTACGAGAATATTATTCCATTCGAATTTAGCACCGAAGGTGGTAAACAACACTTCGCCATCGGTGGTGTCTGGTACCGGAAGCGGAGCAGCGGCAGTAGCTAGATTATCGGTAAAGGTGATGTCATGAATACTGTACCGAAGCATTCCGTAGTCATTCGTCACCTCCAGTACAAATCCCGTGCTTCGGTCCATATCAACGTCTACGGTAAGGCCCGACGCCGGTACGGTAAAGCCATTTTCACCATTGTAAAAGGTGACTGCGTATCCGTAGTCGCCAACATACCCAGAATAGGTTAAATCGAAACCGGCTATTGAGGTAAACGGAATATTGGCTGGCCCATAAATTTCCTCTGGCGGTATACTCCATGGATAGGTAATACCGACATTAATGGACTGGGAAATCATAAAGTAGGGCGCGAGCACTTTGCCCACTTTTAGCGTCAAATTATCGCTGGCCTGATAGGAAAGGTAGGCCCATTCAGCCTCGACATCCCAGTTATTTCGGCCTTTGGTTAACAACTGCATCGTGAAGGTAACGGGTATTTCGATGTCAGGGTCAAATGTAAATTGAACCCCTAGCTTTGATACATCGTTTGCACTGAGGTTGTCATCGGTACCCGCATAGGGTATCTCAGAATCGACATAGCTGAGACCAGCTGTTATGAAAGCGTTGGTTCTGAGTTCAGGTTCGGCTAAACAGGAAAGGGAAAATGTGCATAGAGATGCAGTGGCAATAGTTCTAATTAAATTCATCGATTTTTACCTTTTTAGTTTGAGTGTTTGACTCAATAACTGACGATGTATTCGTCAATGATAAAAACTAGCTTTAGTGCAGTCTGTTATTGCATACAGTACTACTAAATCTGCGATGATCTGTTCATAAACAAATGAGTCTATAAACTGGTTCTTCAGTTCTTGCTCCCGCTTGCAATGCCCCTTCGCTTACACGTACCGAAGGGGCATTGCTGTTAATGCAACTAGGGAGCAGTTAGTACTACTTTTACACTATCGTTTACCGCAGACGAGTCTACATACCCAATCATATTGGGGTTCCTGGAAACGAGAGAGATTACTTCCGCATCAGATCTAACCTCTTTTGGTGGTTGGCCTTTTCCGGTAAATACTCTTCGCGACCAATATGAAGTAAGCTGCGAGGGCTTCTTGTGAGTTACATTTTCGTGAAACTCAAGATGTGCTGAGGCGCTTTTCGGTTGCTCTATCGGAACCGCCTCAACCCCACCAGGAAATTTTTTGGATTTACCCAGAAAGATCTTGGAAACGGCTTTTGCATCAATAGAAGCCCCGTTACTGGGGTGAGTAATGACCGATACCTCAGCCATTACACCGGTTGACAGGGTAAAAAGTGTTGCTATTGCGATATGTTTTAAACTGAACTTCATTTTTAATACCGCCCTTAAAATACGCTATCGAGTGAAAATTTGACGATGTTTACGCTGTCGTCGCTAAGGGTGCCAGCTTTAAACTGACCTTTTGTGTCATCAAAATCTGTGACGTGGCTGACTTCAAACTTGGCTGCAACGCCGGCCATAAAGTCCCAACGTACGCCTGCGGTGTATGTGGTCTGATTCTCAACCAGCGCCGCATCCATTGCGGGGCCAAATATGGGGCCTAAACTATCACGATCACCGGGATCGCCGTTTTTCATATGAGACCAGGTGAAATGTGGCATCACATTGCCAAATCGGTAGCCGACCAGGAAGTAGGCAGAATCTGTATCCGCCATCGGGCCGTCAATAGCGAGAGAAACCACTTCCGACATCAATAGCCAGTCACCGTTGTCGAATTTGGCACCTGCACTTGCGTAGGAAATATCGGTGTTGTCGTTCGCGGGAACAATTCCGCCGCCAAGTGCTGGAATATCACCTGAAACCACAGAATAGGACAGTCTTAAGGTCCAGTTCTCACTTTCACCGGTAATACTCAGGGTGATAAAATCGTTCAGGTCAACATCACCTATGTTGTCTGAATAGAAGGAGTTGTTCGCGTACAGGGCCTGAATGGTGGTATCCCAGTCACCGATAGCAAAGGTATACAATGCTCCGATACCATCATAGGTGCTATCACCGGTGATGCCATATACTTCATCCGGCGCTGTAATCCAGGGCATGGCGTAACCCACTTCAATGTACTCAGACAACAGATAGAGCGGTCCTTTTTGGCGACCAAAACGAAGCGTTAACGCATCGGTTGCTTCGTAGGCGATAAACGCCCACTCGGCCTCAAGGTTCCAGGCCTCTTCACCACGGGCGACAAGTTGCGTGACCATAGTCATCTCATCATTGATATCAAACATCATCTGTATGCCAACGTTCGACAGTGCAGAAAAATCATTTTTATCGGTTGCACCACCCCAGTTATCAGTAACCGCGGTGTCATCACCATGAGTGATAAAAGACGCGGAGAAAAACCCGTTAATGGTGACTCTTGAATCATCCTGATCCAGTCTACTTTCGATCACACTCAGTCTGTTTTCGACTTCGTCGGAAATTTGAGTGGACTCGGCATAGCTGTATGTAACTGCAGTGCTGGCAATTACAGCGGCTGATCCTAGCTGCGTAAAAATCTGTTTTACTATCGTACTTTTCGTCATAAAATACCTATTTCTTTTGTAAACTTTATGTTCTAAAGGGTTATAGTTTAGGGTGAATTCTGGATTCTGTTAGAAGTGCGTTAGGTGTCAAAACTATTCATAGCTAGACTTTAAATTGACCGCCGACACTTTGAAGTTGCTGCGATAATTTATCGAGAGACACACTTAATTCGCTCACTTTATCCGAGCTATCAACAAACTCTTCTGCGGAGCTCCGCATGTTGCTGACATTTTCCTGAATCATTTCAGAGGTACGCTGTTGCTCTTCTGTAGCGACAGCGATTTGGCTGTTCATATTTGATATCTCTTCTACCTGGTCGGTAATTAGCTGTAGCGATACGCCGGCTTTTTCAGCATTTTCTACACTTGTTTTGGCCTGATCCTGACCCTCTGCCATTACTTTTACTGCGGATCGTGCTGCTGTTTGAAGCTGTTCAATTACCGTTTCAATTTCCTGGGTAGATTCCTGTGTTTTTGAAGCGAGGGTACGGACCTCATCGGCGACTACCGCAAAACCACGGCCATGTTCGCCGGCTCTGGCCGCTTCAATAGCAGCGTTTAATGCGAGCAGGTTGGTTTGTTCCGCAATACTTTTAATGACACCAAGAATGTTTCCAACGTCATCTACATCCGATTCCAGTTTTGCGATAACCGAAGCGGCATGCTCAACTTCGTTTGCTAGCGCATTGATCGAACTTACTGCCTGATTCACGACATGATTGCCGTCTTTAGCGACTTCGTCTGCGGAGGTAGCGGACGAAGCAGCTGAAGATGCATGGTTGGCAACTTCATTTACACTGTCGCGCATTTCGTTGATTGAATGTGAAATTTCCTGAGCAGACTGGCTTTGCGCCTGTGCCATCAGTTTTGTTGAGTGCGTAACGGAACCGAGGTCAGTTGAAACAGTTGTGAGGTTCGGAATTACACCCACTACATCTGAGATGGTTTTCTGGAGTTTTTCCATGAACTGGTTAAATACCATGACCAGCTGACCGATTTCATCATTCGATTTTTGTTCAATCCTTTGGGTCAAGTCACCTTCGCCGCGAGCAATGTCGGTAAGACTATTAAGCACCAAACCGATATTTTGGCTAATTAATCGTATGACAATAATTGCGGTTCCAACCAGCAACAGAATCATTAACCCGCCAATAACGTATCCCCAGGTCAGCGCATCCTGAGCGGAGGCATTGGTATCAACGATTAGTTTATTAAATTGATCAAGGCTTATTTTTCGGAAGGTTTGTAGCTCAAGCAATAGATTCTGTTGGTCAGCCGCCATTTTATCGACGGCATCGGCAATTTTATCTGGATCGATATCGCCATTTATCATGCCAGCGGAAACATATCTTGTAGACTCTACATATTGATCTGTTAACGCCTTGATAGTGTTGATATTTTTGGCATCTGAAGGAAGCAGTACTTTCTGATTGTCCAGGTTTTCCTGTAGCTCAGCAAAGATAGTGGCGGCACTGTCCAGTAGCTCCTCTTCGCCACTGACCACGGCTGATGTATATAGTTCTGCACCTTTGCCCAGCTTCGCAATATTTGAATTGGCAAGCTCAAGAACGGGATAGTATGTTTTCGAAAGTTGCTGAAGCCGGCTCGCGTTTTCGGTGGTTACTCCACTATTGAATAGCAGGTACGCAATAAACCCGACGGATGCGACGAGTGGTATCAATCCTATCTTGATTTGAACGGGCAGATCAGCAAACCATTTCATAAATACGTTTCCAACGAGCTAAATTTGTTGTTTCATAAAATTAAACTTAGACCACTTTTCTTACAACGCAAGGTAAACGGAGACATTGTTGGTTTGGCGTAGAGGGTGTTAGCGGGTGTTATGACAGAGGTTTAACGAAATGGAGAGGGCATTCGTGCTAGCTGGGTTGGGGCTTTGCAACCGAGGAATTAGATTGGCTGCCCTGGACAGTTCGTTTTATAAACAAACTGTCCAGCCGAATATGAGAAGAGAGGGGTTAGCGGTCTGTGGCAGGATTTTCTTTGTTCAGGCTGGTCAGTCGTTCCGGGGTGCCAATATCCAGCCATTGACCCCGGTAGTATTCTCCGGTCACCTGAAGGGTTTCCATATGTTGAACCAGCAGATCCCGAAGGCGAAAAATAGTGGAGCGGCATCCGGTAAAAAGTTTGGGGTCAATGATAGCGATGCCGCTATAGGTAAGTTGTTGGCCGTACGGTTGTCTGGGCGGTATCAGCGTCATATATTGAAGGGATCCTGGTTTGGCATTACCCAGAAAAAAATCCCCCTCAGGATGTTGTTCAGGGTTGTCTACCATTATCAGATGAGCTAGTCCGGGCGAATCTGATTTCAGTAGTTGTTGATATGGAAAATCAGTCCATATATCACTATTTACAATAAGGAAGGGCTGGTTTCCGAGCAGCGGTAATGCCTGAAGAATTCCACCGCCGGTTTCAAGGGCAATGCTTTCTTTTGAATATTGAACCGTAGCACCGAGCCATTGACCATCACCAACAAACGCTTCAATCTGCGCTCCGAGATACGCATGATTTATTACTAGCTCAGTAATGCCTGCCGCTACCAGCGCTTCGATGGTGTATTGAATCAGAGGTTTTCCCGCCACCTTCAACAGTGGTTTTGGTGTGCCCTTGGTAAGTGGCATCATTCGTTTGCCACGGCCTGCGGCTAGTATCATTGCTTTCATGGCGGGGGAACATAGAGCCATCCGCTGTTTTTTACAAGTGCCCATTTGCTATGCTCGGCATTAATGGCGCGGAACAGGGTGATTTATCTGGCTCTGTGCGGTATCCATTTTCTGACTGGGACAGCTTTATGATTCAACCTTTGGATGAATTGATTAACACGCATCAGCAGGCGCTTGAAGCTCGCGATCCTTCGTCACGTTTTTGTGTGCTGAATACAGTTGATAAAAACGGCTACCCCGCATCACGGGTATTAACTGTACGTTCCATTGAGCAGACAGGTATTACATTATACGTTGACCAGCACAGCCCCAAGGTTCTCCAACTGCAGAGCAACCCCAAATTTGAACTGCTGTTTTTCTGGCCGACTCTGATGAAGCAATATCGGGTTCGCGGTAAATTTCAGATTATGAAAAATCCTGACCAGGCCACCGAGTGGATCAATAAACCTTATGCGGGCAGGTTGGTTGATCTGTACCACAGCGTCGGAAGAAAGCAGTCTTCCTCGGTTGATTCTTTAAAAACCGTACAATCAGAATTAGCTGCGTTGGCAGCTCAGTACCCAGATCAGCAGTTAACGGAAATACCCGATGGGCTGGTAACACTACTGGTTAAACCCACCCATATTGGTGCATGGATTAATATGCAGGAGGATCGTATTCATGATCGTCGTGAGTACAGTCTGATGGATGGAAGTTGGCAGGAGCAGGTGCTGGTGCCATAAATCGCTATCACTAACTAATGGTCAATTTTTCCGGAAGTAGAGGCATGACTCTTTGTGAAAGCCAGTTTGCTAATGGCTGTATCTCGGGATAGCGCTCACCGATTTCGGCAATGTAACTCAGGGTACGGGGGATATCATTCAGATAGCCCGGCTTGTTGTCCCGTTGATGTAATCGGGAAAATATCCCGGCGGCTTTTAGGTGACGCTGAATACCCATAAGATCGAACCAGTGTATAAATTGCTCCGCTGAGCAGCCTGGCAGATTACCCCGTTGCTGTTGTTCCGCAAAAAATATCAGCGCCCACTCTTCAATCTTCTGATCCGGCCATTTGACATAACAATCCTTTAGCAAGGAAACCAGATCGTATGTTACTGGGCCCATTACAGCATCCTGAAAATCAATAATGCCGGGGTTGTTATCAGGGCAGATCATCAGGTTTCGGCAGTGGTAGTCACGGTGAACAAACACCTGTGGTTGTGAGAGCGCATTGTCGGCCAGGTATTCAAAGGTACGGGAAAACAGCTGGCGATCTGAATCGGTAAGTGTGATCGCTAGCTGCTTTTCGATTAGCCAGTCCGGGAGCAGGTTCATCTCCAATGTCAGCAGTTCGCGGTCAAACTTTGGCAGAGGGTATGCGCTGGTTGGCTGGCATTGCTGAATTCGATGAAGCGCTGTGATGGCATCTCGATAAAGTTGATCGACAGTACTGGCATCACTTCCGGCCAGGTGGGTGCTGTAGAGTTGATCACCAAGGTCAGATAACAGCATAAAACCTCGGGTGATATCTGCTGCGATTATCTCGGGGACCTGCAGGTGTTGATCCGCCAGTGCGCGGGCAATTTCGACAAAGCCGAGGGTGTTTTCTGTTTCCGGTGGCGCATCCACCAGAATCCAGCTGGCCTGGTCTTCAGTTACTCTAAAATATCTGCGAAAACCCGCATCTCCGGTGAGTGGTTGCGGCTGAATCGGGTGGGTCAGATTTAAGCCATGGTTGCGGTATTGCTCTGCAAGTGGAGCTGCTGCCCAACTGACGAGTTGATCTAGCCGTGAGCTAACAGGTGCTTTCGAATTTTGGTTCATAATGCTTTAGAATCACTGGTTAGCGCGAACACTGAATGGATTGACGTGTACGGGTAAATTAATCTGAACTGGTTCCATACATAGTAGATGTTCCCGCACTTCAAATTTCTAGCCGATTCCCGAACATGATCCGCGATTGTAACCTATTTTTACCTTGCCGCTGGTTGATGGTTGTGGTGTTGCTGGCTGGCCCGTTTGTACAGGGAGTTGAAGCCGATAGCGGGCAAGAAATTACCGATACCCCGTCGACCAGGGATCACACATTTAACTGGTTACCACAATCACAATTGTCAGCGCAGCAGGCAGAACAGGTGCCACCTTTCTGCCGGGGGCTTTATTACTATCCGGTTCCAGAGGTTCCGCAAAATCAGCCAGAACAGCCGACCCGGATATCCGCAGATCAGATAACGCATCAAACTGATTCCGTTAGCCGTATGCAGGGGAATATTGTAGTTCAGCAGGATTCAAGGCTATTGAAAGCCGATTCCTTAACGGTGGAGACCGGTCAACGAAAGTTGGAACTACAGGGGCATCTAACGATTGTTGATAGCGATATGGTGATACTCGCCGAGCAGGGATCGGTTGATCTGGACAGCCATCAGTCCATGCTGAGTGATGCACAGTATCTGATGTTGGAATCGCGGCTACATGGCGAAGCCCGGACACTTGAACGTGATGCGGAAAATCTTGTCTGGATTCGCGAGGGTTCCTTTACCAATTGCGAACCTGGTGATGACTCCTGGATTTTTTATGCCTCGGAGATTCAGCTAAGCCCTGAAACTGGTTTTGGTAGTGCCCGTCACATGCATCTTGAAATTGCCGGTGTCCCGGTATTTTATGCGCCCTACCTCTCTTTTCCCATTGACGATCAGCGCCATACCGGTTTTTTGATACCTGGAGCCGGGTACACCTCCAGTGGTGGGGTTGAGATCGTGACGCCCTATTACGTAAACCTTGCGGATAATTATGATTTGACCTTGACGCCTCGGGCCATGAGTAAACGAGGTCTAATGCTGGATACGGAGTTCAGATACCTTGGTGAGCAGCAGAGTGGCCGGTTGGATTTTGGTTGGTTACCACAGGATCAGGGTGAAATCGATCCTGTATTGGGGTTAGAGGATGATCCGACTCGATGGTTGATTGGCTGGTACCATAAGCAACGATTTGCAACCGGCTGGTCTTCCGAAATCCATTTTAATCGTGCAAGCGATATCGATTATTTTCGTGATCTCGATTTCTCCGGGATCGTACACAGTAGCCGCAGTCACCTGGATCAAAGCGCTCTAGTTTCATACAACCACCAGACCTGGTCGATGTTTGCGCGATACCAGGAGTACCAGACCCTGCATCTCGATCTGCTCAAACCCTACGGTACCAGACCACAACTCTATCTTGATGGGCGTAATATTTTTAATACGGTGCATTTGCCGGTTGATCTGGTGTCCGAATTTGTCGATTTTGAACGTGACAACACCGGGCTTACCGGTAGCCAACGGGTAAATGGTAAGCGTCTGACCCTCAAACCCAGCTTGAGTTACTCCTTTGAGATGCCCTCCGGTTATATTCGTCCAGCGATCACACTATGGTACGTGCGGTACGATTTGAGCGATCAGGTGGTGGGACTGGATGATACGCCTGAGCTGACGGTGCCGATCTACAGTCTTGATGCGGGCCTGATGCTGGAACGCTATTTCAAAATCGATGGGGCCGACTGGTTACACACTATTGAGCCGAGGGTCTATTTTCTCGATGTGGCGCATGAGGATCAAAGTGCGTTCCCCAATTTTGATACCGGTACCAACTATTTTAGTTATGCACAGCTATTTCGTGACAACCGTTTTTCCGGTGGAGACCGGATCGGTGATACCCGTCAGATGAGCCTTGCGGTTTCAAGCCAGCTGGTAAATGGAAGTGGCCGGGAGGTTGTTGATTTTGCGGTAGGGAGGATTTTTTACTTTCGGGATCGGACAGTCACGTTGGAGGATTCAGCACTGGATACCGAAGCTTTCAATAGCCGCTCTCCAGTTACCGGGTACCTACGCTATACCCATTCAGATGCCTGGTCATTTGCGCTGGCTGGCGCTGGAAACAGTGAAAGGCTGGTTGATGCGGATCTCCGAGCAACCTATACAAGAGATCCGAGACACCTGGTGCGGTTTGGTTATCGTTTTCTTACCGCATCGGACAATGAAGGGCGGATCGAACAGCCTGTTTTATCAACGGTATGGGGGCTGAACGATCGTTGGACAGCTATCGCTAGTTGGGACTATGATGTCGCCCAAAATCGAACCCTGGATGCGTTGGCGGGTCTTAAATACGATGATTGCTGTTGGTCGGTTAGTCTCTATGGCCGCAAATGGCTTAATGGTAGCAATAGTTCAAGCGCCGAACTGAAGCATGAGAATGCAGTTTTTTTTGAGGTTCAGCTAAAGGGGTTCGCCGAGACCGGTGACGAGCTGAGCAGGATTCTTGCATCCAAGCTATACGGCTTTGAATAGCCAGGTTACCCAATAAAGTGAGCACAGGTTAGTGAAAAAGTTAGTGAAAAAACAACTCAAAATCTCATCGCAGTTGATCTACTTCGGCTTGTCGTTGGTACTAGCATTGACAAGCGCTGGCCTGGTTCAGGCTGAGGTGCAATGGTTAGATCGAAGCATTGCTATTGTAGATGACGATGTGATTCTTCAGAGTGAATATGATGCACGCTTAAAAACAACTGAGTTGAGGATAAAAAATAGACCGGAAGGCGCACAAAAACCCTCCCAGGATATGGTTGAGGCACAAGTAATGGATGGCCTTATTCTGAAAAGTATACAGGTTCAGATGGCAGGTCGGCGCGGTATTCGGATCAGTGAAGATGAACTCAATAATGCAATTAAAGGGATAGCCAGACAGAATGGCATGAGCTTGCCAGACTTTAAAAAGGCGCTTCAATCTGAAGGGGTCAGCTACCTCGATGCGCGAGAGGGAATTCGTGACGAAATATTGCTTAGCCGAGTTCAGCAAGCAGCGCTACGAAACCGGGTTGCTGTCAGTGATCAGGAGGTAGATAGTTATCTGAATTCTGAAGAGGGCCAGAAACAGCTGTCAACCGAGTACCTGATTGCACATATCTTGTTGCTCGTACCACCCGGTGCATCGGTGGACAGGTTGAGTGATATCGAACTGGCAGCCAACAAACTAGCTGATGACTTTAAACAGGGCGTTAGTTTCGTTGATGTGTCAAAAATGGCGGTATGGGATGGCAATGCCCTGCGCTCCTCTGATCTTGGTTGGCGCAGAACCGTAGAGATCCCCGGGCTATTTGCCAAACAGGTTCCAGGCATGAGAATTGGCGATGTGGTTGGACCAACTCAAAGCGCCAGTGGTTTTCATTTTATTCAATTAACTGGAAAGCGCGGCGGGGCGGAACACATTGTTGAAGAGGTATTGATTCGTCATATTCTTATCTCTCCGAATGAAGTGCGCACCGAAGATGATACTCTGCAACTGGCATTAAGCCTGTCGCAACGGATAAAAGATGGAGAAGATTTTGCTGAATTGGCGAAACAGTTTTCCGATGATCCGGGTTCCGGTAGTGAGGGCGGTAAGCTGGGCTGGTCGAGTTACGATAAGTATGTACCTGCATTTGCGACAGCTGCACGGGAACTACCCGTTGGCAAAATGAGTGAGCCGGTTAAAACCCAGTTTGGCTGGCATATTTTAGAGGTGGTTGAGCGCCGAACGGAGGATCGCTCGGTTGAATACCAGCGCAATCAGATTCGTAATCTGATCTACCGTCGAAAGTATGAAGAGGAAAAATATAGCTGGTTCCGAAAAATCCGTGAAGAAGCCTATGTTGAATTTATTGATGACGGTTCCGAAAAATCCGTAGTTCCCCCCGCCGAATAGCGATCACCGCCGGCGAACCCGCCGGCATTGGTGCTGACCTGATTCTGGCCATTGCCCAGGACCCTGCGCTCTGGATGCCAATTTCGAACGGCGAGGCCACTGTTTATGAGCTGGTGGTGGTAGCGGATGCTGATCTGTTGAGAGACAGGGCTCAAGAACTGGGACTACCCATAAAGCTACGTAGGGTTCAGCATAGTGACCCGGTACAACCCAATTCAGCAGGGCAGATCAGTGTATTGCATTGCCCAACGGCTACACCGGCAGTCGCAGGGCAACTGAATACCGCCAACGCCAAATATGTGCTGGAAACCCTTCGTATTGCCGCGCAAGGCTGTATGAATGACCAGTTTTTTGCAATGGTCACAGCTCCGGTTAATAAAGCCGTGATTAACGATGCGGGTATCCCTTTTAGTGGTCATACCGAATTTCTAGAGCAGCTGACCGGTGCCGATAAGGTGGTGATGTTGCTCACCGCGGAAAAAACCCAGACTACTCCGGCACTGCGGGTTGCACTGGCCACCACCCATCTACCGGTTTCTGAAGTAGCTAATGCGATTACCGCGGATGGCCTGAGACAGGTGCTGGGTATTCTTGCTCAATCACTACAAACCCAGTTCGGTATTTCTGATCCCTGCATACTAGTGGCTGGGCTGAATCCCCATGCGGGTGAAAGCGGTCATCTCGGTCGGGAAGAGATTGAAATTATCACACCGGTGCTGGATGAACTGCGGGATCAGGGTTTAAATCTGATCGGCCCGTTACCGGCGGATACCTTGTTTACTCCTCCGTACCTAGAGCAAGCGGATGCAGTATTGGCGATGTATCATGATCAAGGGCTACCGGTACTGAAATATCTTGGCTTCGGGCGTGCGGTCAACATCACCCTGGGCTTACCGATTATTCGAACCTCGGTTGATCACGGTACTGCACTGGATCTGGCCGGCACCGGAAAAGCAGACTCAGGAAGTCTGATAGCTGCAATAAGGCAGGCACTTGAAATGGCGAACCATCTAACTAATGAATAATCCACCGGCACACAGGCCCAGAAAACGATTTGGCCAACATTTTTTGCGGGATGATGGCGTTATTCAGCACATTATCGATGAGATATTTCCGCGTTCCGGTGAACACATTGTTGAGATCGGCCCAGGGGAGGGTGTGCTGACTACGCGATTAGCGCAGTCTGATATTCGACTTGATCTGGTTGAGATCGATCGTGATCTGATTACACACCTGGCTGAGCTTTTTCGTGACAATGCACAGGTCACTATCAATGAAGCCGATGCCCTGAAGTTTGATTTTTCGTCGCTTAAACAAGCTGATAAACCGATGCGGCTGGTGGGCAATCTGCCCTATAACATCTCCTCTCCTCTATTGTTACATCTTGCGAAATATGCAGATGATATTGCCGATATGCACTTTATGTTGCAGAAGGAGATGGTCGACCGGATGGCCTCCAAAGTGGGTGGTTCAAACTATGGCCGGTTCACGGTGATGATGCAGTATTACTTTGATATTGAATCGCTGTTTGATGTTTATCCGGATGCATTTAAGCCGCCCCCAAAAGTGATGTCCGCGGTTATACGAGTGGTCCCGCGAAAAACGCTGTTACCGCTGGCCGATGCCAAAGTGCTTGAGGAGCTGGTTAAACAAGCCTTTAGCCAGCGCCGAAAACAGATCCGCAATACCATTGGCAAGTGGTTCACTGCTGAACAACTGGCGGACTGTGGTGTAAATGAAAAAGACCGTCCCCAGCAGATTCCTGTCGAAGCCTATGTAAATCTTGCCAACGCACTGTTTAAACAAAGAGCCGCCAAGCAATCGCAGAGTGACGCTGAATAGATCATGGCAACCTATGCGGTGGGTGATATTCAGGGTTGTTACCAGTCGTTGCAGCGATTACTGGAGCAAGTGAATTTTGACCCCGCCGCTGACCGATTATGGGCGGTAGGTGATCTTGTAAACCGTGGCCCGGAGTCTCTCAATGTTCTTCGTTTTTTGAAATCACTGGGTTCACAGTTTACCGCCGTATTAGGCAACCACGATCTGCACTTGCTAGCGCTCAGCGAAGGGATCAAAAACCCTGCCAAAGCACCGACCCTTCAACAAGTACTGCAAGCACCGGATTGTGCGGAGCTGCTGGATTGGCTCAGCCAATGGCCGTTGGTACATGCCGAGACGGTCAACGAATGTGACTACCTGATGGTGCATGCGGGTATCCCACAAAAATGGTCGATCAAAAAAACTCTGAAGCGAGCAGAAGAGGTGGCAGTGGTATTGCGGGGCGAGAACCGTGTGCGGTTTTTGCAGGAGATGTACGGTGATTTGCCTGATCAGTGGTACCGTGGAATAGAGGGCTATGATCGTCTTCGATTGATCACCAACAGCCTGACACGTATGCGTTTCAGCAATGCTGAAGGGGCGCTTGAATTAAAAACCAAGAGTGAAGCAGAAACGGCCCCTGATGGTTATCAACCCTGGTTTAGCTACCCTCGCAAATCGAATGAAAACACCCATATCATTTTTGGCCACTGGGCAGCCCTGGATGGTGATACCGGCGACTCGGTACTTAGCTCCAGAATACATGCACTGGATACCGGTTGTGTATGGGGAAAAACACTGACGATGATGCGGCTGGAGGATCGGCAGTTATTCTCGACGGATTGTGCCGAGAGGTTGTAGCTCAGCTAATCTCTGTTTTCGTACACGCTTGTATAGTGCTCTACTTCCGGAAATGGATCATAGAAATGATGAAGTAATGCACGCCACTGCTGATACTGTTCAGACTTCCTGAAACCAACCGTATGATCCTCAAGGTGCTGCCAGTTCACCAACAGAATGTAGCGGTTGGGTTTTTCGATACAGTTTTGTAGTTGGTGAGATAGATAGCCGGGCATGCTGGCGATAATCTCCTGGGCTTCCCCAAAAGCCTGCTCGAAAGCGGTTTCATCGCCGGCTTTTACATCAAGAATGGCTACTTCTAGTATCATCTGGAGCGCTCCGATTTTATCCCTTCACAGGCCCTACGCAAAGTTTCGCATTAGCAAGCAGTAGTCAGAATCATCATCCAGTTCGACCGGTATCCGTACCTGATGGCCTGAGCCGGGGGCAACCTGCATCGCTTCGCCCCTCAGGTTTTCGATTGCTGTAAGCTCAAAATTTCTATTACCGCTGGGTGTCATCAGCTCTAGTGAATCTCCCACGGAAAAACGGTTCTTCACTTCAATGGTCAGAAAATCACGATTCCGGTCGATGATCTCGCCGACAAACTGCTGCTTGCTAGCGGTCGAGTTGCCCTGCTCATAGTTCTGGTACTGGTCATGTACATGGCGTCGGTAGAAACCCTCGGTATAACCGCGGCTCGCCAGCTTTTCCAGGTCGTCCATCAATGTCATATCAAAGGGTTTGTTCTGTGTGGCATCATCAATTGCCCTTCGGTAAAGCTGCGCGGTTCGTGCTGCGTAGTAATGGGATTTGGTGCGGCCCTCGATTTTCAGCGAGTCGATACCGATATCCACGAACTGCTGAACGTGCTGAATGGCCCGAAGATCCTTCGAATTCATGATATAGGTGCCGTGCTCATCTTCAAATGCAGGCATATATTGATCGGCGCGACCCGCTTCCTGCAGAAGGTAGATTTCATCGGTAGTCGGGCCTGCTCCAAGCTGTGGCTCGACCGCAACAGGCTCTGCCAGCTGAACCATGTTATCGCTCTGTTTGGCGATAATATCCCCCGATGCGGTTTGTTCTGCATCATGGGCCTGATACTTCCAGCGGCAGGCGTTGGTGCAGGCACCCTGATTGGAATCCCGGTGATTGATATAGCCCGACAGCAAGCAGCGGCCAGAGTAGGCGATACAAAGCGCACCGTGAACAAATAGCTCCAGTTCAATATCGGGGCACTCCTGTCGAATCTCCTTGATCTCATCAAGGGATAGCTCCCGTGACAGGATGATCCGTTTCACACCCAGCTGCTGCCAGAATTTTACCGAGGCAAAGTTCACCACATTGGATTGAACAGAAAGATGCACCGGCACTTCTGGCCAACGCTCCCGCACCATCATGATCAAGCCGGGGTCAGACATAATTAACGCATCTGGGCCCAGTTCAATGATCGGTTCCAGATCGGCCATAAAGGTTTTAACCTTTCCGTTATGGGGTGCAATGTTGTTGACGAGATAAAATAGTTTGCCCTGACGGTGGGCTTCTTCGATACCAACGGCCAGGTTGGCCAGGTTGAATTCGTTGTTTCTTACCCGCAGGCTATAGCGTGGCTGCCCGGCGTACACAGCATCGGCGCCATACGCATAGGCGAATCGCATGCTCTTTAGAGAGCCGGCAGGGGATAGTAGTTCGGTCATGGTTGTATCAGGTTACCCGGGGTTTTAGCAGAGTTGCAGAAAGGCTCAGTATATTACATGTAGACGGTGAACTCCGGTGATGCGAAGGAATAAATTGGCCTGTATCACTGTGTTTTTATAGCGCAAGCGTATAGACTAGCGGCAACTTATATCAGAATAACAAAACTCAAATCTTGTACGTGAGGAAATGATGACAACAGCCAATTTAAGCAAAGGGGATGAGTTCGTAATTGGTAAGCCTGGAAATGATACGCTTGCTACGGTTTCAGTCGGTCTTGGCTGGGATGTGAGCGAAATCAAAAAGAAAGGGATTTTTGGTCTTGGCGGTGGGAAAAAAGAAGCGGCAGTTGATCTCGACGCATCATGCTTGCTGTTTGATACAGACAAAAATTTGACTGATCAGGTTTCGTTTCAGCAGCTAAATTCCAAGTGTCGCTCTGTTGTACATACCGGCGACAATAAAAGTGGTGATGCGCCGGGCGCGGATGAAGTAATTAATGTGAACCTGTCTAAAATACCTGAAGATGTAGGTGCACTGGTTTTTACTGTGAACTGCTTTTCAGAATTGAGCTTTGATCAAATTACAGCAGCGTTTATCTCTATATTCGATACCGTAACCAATCAGGAAGTAGCACGATTTGACCTTTCTATGGATGGTGGTGCCCGTACGGGTTTGATCGTCGGTAAGTTGTATCGAAAAGGGGATGAGTGGGTATTTCAGGCGATCGAGAAATTCGAAGATGGCCATACTTACGTTAAGCTAGTTCCCGCAATCAAAGAGTTGCTATAGAAAAAATTGCCTGGGTCTGAGCACTGCTCAGACGGTTTGTCTGGTGATAGATTTGGAAAAGGTGATGGGATGGCCCCATCACCTTTTTTTGTGCCTTAAACTTATCGAATATCTACGGGTGGAAGGGATTTAACCAGATCATCAATGGCTTTAACCTGCATAAGAAATGGTTCCAGTTTATCGAGGGGCAAGGCACTGGGGCCATCGCATCGTGCATTATCCGGATCCGGGTGTGCTTCCAGAAACAGCCCGGCAATACCGATCGCCATACCTGCACGTGCTAGTTCCAGAACCTGCCCTCGGCGTCCACCGGATGCATCCCCGAGGGGATCTCTATTCTGTAAACTGTGGGTTACATCGAAGATAATCGGCGCATTATCCGATACATCCTTCATCTGCTGAAAGCCAAGCATATCGACTACCAGATTATCGTAGCCAAAGCAGGAGCCCCGCTCACATAACATTACGTCATCATTTCCCGCCTGTCGGCACTTGTTTACAATATGTTTGATCTGGGCAGGGCTCATAAACTGGGGTTTTTTGATATTGATAGGTTTGCCCGCTTTAGCCATCTCGACCACCAGATCTGTCTGGCGTGCCAGAAAGGCAGGTAGCTGGAGTACATCTGCGACTTCTGCCACCGGTTTGGCCTGATCGATTTCATGCACGTCGGTGATAATCGGTACACCGAACTCCTGTTTTACCTTGCGGAAGATCTCCAGCCCTTCATCCATTCCAACACCACGAAAGGAATCGATTGATGAGCGGTTTGCCTTGTCGAAAGAGGCTTTAAAGACGTAGGGAATATCAAGCTTGTGGGTGACTTCTACATAGGCAGCGCAAGCGGCCAAAGTAGAGTCCAGATCCTCAAGTACATTGATCCCACCAAATAGCGTAAACCGCTCCTGGTTACCTATCTCAATGCCACATAACTTCATCGTAAAGTATCCAATAAAATATAAATTTCATGAGACCTTTGCACAGGAGCCATTTTACTCCCATGCAGCGTTAAAAATGTACCCAAAGCACTCGCTCCGCTCATGGGGCAGGCTCTGCTCAATCGGTCATTTACACTTGTAAACTCCCTCTCTGTGCGCATTTTTGCCTTGCCTGAGAGCAAAATCATCTCCCGTGCAAAGGTCTCTTCATGTAACCAATCAGGTTACGCCTGAATTGTGACTATTTGTTGAGTAGTCACAGTTTCGCTTAGTCTAAACGGTGCCGATATGTTCCTGCTGGAATCATCCTTTTGTAATGATCTGGTGCTGTTTAAGGTAGCCAACAATCTGTTCAACGCACTCATCAACCGTATGAGTAGCGGTGTTTACGCTAATTTCAGCATCTTCCGGGCGTTCATAGACTGAATCGATTCCGGTAAAATTGCGGATCTCACCACTGCGTGCTTTTTTATATAGCCCCTTGGGGTCTCTGCGTTCGCATTCATCCAGTGGCGTATCCATAAACACCTCGATGAATTCGCTCTGCTCCAGAAGCCCACGTACCATTTGACGGTCAGCGCGAAACGGTGAAATAAAGGCAGACAGGACGATAAGACCGGCATCAACAAATAGCTTTGATGCTTCGCCGATACGGCGGATATTCTCGACACGATCCCGGTCGGAAAATCCCAGATCCTTGTTCAGTCCGTGGCGTACATTATCCCCATCGAGAAGATAGGTATGGTGACCCATTGCAAATAGTTTCTGCTCAAGTGCGCCGGCGATGGTTGATTTTCCCGATCCACTAAGCCCGGTGAACCAGAGTAAGCAGGGTTTCTGTTGCTTGTGTTCTGCACGTGATGGCTTATCCACGTTATGGGCGTGCCAAACGATGTTTTCATTGCTCATAAATCTATAGACCTTTTCGAGTGATTCATGCGGTGATAACTAACAGTCTGTGTGAGTATAGTATTTCTTTCGTTGTGATTTGAATTGCTAGAATCCCTCGGGAATACTGAGTTCAATGAATATACAGGTTGACGATGGGGCTGCGCTAAACAATCAATTAAGTTTCGATTGGCAGTGAAAGTTATGGCGAACTATTTTCAAGTTTGATGACAAGGGTTTTGGTTTACAGGTTCAACCGGTAAATCGAGTGGCCGTTACGGCGTAGGGCTCGCATCAAGTTGTTTCTCTAATTTGGCTACGGTTTTCATAAGTTTGTCTAATGCACGATTGGTTTGTACACGGAAGGAGTCGATGGCGACAATAGCTTCCTCGTTGCTCTGTATTTTTTGATTCACGGCGGTCAGGTTTGTCGGCTTTTTCTGTTTGGATAGTGTATTGATCTGTTTTCGAAGTTTGGCGATTTCAGAGGTAAGTTCTTTAACTGATTTATCAACAGACTGTGATGTTTCCGCGACTTTCAACTCCTGAGTAGTATCCGCCTTGTTGCTTTGAGCAGTAGCGGTAGCGAGTTTTTTGCTGAGGTTTTTGCCGTTGGCTACTGCGGTATCGATGGATTTTTTATTGGTTGATATCAGCTTGCGCTGTTTTTTGTAGTTGCCCCACAGTTTACGAATTTCTGAATCATATAGTTTCAATTTGCTCTGTACTGATCCATCGGAGGTGTTAAGAGCCTGATCCGTTAACTCCAGCTGTTCATTAACTTCTGTCAGGGTGGACAGTGTGGAAAATAGCTTCCCTTCAGCCGTTGTAAACTGGTTTTCCAGTGTTGTGATTTTCGTGTATCCCCAGTAACTACCTCCGCCGAGGGCGGCGATCAACACGACAATAATCAGGTACAGGCCGGTATTGCTGTGTGCAGTTGTTCCACTTGATGAGTAGCGGTTCCCACCTTTGCGACGCTGGAATGAGGCGACCTCATCCGTGGCGGGAGCCATGGAGTGTGCAGGTTTTTTTGTTGGTTGCCTGTGTGGCCCTGGTGCAGAAGTGGTTTTTTTTGGTGGCATGTTGTGCTGAATAATAACTACTAAGTGGTCAATGGATGGAGTTTACGTTTTTTAAACCGGCGGTTCAGAATTTACTGCATCTGAACCGCCCAATCATACCGGACAATTTAGGCTTTTTCAGCCGCAAGTGTTGCAGTAATTTCCTTTCGCAACTGTGGTTTGAGGATTTTACCCACCGGGTTTCGTGGAATCGCTTCGGCCCGCTCAACGCGTTCGGGTAGTTTGTAGACTGCGGTACCGATCTCTTTCATAAAGTCGGTGAGCTCCTTCAACTCCGGCATGTTGTCCGGGTCTTTGGGAACTACGTATACACAGGTACGTTCACCCAGTACTTCATCGGGCATACCCACTGCAGCGACATCCAGTACCTTTTCATGACCCTGCAACAGGTTCTCGATCTCCTGTGCGCTGATGTTGTTGCCGCCGCGGATGATGATATCTTTGCAGCGATCGAAGAAGCTGATGTACCCACCATCTTCTATTTTGAACAGGTCGCCGGTGTAGAAATAGCCTTCGTCATCAAAGCTCTCGGCATTGATATCTTCACGTTTGAAATATCCGGGGAATACGTTCGGGCCTTTATAGGCCAGTTGGCCTACCTGTCCGATTTCGGTAAGTGTTTCGCCGGTGTTGTTATCGACAATTTTTGTATCGACATTTTTGATCAGCCAGTCCCGACTTTTATCACCATAGTTTGGATAGAAACGAGCGCGCTTTTCCATATCTTCAATATCATCGACCCCCACCATCAGCGCGGTACCTTCGGTCTGGCCCCAGCCGCAGGAGATGTCAATATCCCAGCGTCGTTTGAACTCCTTTAGCGCCCATACCGAGGGTGGTGCAGAGCCGGTCATTACCCGTCGTAACGAGCTCAGGTCAAACTGATCCGAGTTGGGGTGTTTCAGAATCATATTCAGTACCGTGGGCACGAATATGGTTCGGGTGGCTTTTTCATCCGATACTTGCTTGATGCACATTTCGACATCAAGGGGGTGGTGCATTAACAGCGTGCCGCCGCTGAGTAACCACAGGATCAGACCAATACCGACTCCGGTCATATTCACGATAGGGGCACAGCAGAGGATGGTTTCCTGATCATGGGATTCCCCGATGACTGCGTTGTGCATAATTTGTCCCTGCACAAACCAGTTGTTGTGGCTCATCGGGCAGCCCTTGGGGTGGGATTCGGTACCCGATGACCAGCACAGGGTATAGGTATCGTTGGCATCAATCGGGATCTGGTCAAGCAGGTCAGTATTGGCCGCTCCTTGCGTCATCTCACGGATTTTGTCCAGCGTAATAATTTTAGTCAGTGCAGGCAGATTGGCCTGGCATTTCTGCGCCATCGCGACATGGTTGAACCGGCCAAATTTTTCAACCGTGATCATAATTTTTGCTTCGGTCAGCCCGGCGATATACTCCAATTCAGAGTTTCGCCACTGTACCGGCATAGGTGCAAACACGGCTCCGACGCGGGTGATGGCCATATAGGTGATGATCAGCTCCATGGTATTGGGGAGCTGAACCACGATAATGTCATCCTTCCCCACCTGGTGCTGCTCGATCAGCGCTGTTGCGAGTGCATCAACTCTGGTGACAAGTTCGCTATAGGTGATTCGTTCCTCGGGATACCCAACCAGATCCATTTTGTTGGGTGGGTCAATCAATGCGATGACATCGGGTTTTTCTGCGGCATTACTTCTGAAACGGTCGAGGAATGTCTCGGTTCCCCAATCACCGCGAGCGGTATAGTGGTCAATATCAGTCTGCGAAGCAAAAATCATCAGCAATCTCTCTTGGTATTATTATCGATTGAAATGGCATTCGAGACTGCGACTTAGCGTCGATTTTGTCAAGTTTCGAATGGATGATGGACGTTAAAAATAGTGAATACAATCGCTAAGCGGTATCATGCACGCTGTTTAAAATAGCCCGCCAGGAATGCTGAATCGATGTCTGAATTTACCCCCGCTGAACTCACTACCGTTATTTCATTGGCGGAGGATCTGTTGTCTCGACCATCGGTCACACCAAAGGACGAAGGCTGCCAGCAATTAATTGCCGACCAGCTTTCAGCTGCTGGTTTTTCTATTGAGCATATGCGATTCGGTGATGTTGATAACATCTGGGCACGACGGGGAAACCAGTCGCCCTTATTCGTATTTCTTGGGCATACCGACGTGGTGCCGGTAGGAGATGAAGCAGCCTGGGATACTCCACCATTTGAGCCAACCATTGAAGGTGCCCGTTTAACCGCCCGTGGTGCTGCGGATATGAAGGGAAGTGTGGCTGCAATGATCGTGGCGATGGAAAAATTTGCCGAGCAACATCCGGATCATATCGGCTCAATGGCGATGCTATTGACCAGCGATGAAGAGGGCCCTGCGACAGATGGTACCATCCGGGTTATCGAGACCCTTCAGGCGCGTGGTGAGCAGATTGACTGGTGCCTGGTAGGGGAGCCGTCCAGTACCGATAAAGTAGGCGATGTGGTGAAGGCTGGCCGACGCGGATCACTCGGGGCAGAGTTGACGGTTAAGGGTATTCAGGGCCACGTTGCCTATCCGCACCTGGCTGAAAACCCCATTCATAACGTAGCGCCTGTGCTTGCCAAATTGGCCGATGAAACATGGGATGCGGGCAATGAGTTTTTCCCGGCCACCAGTTTTCAAATCTCCAATATTAACTCTGGCACCGGTGTAACCAATGTGATCCCCGGTGACGTAAAGGTGGTATTCAATTTCCGGTTTTCTACCGAGCAAACCCCGGACCTGTTAAAGCAGCGCACTGAAAAAATGTTCGCTGAATTTGGGCTCAATTATGAGATCGACTGGGTCGTAAATGGCATGCCGTTTTTAACCAGTGATGGTCCGCTGGTTGAGGCAGTAGTGTCTGGTATTAAAACCATTACAGGTCTGGATACGGAGCTATCTACCGCCGGTGGAACCTCTGATGGACGTTTTGTAGCACCAACCGGCGCAGCAGTGGTTGAGCTAGGACCCTGTAACGCGACCATCCACAAAGTCAATGAGTGGGTGGATACAGAGGATCTTAAAACACTGACAGAGATCTATTTTGAGGTGCTGCGAAACTTGCTAGCAAAATAACAGGCTGAGGGATTTGGCTTGTTCAGGCTGGATGCGAAAAGAGAACAAGAAGTTGTGTTTGTTGCGAAGGTGATGAGCTAAAAAACCAGGGCCTCATCTGGGAGAGGCCCTGGTTTTTCGGAAGTGCTGCTAGCTTTAGCGGCGACGTATTTTTCGGCGGCCCAGCGCCAGTGCAATCAGTCCAAGTCCCAGCAGCGGCAGTGTGGTGGGTTCTGGCACTTCGAAGTGGCCATCAATATTGTCGTTCCCGCAGGACATGGTCCAGTGGGCATCAATCTCCAGGGGGTTGTCATAGCTGACGCCTAATGTATTCAGGTCAAGTGAGACAATGCGATAGTAGCTACTGCCCTCGCTACCAGCAGCGTTAGCGGTCAAGCCTCCAGCAATAAGCGAGCCGCCATTTAGAGCAAACGGATCCGAAGCATGGTGACTGCTGATTACGTCATTGCTCCAGCTGCCTGCATTGTATAGCCCGGCTGTATCGATACCAGTACCGGAGCCCATGTCAACTTTTGAGCCGCTATTGCCTTTGGTCATCAGGCCAAAATCGACCCCGTATTCATAGCTAGCGCCTGCACCAGCACCACTGCTGACGTTGCCATCGAAAGAGAGCGCCAGATCGCCCGCATAATAGTCATCGCCGTCGGTGAAAAGTACGTGGCCATCCTCGACATCAAAACCGGTTTGTAGTCCGATCGACAAGACGCTGCCTTCCAGTTTGTAATAAAAATACTCAGCATCAAAAGCCTGTCCGCCAACGCCTGGGCCTTCTTCGTGTCCCTCGTCATCAGCGAATTGGGTAAAGCCGCTAGTGCTCCAGAGGCTCAGCGGCTCCGCAAAGGCGGTTCCAGTGCCGAGAATAGAGGCAAATAGAAGGGAGTAGCATAGTTTGTGAGGCATATTCAATTTCATAGTTAATAGATCCAGAAAACAGGTTTCTTGCAGGTTTATTGTATCTAAGCAATCCTGATGCCAGGTTTTGCGCGACCTTGTTTTTCAACAGGTTAGCGCCGTTGTATGGATTTATTTGATCCATAAGGACAAAACACAGGCTAGCTGTGTAAAGAAAGCTGACGGTTGGTGGGGTTGTTAAATGGGTAGGTGGAATTGACAGGTTTATATCAAATACACCTGGGTCAATGGAGAATTGGGTGGTAGGTGCGGGGTGTTTAGAAGGAATGAGTTTCGTTGCACCAGGGTTCGGGCGCAACGAAACTCGATATGGAGCGTAAACTAGCAGGCATTAACGCATCTTGCTAAAACAGGCGGTGACTTCTTTTACAAATACCTCAGGCACTTCAAATGCGGCAAAATGACCACCAGCGTTGAGTTCGTTGTAGTACACCAGATTGGTAAAGCGTTTGGCGAGCCAGCGCTCTGAAGAGGGGAAAATTTCCTTTGGAAAACCGCTGGCTCCGGTTGCGATAGTGACTTCGCCGGAGTTATCGCCACCAAAACTTTCCCAATACAGTCGTGCAGAGGATGCGCCGGTTGCGGGCAACCAGTACATCATCACGTTATCGAGCAACTCATCTTTGGTGACTACATTTTCCGGGTGACCATCACAGTCCATCCAGGCGTAGAATTTTTCAATAATCCAGGCCGCCTGCCCCGCGGGGGAATCAACCAGTCCATAACCCAGAGTTTGTGGGCGGGTAGATTGCTGTTTGGAATAACCTGAATCCGAGTCCTGATAATGCTGCATCGCTGCCAGGGCCATTTTTTCTCGGTCCGTCAGGTCGTTCATGGTTTCGGGGTCTGGCCCTGCAATCGGCATGTTTAAGTGAATGCCCATGCAGTGTTCGGGGTCCTGTATGCCAAGCGCTGTGGTGATCATTGAGCCCCAGTCACCGCCCTGTGCAAAGTATTTGTCGTAACCCAATTTAGCCATCAGTTTGGCCCAGGTATCCGCTACTTTGGTAACGTCCCAGCCGGTCTCGGCGGGTTTATCGGAAAATGCATAACCGGGAATCGATGGGCAAATAACGTGGTAGGCATCTTCCGCTTTGCCACCAAATGCTTCCGGGTCGGTGAGAGGTTCAATCACTTTCTGGAACTCGACAATTGAACCAGGCCAGCCGTGGGTGATGATTAGCGGCGTTGCATCGGCCACTTTGGATCGCTGGTGGATAAAGTGGATGTTAAGGCCGTTAATCTCGGTTTTAAACTGATCAAAACGATTCAGCAAAGCCTCACGCTCGCGCCAGTTGTAGCTGTTTTTCCAATACTCAACGATCTCCTGAACATAGCTCAGGGGTATTCCCTGGGTCCAATCGGTGGGTGTTTCTTTTTCCGGCCAGCGGGTCATTTCAAGACGCTGTTTGAGGTCAACAATCTGTTGCTCATCGATGTCGATTTTAAACGGGGTTATTGCGGACATTGTAGGCTTCCTCTACTTTTTATTGGTTGAAATAATCTACTGGCAGGTTTTTAGCTGGTGATCTTTATTTTTCAGCAGAGATGACGACCAGATGCTGTTCCATATGTGGTCGGCCAGAAAAAGCTTCCCTTGGCATTGGATCCTGGTGAGCGATTCTGAAATCCGGGCTGCCCATCCATGTTTTGAACGCTTCTTCACTCTCCCAGGTGGTTAAAACAGAGTAGGAAGTGCCCTCTGATACGGGCCGTAAAATTTGCATACGAACAAAACCTGGCTGGGTTTCAATTTCACCAGCACGTTTGGCAAATTTTCTTTCAAACTCTTCTGTCCAGTCTTCGGCAACAGGTATGCGGTTGGCAACTATAAACATTGTGTTTTCCCCTTTGTTAAATGAATGAATACAAAAGTGTCGATATGGGCGGATATTGTAGCATCGAATTGATGAGGTATTGAGGCTAGCTGGGGGTTTCCAGATATGAGTTCTATAATAAATAGACTGATTGTCAGCAGGAGAAAAAAGTTTGAAAAAAATTGTTGTGTTTGCTGTGTTAATTGCCGGTATCGCCTGGGCGGTATCCTATTTTTCAGGTGGAAAATATAGAGGGATAGATGGTGTATTGGATAGCGTAACTATTACAGAGGTACAGAAGTGGCAAGATGAGCAGGGAAACTGGCATTTCTCCAATTCGGGCGAAATACCTGCAGGGAGCGAGACAATTGAACTTCGTTCAGATCGAAATGTAATTAAAGTGGATTATATTGAACAGCTCGAGGCACAGCAAAGCAAGCAATTGAAGCCGGAATTAAACACGGATAATCAGCCGATGCAAACCAGTAGAATTACCACAGTTCAGCAGGGTATTAAGGCGCTGCAACAGGCTGGTGATGTTCAGGGTATTCTCGATCAACGTGCCGATCAGCAGGAAAAACTTCTTGAAAGCTACCGCTGATCGGCTTGATTGACACAGCCAGGTGCTATTTTCCCGACTCGATTTTTGGAAGTCGTTTGCGCAGCTCATTCTTGGCGATTTTCTCCAGAGTAGAGCGCGGCAGGCTGTCAACTATGTGAACATCCCGCACCACTTTAAAATCCGCTAAATTGATGGTGCAGGATTCGACCAGTTTGGTTTTTAACTCCTCCGCTGCGAGCGCTGCTCCTGCAGGATTTGGAATGACAAACACTACCGGTACCTCATCCAGCATATAGTGCTTCTGTGCTACAACTGCACATTCACCGATCAGCTCTGTTGCCATGATGATGGTTTCAATCTCCGATGCGGCAACATTTTCAGCGCCTACCTTCAGCATATCCTTATCGCGATCGGCAAAAAACAGCGCACCACTGATATCAGCCCGAACGATATCACCGGTATCAAACCAGCCATTTTCGTCGAATGATTTGGCTGTGGCATCCGGATCACCAAAGTATTCTTTGAACAGACTGACACCTGGAACACCGAGGATAAACAGATGTCCTTTTTCGCCCGGTTTGACCATGCGGCCATCCGGATGGCGAATCTGAATATCGTATTCCAGCGCGGCGCGGCCCATATTTAGCGCTGGGCCAGGGTGATCAAGATCGGTGATAATGCCGTGGGTGATGGTTTCGGTCATGCCCCACCAGCCGATGCTTTCGATACCGAACAGCTCGTTGACCATCGGGATATGTGCACCGGTGCCCCAGAAACGGTAATTGTGTTCCGGCATTTTCTGCCCGGCTAATGCTTTGAATGCAAAAGGAATCATCGATGACCAGGTGCACTGATGTTTAACCGATACGGGCCAAAAGCGTGATGCGGAAAACTTGGGTTGCAGTACCATCGTGCCGCCACCCCAAAGCGAACCCAGCATTGAGTAAGCCTGGGCATTTGTATGAAACAGAGGTAAAAATGTCAGGGTAATATCGTCCTGTACCAGTCGCATATGTGCGGCATTTACACGCGCGCCCCAGAGTGCGTTGGCATGTGTCCAGAGTACAGCTTTGGGCCGGGACGTAGTGCCGGAAGTAAACTGAACCGCCAGGTTGGCCATTGGATCGGTGGTTCGTTCCGGCAGGTTAATCGGTGTATTGAGTAGTTCAGCAAAGGGTAGGTAGTTGATCCCGGCATCGACTTCGGCAGCTACGCCTACGTCGTTATCGGTGACCGCTAAAAAGCCAATATCTGGGCAGCTGTCGTTAATTAATTTGGCAAAACAGGGTTGGGTTATGGCGCAAACAGCGCTCACATGATCGGAGAAATAACTCAGATCACGAGCCACCGAACGGGTATTGGTAGAGACCGCGACCGCTCCCAATTGTGCACAGGCAAACCAGCTGATCACAAACTCCGGTGAGTTATCCAGATGGATCAATACAAAATCACCGGCTTTGACACCTTTTTTTGCAAGCCCCGAAGCCAGCGCGCGGGATTCATCCTGCAAGCGTTTGTATGACCAGCTATCCCCTTCGCCGGAGAACGGCTCCCAAATGAGGAATGGTTTGTCAGGGGTTTTGTCCGCCCACTGTTCCAGCAACCAGGGGATATCCATGCCTGCCATCGAGAGTTCAGAACTTTGGGTGATCTGTGTATTGAGTGCGCCCTGCGAAGAGTTGGTCATCTGTTGTCCTTTTGTTGTCGATTAATGCGACTGTTATTTTTATCGAATCTGTTTCAATCGGCCTTCAGAATAAGAGTCTGAAATTGCAAAGTCTACTTTGTAGGCCAACCTGCTATTTACTTTATGGTTGATCTCTTTCAAAGTACGGCTCAGATCAAATAACTTCATATTTTAAGCAGGAAAATCAGATGCAACAGGATCCAATCGTAATTGTGGGTATGGCACGTACGCCAATGGGTGGCTTTATGGGTGAGCTTAGCGCCGTTAAAACCACAGAGTTAGGTTCCACGGCCATTCAGGCGGCAGTAGAACGGGCGGGTTTAAAAAGCGAGGATGTCGATGCGTTGATCATGGGCTGCGTATTACCCGCTGCGCTGGGGCAGGCTCCCGCACGGCAGGCTGCGCTTGGGGCGGATCTATCGTTAACTACTGATTGCACAACGATCAACAAAGTCTGCGGCTCCGGTATGAAAGCCGTGATGCTGGCCCGGGATAGTTTGGTTGCGGGTAGTCAAAAAGTGGTGGTCGCTGGCGGCATGGAGAATATGAGTAGCGCACCGCACATGCTAGCCAAAGCTCGAAGCGGTTACCGTTTTGGACACGGTGAACTACTTGATCACATGGCCTTTGATGGTTTGGAGGATGCCTACGAAGGTTAGGCGATGGGTGTATATGCAGAGCTTTGTGCTGACCGGTTTTCCTTCACCCGTGAGCAGCAGGATGAATATGCACTGCGTTCGTTATCACGAGCACAGGCTGCGATGGAATCGGGAGGTTTCGATGCAGAACTGACCCCAGTAACCATCAAAACCCGCAAGGGGGAAGTCACGGTAAGCCATGATGAACAGCCACCAAAGGCACGGCCCGATAAAATCCCCGCATTGCCGCCGGCATTCAAAAAAGGTGGAACCGTTACTGCGGCGAATGCTAGCTCGATTTCAGATGGTGCTGCCGCGCTTGTACTAATGCGTCAATCGGAATGTGAAAAACGTGGCTTAACACCACTGGCCAAAATCATCGGCCAAACCAGTTATGGTCAAAAACCTGCTGAGTTCACATTAGCTCCAGTCAGCGCTATTAAAAATCTGCTCGAACAAGTCAGCTGGTCTGTTGATGAGGTTGATCTGTTTGAAATTAACGAAGCCTTTGCAGTGGTCACCATGGCGGCTATTCAGGAGTTAGGGCTGGATTCTGAGAAAGTAAACATTCACGGCGGTGCCTGTGCGTTGGGTCATCCAATTGGTGCAAGTGGTGCACGAATATTGGTGACGCTAATCGCTGCATTGCAAAACCAGCAAAAGAAACAGGGCGTTGCCGCGCTTTGTATCGGCGGCGGTGAAGCGGTAGCGATGGCGGTTGAAATGATGTAGGGCGTTTCACTCCTTTAGCTAAGGGGTTAATCTAGCATTACGCAATTTACTCCTAAACATTAGATAACTATTTAGATATAAAATATGGCAGATTCACTACGGGACCAACTCAAAAAATCGGGTCTGGTCAGCAAGAAAAAGGCTAAGCAGATTGAGCAGGAGCGGCGGCCTAAAAACAGAGAGCAGCAACGGGCCAATCAACAGGCTGCTGAACAAAACAAGCGGAATATGCAAAAGGAGCGGGCGGATAAAATTGCCCGGGACAAACAGCTTAATTTACAGAAAACTGATAAAGCAGAACGAAAAGCGATTGCAGCGCAGATCAAACAGCTGATTGAAACCAATAAAATTTTATCCGAGGGTGAACAGGAATTTAAATTCACCGAGGGCAAAACTATTAAACGGATATTGGTCAGCAGCAAGCAGGTCAATCAGTTAAGCAAAGGTATTATCGTTATTGTGAAGCAGGGCGATCAATATATTATTGTGCCCGCGGTGGTGGCGGATCGAATTGAAGAACGAGATACCAGCCGCATTATATTCCGGGCGGAAAAAGCCATGGATATAGATGATGCAGATGACCCATACGCGGACTATAAAATCCCCGATGATTTGATGTGGTGATCTGTTTACGCTTTTTCTGTCTGTTCCGTTAGTGGGACAGCGGCTATGAAAGGTGGTGATATGCAGTTGCGACCGTGCCGTTTGGCCAGATACATATGATCATCGGCACGCCGGATCCAGTCATCAATGCTTTCATTCTGTTCAAAATTCGCAACGCCAATACTTACAGTGACAGGCTCCCCATCCAAAATATCACTTTGTTCTACTGCTGCGCGAAGGCTGTCCGCAAAGGCTATTGAACCCTCTTTGTCCAGATCACGGGCAAGCATCGTAAACTCTTCGCCGCCGGTTCGAAAAAGGTTATCAAGTTTGCGTTTGCGTTGAATAATCGTGTCTACAACAGCTTTTAGTGCGTCATCTCCCGCATGATGGCCAAAGGTATCGTTGATATGTTTAAAATTATCGATATCTATTGTCAGTAAGCTGGCGGTCCCGAGTCCTCGACGGCAACTTTCCGCAGCATTCTCAATATGTGTGAGCATGGAACGACGATTCAATGCACCGGTTAGCGGATCGGTAATGGCCAGCGCAGCCTGTTGTTTTTGCACCCTGTCGAGAAGCGCTACCACAACATCACCTAATACGCAGACCATCAAATAGGTAGCCGCAAAGCGAGCCGCAATCGGGGGATCAATGGTGTAAAACGCTGTGGGAACCAGTAGCGCGAAACTGACAAACAGCATGATTCGCGCCTGCCGGTGTTCAACGCTAGACAAAACAATAAATGCGAAGGGGTAATACCAGTAAATAATAGATTCCCCCTGCAGGAAAAGACCTGCGACCAGGGTTACCATAATGAGTGCGTAAAGGTACGCAAAGGGAATGGGCTGTCTTTTATGGCGATAAATGGTTACTGTATTTACCGCGGTTATCAGGACTATAAGTGATGTGAACAGGGCCATTGCCACTCGGCCTGCGATGAAGTGATTTACTGCATACGGGCTTAGCAAGATAAGAGTAGCGAGGCCAAAATAGAGGTTAAACTGAAGGCGAAAACTGGCAACTAAATTCTCGTCAGTGGATTTATAGGGGAGAGTGGCTGGCTCTGTTCTATCGGCGGGTTGCATTGGCTCCATCTTCAAGTATTCATCGGCATAGTGTAACTTCACTAAACATTGTCACGGGATTGCCCAGCGATTGTAAGGGGCGGTTAGCGTGTTTTTTTATTTAGTGATATTAAGTCTAGATCAGTGGTAGCGATAAACAAATTTGTAATAAAAAAGTGCAGCCCTTTGTGCTGGACTATTTTGTATTGGAGCAACAAACAGAGGTAGCCGCTAAGCCGCTACCTCTATTCTAGATTGTAAAACCTGGTGGGTTGCGCTTAGCAACGCATTGATTGAGCTGCTAAGCATATCCTGATGAGCGGCAACTCCGCAGCTGTATTCCTGCCCAGATCTGATTTTGATATAGGCGACCGCCTTTGAATCGGTACCGTGATTCAGTGCGTGTTCGCTGTACTCCAAAATCTCGATGGGTAGTTCAAATTGCTGCTGCAAACCATCCACTACCGATTCCAGCAAGCCATTGCCTTCACCGCTGATCTGTACTGCCTCACCGGCTACTATGAGTGATGCCTGTAGTTGATTGTTATCGAGCTGGAAGCGATCCAGTACTATTTCCTGATCCATGTTCAGATAGGTTCGGTCAAACAGTTTCCAAATTTGCTCGGCTGAAATTTCACCGCCAATGTTTTCGGTCTCCTTCTGTACCACCTGGCTGAACTCAATCTGCAACCAACGCGGCAATTGCAGGCCGCTGTGCTGCTCCAGCAGGTAAGCAACCCCACCTTTTCCGGATTGGCTGTTGATACGGATAATCTCTTCGTAGCTACGGCCAAGATCCCGTGGATCAATCGGTAGATAGGCTACCTCCCAGGGTTTATCGGCATCATACAAATTCATGCATTTTCGAATCGCATCCTGATGGCTGCCTGAAAACGCGGTATAAACCAGCTCGCCAGCGTAAGGGTGACGCGGATGTACCGAAATAGCAGTGCATTGTTCAACGGTTTGAATGATGCGGTTCATATCCGCCAAATCCAGTCCAGGGTCGATCCCCTGGCTGTACAGGTTCATAGCCATGGTGACGATGTCCATATTGCCGGTGCGCTCGCCGTTACCCATTAGCGTTCCCTCGACCCGGTCCGCGCCCGCCATCACACCTAGCTCCGCAGCTGCTACTGCACAGCCTCGGTCGTTATGGGTATGCAGGCTAATGATGACTGACTCGCGGTTTTCAATGTTTCGACAAAACCACTCAATCTGATCGGCGTAGATGTTGGGAGTAGTGACTTCAACGGTTGACGGCAGATTGAGAATTACCGGGTTATCCGGTGTGGGTTGCCAAACCTGAGTCACTGCGTTGCAAATTTCGACCGCATAATCCACTTCAGTGTTGGTGAAACTTTCTGGTGAGTATTCAAAGGTCCAGCGGGTCTCCGGATATTTCTCCGCACAGGCTTTTACCTGCTTTGCACCGGTTACTGCAATTTCGGTGATGCCGGTTTTATCCGATCTGAATACCTGCTCGCGCTGGATTTTGGATGTGGAATTATAGAGATGCACCACCGCGCTGTTGGCACCCTTCAGCGCCTCGAAGGTTTTGTTGATTAATGTCTCGCGAGCCTGGGTTAATACCTGAATGGTCACATCATCGGGAATGCGGTTTTCATCGATTAAGCGCCGGACAAAGTCAAAATCCGGCTGTGATGCGGCAGGAAACCCCACTTCGATCTGCTTGAATCCAATCTCCACCAACAGCGCAAAAAAATCACATTTTTGCTCAACTGACATCGGTTCAATCAATGCCTGATTGCCGTCGCGAAGATCTACGCTACACCATATGGGCGCTTGTTCGATGCGGTTGTTGGGCCAGCTTCGGTCTGTAAGGTTCAGCGCTGGAACAGGGGCATATTTATTGTGGTCGAAGTTTGTGGTGGGCATCGCTTTGGAGTTCATCTGTTTGCCTATCGGGTATTAATAAATATTGAGGCTGCGTGCCTTCACCTTTTTGGGGTGGTTTTCCCGTTGCGATCTTGTGAATAGCGTTACGGGATGGGTTGCAGCGTTGGGGTGAATTATAGGAGCAAAAGAGAAGTTGATGATTGCTAGTTAACAGGAAAAATTGTCAATTTATGGGTATATTCGCTAAATAGTGTTTCTGTAATGGTGATATATTGCGTTATATTAAAGATTGATAAAATATTTGCTTGTAAACAATTAGGAAAAAGCAGGAGGGAAGCTGTGAAACTCGATAGAACCGACAAACGGATACTGGAAGCCTTGCAGGAAAATAGTCGAATCAGCAATCTCGAATTGGCCGACAAAGTGGGTTTATCTCCGTCCCCCTGTTCTCGCCGTGTCAAACAATTAGAGGATGAGGGAGTAATCGATCGATATGTAACCCTGTTGAGTATGACTGCCCTGGGTTTGAAGCTAACCGCACTGGTTTCAATCAGCATGGACCGCCATACGCCGGATCGTTTTGAAAATTTCGAAAAGAAAGTAGCAGGGTTCCCCGAAGTGATGGAATGCTGCCTGATCACTGGGCAGACAGCAGATTATCAATTAAAAGTAGTAGTCCCGGATATGGAGCGCTACCAGGAGTTTTTATTAGGGAAGCTAACCCGGATAGAGGGGGTGAGTGGAGTGCAATCCAGTTTTGTGATGAAAACGCCCATCAGTCGTAGTCGCCTACCGCTGATACATTGCTAATAGCTAGCACCAGCTTGTCTGAACCTATTCATATCGTTTGTCAGTGAGCGTGTGCAGGAATGCAACGATCGCATCCACTTCATCGTCATCAAGGGCTGGCCCTTCCTCCAACTCCGTTGTTGCAACCGTATGCGGAGTTTCCGGATCGCTCCACGCCAAACCTGTCTCAGGATTAAGGGTACGGGATAGATTGTTGAATTTATCGTAAAACAGGACAACGGTTTGCAGATTAGAAAAAATTCCATTGTGCATATACGGGCCGGTGACACCTATGTTCCGTAGTGTTGGTACTTTGAATTTGCCCTCATGGGCATTGTTGCTGATGGCTGGGTTTTCCAGTAATCCATGATCGATATGGGTTGTGCCAAGACCATTCGCAGCACGTACCGTTTCGTTGACCGGTATTCCAATATTGAAATATTTATGATTACTGAACAGCTCTTCAGCCCGTCCGGGCAGAGTTTTTAGCTGGTGGCAGGTATGGCAATTGGTAAATTGGGCCGAGAAAAAAAGTGTTTCGCCCAGGGACTCCTCAGCGGTCATTGTGTAAGGATCATCACCGCCGTAGCCGCTGCGGGAGCGATCATATTTGGAATCAAACGGCGCAAAGGTATCGGTCATTTCAAATGCTGCAATGCTTTCTGCCATCGCACTGTAGGCAAGATCAACATCGTCGAAAATATCCATGCCAAAAAGATCCTGAAAAGTGACCACGTAGTCGCTGTTTTCAAGTATTCGATCTACAGTGGAAGCGTTGTTTGGCATACCCATCTCAATGGCGTTAGTGGGTGGCCCCGCAGCTTGATCAGCAAGGGTGGATGCTCTGCCATCGTGAAACTGTCCGCCTGTTGGGTCTCCTCCATTCAGATCAAATGCTGGTATCAACTGAGCATACGCAGCGGTGGGTGCGTTGCGATCCCCGAGCGAAACCCCGTCATCTCCCAGCGATACTGCGCCATTTACCCCGTTATCTCGTGGATCGATAAATGCATTCTCGGGATCGTGGCAACTAGCGCAAGACTGGTTGCGAGTAAGGGACAGGTTTTTATCAAAAAACAGTAGCTCACCTAACTCGGCGATACTCATTGATGAGTCGTTTTGTGTGTCGGTTCCGGAACCATTTTCGGAACTGCCACCGCAACCGATGAGTAGCATGAACGTAGTAGCGATAATCCAGTGTAATATCTTCATAAAGTTGCTCTCTTAAGCCAGTACGGCATGGCTGAGATGATTATCAAAACGGGTGTTTTTCAGCACTAATGGGTTGTGATCCGGTTCCAGTAGAGCGGGTGATATCCGATGGACTTCACCACGCCCGGTAGTAATGACGAACTGGTTATCTTTATTCAAAGTGATACCACCCGCGTCCTTGACGGGTAGTGATTTAATAAAACCCCCTTGCTCAATATTCCAGAATGTCACCAGATCACCCCTTGGGCAGGTCACTCCGGCAATACCGGTAGCGGAATCAATACAGGCGCTGGCGGTATATTGGTTCATCATTATCTGTGTGCTGTCATCAGCCATCATGGTTTGCAATTGCTGCTCACCCCGGTGGGTTGCAACCAATGGAACCTCATCTGTTTTTGCACCCTGGTATTGCATAATGGCGATAACCTGATCCTGTTCGCTGACATCCAGATGGCGAATGCTGAGCTTGTGATTTGGAGGGTGGTACTCGTCAAGTAGTTGATCTGTTTGGCTATCGATATAGCTGAGTGCCGGCTGCATAGTGTCGATGTTGAGTTTTTTACGCGGGTATTGCGGATGGGTTTGAATGCCACCATTGGCTACCACCAGGGTTTTGTCATCACTCAGCAAACGTAGTTCGTGAGGGCCAATCCCGTAGGAGGGAAATTCATTCAAGATACGATAGTCGCGGGTATCGCGAACTACGATTACGCCTCGATTATTTTCAAAATCATTTTCAGAGGTATACAGGTAACGTCCATCTCTGGAAAAACAGCCATGCCCAAAAAAGTGTCGATTTGGTGCGCTGGCGATTTGTTTTGTGATGACCCCTTGCCGTAGATCTGCTTCAAATGCTGCTGTACCGGGACGGCGCGCAAACATCACTATCCTGTTGGTTTGTACAGGGTTTGCCGCAACGCCATGACCACGCATATCCGTAGCAAGTTGAAAACGTTTATTCCCGTTGGTATTAAAACCGCTGATATAGTGATTGCCCTGTTTATCATCGCTAGCGGTAATAAAAAGCGTTGAATCTTCCTCTGATTTCCCCAGCCATTGCCACAAACCTGCGGTAGCCAGCGGCGCAATCACGGCACCAGCTGCAGCTGTTTTCAAGAATTTTCGACGGGGCAGGTTATAGGGTTTCATTGGCTAATCACCATCATTCGCATTAAAGCCGATGGTTGCATCCAGTGAATAGGCAAAATCATTTTTCACAAAAGATGTGAGGTCAGAAAGTGTTTGTTCCAGAGCGATTGCGAGAGCGCTTTGGGCAGGATCCGTAATCGCATCAGTAAGTGGAAGCGAGATGGTCTCTGCATCACTAATACTCTGTTGGATAAAGTCTTCCATCTCAATATCAATCAATGATTGATCCGCGACATCGTTGATAAAATCATCAAGTCCAAATCCATCACCACCCCGGTAAAGTGTTCGTATTCCCTCCAGGTTTTTAATGATATTGGTTAGAGAATGGTGGCTGCGATAGGACTCCACCGCCTGTTGATTGGGGGTGCCATTTCCGAGGGGTACAGTTAATTTTTTGTTTTTTGTGATTTCAAGCAGCTCAACCATACCGTTGACCAGTTCATCGATGGCATCCTGATTGGTTGCAAATACTCCGCCATTGCCGGGGTTTACTAATTGTTCGCTGAAGCTGTCAGACCAGTTTTGATTCAGGGTAGTGGCGAGGGTATAAAGGTTGGCAGACACTGCCAGGGCTAGATCACACCGGCGCGCACCGTCCATTCCGTTCAGATCGACCAGAGGATCGCCGCTGTTGCTGGCAAAAAACAGGTATTCCAATATAGGCAAACCCTGTGATTGTACTGACTCGCCGGCAATAAATGCTTCACTGATAATTGACGGAGAAGCTACGATGAGTTCTGCGGCTATGCCCACTTTATTGGTTGGATCTGGCCAGAGCTGGATGCGTAGCATACGATTTTCTTCCATTACCGGGCCGGTACGTACGACCTGTAATGTTGACCAGGTATCCATTGCTGATTTCCAGCTGGTTTGCAGGATTGTAAGCCCGCCTGTTGTGTGGCTACCGGCAGCTTCATTGCAGAAATTTGTGGTATCGGTCAGTAACTCGGACAGCTGATTTTCAAATAATTCGTAAGCTGGAATAATCATTCGATTGACTGCATTTTCCACCGCCTGCTGCTGTAGATCTTCAATACTGGCATCGCGATCACTATCACTGCTACAGCCCAAAAATAGTGTAGCGATGGCAGCACTGGTCACCGCCATCAGGGTTAGTTGTTTCATATTTATTTCCGCAGATAGATATTGGTTTTTTGTTATAACGAATGGATAAATTCCAGCAATGCCGTGCGATCTTTCTTGTTCATGGCCATAAATTTGTCCCGTGCTGATGTTGCTTCACCTCCGTGCCAAAGAATGGCTTCGCTTAAGGTGCGGGCACGACCGTCATGCAGGTAAAATGGCTTACCCGATACTTTTTCGCTTTTGCCAAGTCCCCACAGGGGTGATGTACGCCACTCGATTCCGCTGGCCTCAAAATCTGGCCGGCCATCCGCCAACCCTTCGCCCATATCGTGTAGTAGCAAATCACTGTATGGCCATATAGTTTGATTGGCTAACTCTGGCTCAATTGTTTTTGATGCGGTTTTATAACTGGGTCGATGACAGGTATTGCAGTTTGCCTGGTAGAACAGAGCGCGCCCGGCGAGTACCTGTTTATTGTTCCAGTTTTGGCGTATGGGTACAGCGAGGGTACGAAGAAAATAACTAACCGCATTGATCAGGTCTGGTTTGATCTCCACACCATAATTGGGATCGACACCATCTTTCGCCTGAAGGCAGGCCGGTTGGAGATCAGTGCAGGGTTGTTCAGGGGCCAGGTCGCTGGTTATACCGATATCACCTCGAAAGGCGCTGGCTGTCTGGTGTGTAAGATCCGGCTGGTTTGCCTTGAGGCCGAAGCGGCCGATGACAGTGGTATTGGTTTGCCGATTCCATACCCGATTGACTCGACCGGAGATGCCGTCACTATTTTTATCGGCGGGATCCGCATAGCTTAAAATATCCTGCTCATCTATCGCCTCCAGTAAGCCCAATCCAATCAACTGCTGCGCCATACGTGGGGAAAACAGTGTATCGGGATGCATATCACCCCAGGCAAGGTCGCGTACTTTATAAGTTGGTTTTCGTAGTGACCAGGTACTGCCGTCTGCGTACTTTCCGTTGATAGTGGTGTATTCAATGTAGCTATGGACCTCACCGATAACGCCATCCCCTTCAGCTATACCATTCTGTCGCGCCAGCCCGAAATTGTTTTCCATACTGGTGCCTCGAACCTGTAGCTGGGTTCCATAGGTTGGTTCCGGCATTACACCAAGTTGCTTGTTTTTACCGGGAATACTTAGCCTTAAAAACATCGATAGCATTGGCTCATCGACGCTTGACGGGGGGCGACCACGTCCGGCACGTGGGTGGCAGGTAAAGCAGGCACGAGCATTGAAGAGTGGCCCAAGACCATCGCGATCAGAAGTGATGCTTGGAGCAATAACCCAGGGGTCACGAAAAAAAGATAGCCCAACGTAGAACTCACGTTGTCGCTGTTTGCTCAGGTTTTGCAGCGGCTGCATGAAATCAGAGCGAATTGAATCGACGCTGGTTAGACCGCCAGGTAGCCGCTCGTCTGCGCTTAATGCTGGAATACTGTCATCACTATTGCTACAGGCGTGCAGCAATAGCGTGAGAATCAGGGAAAAGAGAAAAAATGTATTTCTAATCATAATGGTACCTGGCTACCAGGATCGCAAAACCGGTAGATTTTGCGATCCCGATTGACTGGGCGGTATAGGGTTAAATGTCCTCCTCTGTATCCTGATACAGGTCGCCTGCGGTCAGTTCCAGTGCGTTAATTGCATCCTCGATCAGATCAGTTTGCGCAGATAGTGCATCAATGGCTGCTTCAACCGCATCACGATCGGCTTCGCTACCACCGCTTCCGTTGGTGCGGATCTGGTTATCAAAGGGGTTATTTGCTTTTGCGCTGGCATCAATGACATCAATTTTGCTCATGCTGTCATCAAGGGCTGCCTGTAGATTGTCCGCGAGCGTTGAGTCAACCTCAGCCAACAGGTCTTTCACACTCGCTCCGGATACTACGGTGCCATCAACCTGGGTATAGCTTCCGGTGTAGGTGTTAACGATACCTCTGGCATCCAGAAGGATGTCGCGATGAGTATTGTCGCTGAAGCAGGAGTGCTCATCTTCCTGGGAATCAGTCACCAGGGCGATGTTCATACGCTCACCCGCAAGCTCTCCAAAACCAAGGCGTCCCATCGCTTCGAGCATTTTTGACAGGGATGTTTCGCCGCCGGCAATGAATGTATCGTAGTGATTGTCGGTAAGTGCAGGATCCCATGCAGTTTTCATCAGGGTCAGGTCATCAACCAATAGCTCGCTTACGGCAACAAGGTATGCTTTTCGACGATCACAAATGCTATCGGCTTGTGTGTTGGGGGAACCATCCGCAGCATTAAGTCCGCTGGTACAGCCTCCATTGGTGTTGTAGTCAGAGACCGGGCGTTGGCCACCGGACTGGTCACGGTTACCTGTAGTCCAGATGTAAGCACCGTCGTTTAAGTCCTGCCCCCAGAGCAAAAACTCAATCGCGTGGTAGCCGGTTGCTACGTTCCTTTCATCATCACCCGCTTCATTCAGGCCTGTTAATACGGCCTTATCAATGATCGGTACGTTTGTTGTGTCAGAAATAATATTGCCAGTAATGGCGGTATTAAGGTTGTTGACAGTGCCATCATCGCCATCCACAGTACCGGTCGCGACATAGTCAATCAGTGCTTCACCGAGTGGCCAGGCGTTGATCCGACCTTCAGGGCCATCACCATCGTTACCCATGGTTCCATCGTCATTGAGTGCATCAATGGGTCCGGCACGAAACCGCCATACTTCACTTTCGCCGTAGGGTTCACGAGCAGCCAGCCAGAGATTTTTCAGTGTAGTGAGATCGGCATTGGAGGGTGTATCAATAAGAACAAATGCGTCAATAGCTGTTTTTAATTCCTCGGCGGTGGAAACCGTGTCGCTGTATACGGCAAACGCCATATCTGCATTCTGGGTTACGACTTCTGTGATCGCTGCAGCTGAAATATCGTTGTTGTCATCTGAAGTTGGTGTGGAGCTGTCGTTGCTGCAACCCGCCAATAGCAGAGCTGAGCAACTGAGAGCCAGTGCGGTTTTCGGAATTCTTTGAAGATAATTCATAGTACTAAATCTCCTTTAGGATGGGGTTCTGCGTAGAGAAATGGCTACTCAGCAACTGTTAGAAACTTCACGATACCCAGGGTGGATGAACCCGGATGCCAATGCGCTATGTCAAAACTCGTTCGTCATAAGATATAGCGCTAACAGTAACAAAAATGATAACGATTATCATTTAACATGTAAACCCATTTTTCCCCTGTCAAAGATAGTGATTCCTGAGCAGCGGGAGTTGTGTTGTGGGCAGCTCCTCGCTACTTATCAAAAAAAGATAGTATGGTTTGCTAAATCGGCCGCTATCACGCTAATCTTCCGGGCTAAATAACGGGAAGGGAATCAGATGTACTATTCAGAGCTGTATCAGCAATCAATTGAACAGCCCGAGCTGTTCTGGAAGCAACGTGCAGAAGAGATTGACTGGTACAAACAGCCCAGTAAAATTTTGGGTGTTGATGAATTGGGATCGGATCGCTGGTTTGCCGACGGTGAGCTGAATACCGCTTATCTGGCGTTGGATTACCATGTAAACAACGGCCGCGCGGATCAGGCCGCACTGATCTACGATTCACCGGTTACCGATACGGTAGAGCGATACAGCTATCGTGAACTGCGCGATCAGGTGGCACGTTTTGCTGGCGTACTGCGGGAGCAGGGCATCGAGCAGGGCGACCGCGTCATTATCTATATGCCGATGGTTCCACAAGCAGTGATTGCGATGCTGGCCTGTGCTCGATTGGGTGCGGTGCACTCCGTAGTATTCGGTGGTTTTGCCGCCCGTGAGCTAGCTATTCGAATTGATGATGCCAAACCGAAACTACTGTTGGCCGCATCCTGCGGTATCGAAGTCGACAAAATCATTCCCTACAAACCACTGGTGGATCAGGCTGTGCAGCTGGCGGAATTTCCTCCACAGAGCTGTATTATTTTACAGCGCCCGCAGTTGCAGGCCGAGATGATCGAGGGCCAGGATCTGGATTGGCAGACCCTTGCCAGCAGCGCACAATCGGTCGAGCCGGTTCCCGTAAAGGCAACAGATCCTCTCTATATCCTCTACACCTCCGGCACCACGGGCAAACCCAAGGGTGTAGTGCGAGATAACGGTGGCCACGCGGTTGCGCTGAAATACAGCATGAAAGCGATCTACGATATCAATCCCGGTGAAGTGTTCTGGGCTGCTTCCGATATCGGTTGGGTGGTGGGCCACTCCTATATTGTTTACGCGCCCTTGCTGGCGGGATGCACAACCCTGATGTACGAAGGTAAGCCGGTGCGAACGCCGGATGCCGGTGCATTCTGGCGCGTGATTGAGCAGCACAAAGTGAAGGCCTGTTTTGCCGCGCCGACTGCTTTCAGGGCGATCAAAAAGGAAGATCCGGAAGGCAAGCTCAAACAGAATTACGATCTATCCAGCATGGACAACCTGTTTTTGGCGGGTGAGCGATTAGACCCACCGACTTACCATTGGCTAAAAGAGCTTTGTGAAATACCGGTAATTGATCACTGGTGGCAAACCGAAACCGGCTGGGCCATTGCTGGCAACCCAATGGGGCTTGGGCCACGGGAGACCAAAGCCGGCTCCGCAACTCTGCCATCCCCCGGTTTTAATGTGCAAATTGTCGATGAGGCGGGCAAAACCCTGCCAGCGGGCAAACAGGGTGAAGTAGTGATCAAACGGCCACTACCGCCATCTTGTTTGCCAACCCTGTGGGATGATCATCAGCGTTTTACAGAATCCTATATGTCAGAATTCCCCGGCTATTATCTGACCGGTGACGGCGGTTATTTCGATGAGGATGGCTACCTGTTCATCATGGGTCGTACAGATGATGTGATCAACGTCGCTGGTCATCGGCTATCAACCGGCGAAATAGAAGAGGTGATCGCATCCCACAACGCCGTCGCTGAGTGCGCAGTGATCTCCCAAAATGATTCCCTCAAAGGCCAGTTGCCAATTGGTTTTGCGGTATTAAAAGATGGAGTCGATCTTGATCCTGCTCAATTACAGGCCGAAGTGGTCGCCCAGGTCAGAAATGATATTGGGCCAATCGCTTGCTTCAAACGGTTAATGGTAGTGAATCGCCTGCCTAAAACCCGCTCCGGGAAAATCCTGCGTAAAACCATGAAAAGCATCGCCAATGGCGAGGCATACACCGCTCCCGGAACCATTGATGACCCCGCATCACTTGATGAAATTGCAGAGGCGCTGTTACTGGTACTGGCATCTTCCTGACACCGTCGCTGCGGTGACCTACGATGGTTACCGCTGTGTTACAATCTTCGACCGTTTTTTGAATACGATCCAAATATGTCTAATGCCATGATTACCGAACAGCTGCTTGAGACCCGGACTGTCGAAGAGTCTCTGTTTGATTTTTCGAACCGCAGCTGTACTTTGCAAGCGAATGATCTCGGTGGTATTCGTGAACGAATCAAACAGTTGCTGGAAGAAAAAGATACCCGGCTGATCGCTCACTACTACACCGATAGTGTAATTCAGGAACTGGCGGATGAAACCGGCGGCTGTGTTTCAGACTCGTTGGAGATGGCACGCTTTGGTCGTGATGACTCTGCTGAAAATATGATAGTTGCCGGTGTTCGCTTTATGGGAGAAACCGCAAAAATTCTATCTCCGAATAAGCGGGTATTTATGCCCACATTAGACGCAACCTGCTCGCTGGATCTGGGTTGCCCGATTGATACCTTTTCAGCTTTCTGTGATCAGCACCCCGACCGAACCGTTGTGGTCTATGCCAATACCTCCGCAGCCGTAAAAGCACGCGCCGACTGGGTAGTCACCTCAAGCATTGCTGTTGAACTGATCGAACACCTGATGGACAACGGCGAAAAAATCCTTTGGGCACCGGATAAACATCTGGGCGGATACCTAAAAGAACAAACAGGCGCAGATATGTTGCTGTGGGACAGCGCGTGTATCGTGCATGAAGAGTTCAAGCTCAAAGGGCTACAAGACCTGAAACACGTATACCCCGATGCCGCATTATTAGCGCATCCCGAATCCCCGCGAGATGTACTGAAAATTGCCGACGTAGTCGGCTCCACCACCCAAATTATCCAGGCCGCACAGCGCATGGATAACCCCGAATTTATCGTCGCCACCGACCGCGCGATCTTCCACAAGCTACATCAGGTAGCCCCCAATAAAACCTTTATCGAAGCCCCAACCGCCGGAAACGGCGCAACCTGCCGCAGCTGCGCCCATTGTCCATGGATGGGCATGAACTCACTCGAAACCCTGCTACACGCATTGGAAAACGATGGTGATGAAGTGCATGTTGATCCGGCGTTAGCCGAAAAAGCGATGATTCCACTGCAACGTATGCTGGATTTTTCGGCTTCTTTGAATAGTTAAGGGTTTTTTGTTTTAGTTTAATATCGTTGTTAGAAATACTTAATCCCAAAATACCAACATAAGGAATTGATATGACTTTGTTAAAAGAAATTGAACTAAATGGAAAGGAGTTTGAAATTCACCATTTTCTGGGTGTTGTCGTTAACGAAAAAAAATGGAGTGAGACAGCTGTGAGTGGCGGCGGTGGAGGGGGGCACGGAGGGCATTCAAGGACTGCGCCTGTAGTCAGCAAAACTACTCGACATGATCAATTTATTCTTCAAAATTACGAAGGTAAAGAGAAATCATTTGAGTTTTCTGATATAAATTTAGCATGCAGAGAGGGGAATACACTAAGTGTGGTCTGGGGTATAAAGAAAGGAAAAAACGAAGGCCCCTACTGGTGGGTTTATAACCATAACAGTGAAGAATTGTTCCCTACGAAAGCATATTCAAAAATATTTGAACCCCCGTTTTGGATGAAAACACTGGCTTTTTTATCCGGATTAGTTGTATCAGGTATTTTTGGCTTAGCGTGGTATATGTACATCATATTTTCAGTTTTAGGCGTGATTGGCCATCGATTTTTTTATTACGGTCCACAAGGAAATATCTCGGTCAAAAAATTTAAGGAGACAGATGAATTTGATACAATTCTTCAGCTTCTAGATTCGAAAGCAAAGAAAATTTCTACCAAGGAAGCAGAAAATCCCACAGATGCTATCTCTCATAGTCAACCTCAAGACCACTAGTTAGGTGATTTGAGATCGAATGCGCTCTGATTTCATCACATCAAAGTATCTACGCATTCGAGCTCTCTAACTAGCTGAAAATATTGTGTATTCTGTCTGATAGATTTCCTTATCGTGCAAATGGGTTTCAACCAAAGAACAGAAAAATGGAAAGTGATTGGTTGAGAAATTTCAAACGTTTGCAGTCTTTGGCAATTGCCGGAATGGAATTTACCAAAGCCTAGTACTACTAAAACATGTCCATTCTGCGCAGAAGAAATTAAAGCGCAAGCAATTATCTGCCGGTTTTGCAATCGAGATCAGCCGAAAACTGAAGATAAAAAAGATCCGAAACCTGCAAAGATAATCGAAGGATTTTTACCAATAGCTCAATTTTCAGAACATAAAACAATTGATGAAAAAAAGGTTATATCTATGATACGTGATGGGTTCTATCAGGGGCGTATCATAGAGGGAAAATGGTACGTTCATGAGTCTGAGTTTTAGCTGGTAGAAATGCATAACAAGCACGCAGGTTGGGCTAAGCCTGCGAAGCTCAACCTGCGCACTGCTGTTATATTCTCGTGAGATCTCTTAGTAAATATTGCTGCAAATTTGATCAGTTAGCGGCAACGCTTAATTATGCCTATAATGACTATAGTGGATCATTTTAAGGGGTTTGGCATGGAAACAATCAACGCGAGAGAAGCAAAGCAGGGGTTCGGTGAGGTGCTTATGAAGGCGCAGAAAGAGCCTGTCTGCATCAATAAAAACGGTAAGCCAACGGCCTACATGATATCTGTAGATGAATTCGAAGGATTTCAAGCCTACAGAACTGAGCTTTTGCACAAAAAACTGGATGAAGGGCTTGCCGATATTAAGGCAGGGCGAGTTGTAGATGGCCCTGAATTCATGGAGAAAATGAGAAAGAAATATTTTGATGGCAACGTATAAACTTGCACGTGCAGCCAGTGAAGATATTGAAAGTCTCGTTGCTTATACTACAAAAACATGGGGGGTTATCCAGGCTAGCAAGTATTATTCTGGCTTAACTAAGCAAGCGCAATTGTTGGCAGAAATGCCAACGCTAGGAGCCTTGTATGCTCCCTATGAGAAATTGAGAGCTTTTCCGTATGAAAGGCATATTTTGTATTTTAGTGAAGAATCTCACGGTATAACCATAGCAAGAGTACTTCACCAGGATATGAATCAAGAACTCCATCTACCATAAAGGGTGGCGTCCCGGATAATGGCATGACCTACAACTCATAGAGCCTAAAATAACTGGATGAGTTTGTAACCCGAAAAAATCGGCGCAGCAATAGCGCTACAACGATTCCATCGCTCGCCGCGACGCATTCTGTATTTGATTGATCTCTACAATACGTTGCTCTATCACGGCGGTGACAGCAAATTTCTGATCAGCACGTTGCAGGGCAAATTCCAATTGTACTTTGGCATCGCTAAAGGCTCCCAATAGCTGGAAATACTCCGCTCGTGCGCGATGCACCCCAAGCTGGTCTCCTGTTAATCCTCGCATCTCTGCCAGTTCGTACCAGATGTAGGGATCTTTGGGTCTTTTTTTAACGATACGTTCAAGAATTTTTACCGCTGTATTGGGGTTTTTGTTGAAGCGATATGCTCGAACCAGTTTCATCTCCAATGGGTAATATCCGGGTCGTAGTTCAAGCTGTTCCTGTAAAAGAGTAATCGCCTTTTCAGGTTGGTCGATCATAATTTCCAGCTCAGACTGTGCAAGCAAATATTCTATTTTTTCAGGATTTATGCGTAGTAATTCAGCCAGCACCTGTTTGGCTTGTTCATGTTTTTCGGCCTTGTCATAGGCCAGCATGAGCCCATATAGATCAGTCTCGGGGTAGGGTGATATGCCTTCATCTACTTTCGCGCGGTAGTATTTAACTAGTTCTCCTGGGTTTTGCACGGTGAGTACTTTCAGGCGGGCTTTTATGATGTGGTATTGCAGTGTGTCGCGTATGTAGGAGGCGCGTTTGGGATACTGTTCGGCGCGGTTGCGGGTGTCTGCAATTCTGGATTCGGTTAGCGGGTGAGTCAGCATGAATTCTGGCGGATTCTGGCCTGAGAAACGTTTGGTTCGTAACATCCGCTCAAACATCATCGGCATCGACATTGGATCGTAGTTGGCTTTTTGGAGTGTGACCAGTCCAAGCCGATCCGCCTCTGCTTCGTTTTTACGGCTGAATCGTAGATACTGATCCTGCATCATAGCCTGAGTTGTTGCGAGTGCTGCAAAGCCGGCATCACCACCAACGGTTGCCATAAGCAGAATGCTGGCCAGCATCGCCGCTAGCGCTGGAACCTGGTTGTCTCTGGATTCCTCAATGCCCCTGGCAAAATGGCGTTGGCTGAGGTGAGCCAGCTCGTGAGCAAGAATTGACGCAAGTTCCGCTTCTGTTCGTGCGTATCGAAAGGTACCTGTATTTAGCCCCAGTACGCCACCCGGAACGGCGAACGCATTCAGATCATCGTTATCAACGATGACCAGTTCCAGTGGCCAGTTTCCCAATCCGCTACTGGGAACCAGTCGATAGACCAGTGTTTCAAGATACTGAACCACGATGGGATCATTCAGCGTTGCGACCTGTCGTCGAAACTGCCGAAGCCAGGCACGGCCAAGCCAGTATTCCTGCATGGGCGATACGATGCCCGAACTCATATCTCCGAGAGAGGGCAGGTTCGGTTCCTTTGTCGGACTGGTGTTTGCGATGCTCCAGCTCACCGGGATAAACAGGCACAGCAAAAATGTAAGGAGTAGTGAGGGATGGAAACGACGCCTGATAAGTCTGCTATTCATTCAATGTGGAACAAAGGTGGAATAAATTGTTGTAAGGATGATTGTGTACCATAGCACGGGATTCGACATGTGCTATGTGACAACGGTTTTGATGATTGATTCATCGGACTGTTTTGCGGGTCAGATTTTTAGCGCCACAACCTGCTCGTAGCTTCTATATACTGGTGAAATTTATACGCTCAGGCTGGAAAACGACATCATGGCATCCGAAATGGAACCGACTGAAGAGCTGGATTTTTCGGGTCTTACCTGTCCGTTGCCGCTATTGAAAACCAAATTAGCGCTAAATAAATTGCCCTCCGGTGCGCGCATTCAAGTGCAGGCAACAGACCCTGGATCAGTCCGGGATTTTCAGGTGTTTGCTGAACAGAGCCAATACCAGCTGGAACGTTGGTGGCAAGATGGCGAGTTTTATTTTTACCTGCTATTTAAACCCTAGCCTGCAAAGCTCTCACCCTATCTATCTAAATTAGAGATTCCTATGTTCGACACGGTTCGTAAGTGGGCAAACCACTATTTTCAGGATGAAGAAGCGCTACTACTGTTAGCACTGATAGCTGGCGCAATGTTGATGATCGCAGTGCTGGGCCAGGTGCTGATTCCATTTTTCGCCAGCATAGTGGTTGCCTATCTACTGCAGGGGTTGATCAACAGCCTGCTCAAGCGAAAGGTTCCCTACTGGATTGCGTTTACCGCCTGCTATCTCCTTTTTCTGGGTATTCTAACGGTACTGATTTTTCTGGTGCTGCCCCTTGCATGGAACCAACTGGCGCAACTATTTACCGCGCTGCCCAATATGTTTATCAAAGGGCAGGCGGTTCTTACTCAATTCCCTGTAGATCACCCGGACCTGCTATCTGTTCAGCAACTGGAACAGTGGATGGAGCTGGCTCAAAAGGAGGTGGGTGCGTTTGGTCAGAAACTGCTATCAATCTCCTTTGCACTGCTTCCGAATCTGGTGAATATATTGGTCTATCTGGTATTGGTGCCGGTACTGGTGTTTTTTCTGTTGAAGGATAGAACCGATCTAACCCATTGGCTGGTTGCGCGGCTGCCGGAGGAGCGACCGTTGCTTAATCGTATCTGGAGTGAGATGGACCAACAGCTTTCAAACTATGTACAGGGCAAGGTACTAGAAATTATCATTACCGGAGCCGCAACCTTTGTGCTGTTTGTTTCACTGGGTTTGCACTACGCAGCATTGCTAGCATTGCTGGTAGGTCTTTCAGTGGTAGTGCCGTATATCGGTGTGGCTATTGTTACTATTCCGGTGATGCTGATTGGCTATTTTCAGTGGGGCTTTACCGATGCCTTTGTTTATTTGCTGATAGGTCATGGGGTTGTACAGATGCTGGATGGTCAGGTATTGGTGCCGTTGCTGTTTTCAGAAGCGGTAAACCTGCACCCCGTTGCCATCATTCTAGCGGTATTGGTGTTCGGTAGTTTCTGGGGTTTATGGGGCGTGTTTTTTGCCATTCCGTTGGCCACCTTTATCAAGGCAATTATGACCTCATGGCCAAAGGCGATAAAACAGGTACAGGAAGAGAGCTAACAAAATCCAATATGTTTCTTTAGTCGTGGGCTGATTCCTGCTCGGTAAGCTCGGCCAGTGAATTGATGTTGATAAAGCTTGACGCCGCATCGTTGAACAACACCCTGGTTACCGATTGAGTCTTTAGCCAGCCGTGGACAGAGCGCTGACCAGTTTCAAGATATTGCTGGATGGAAGGCCGGCATTCAACCGGAAGGATCATCACCAAAACCTGAAGCTGCTGCCCGTCATCGGCCACTGTGATAATCCCATCATCAGCGCAATCTACAATCGGTTGCCATAATCGCCCAATCAAATCCTCTGGCAGCAGCGGCATATCGCAGGGTATTACCAGCATATAGGGTGTTGTGCATGCCGATAGTCCCGCATCAATTCCCGCCAACGGCCCTGCAAAATCTGATTGTTGGTCACGAACCAGTGGGTAGCCAAATTGTTGGTATTGTTCAAAATTTCGATTGCAGCTGATCGATATTGATTCAAGTTGCGGGCTGAATCGGTCGATCAAATAACTCACCAGTGGTTTTTTGTTAAACAGCAGCAAGCCCTTATCCTGCTCCTGCATACGTGTAGCACGGCCACCAGCAAGAATGAGGGCGCTGAGTTCTGCTGTTTTTTTCATCTATTTAAATCTGGATTTGGCAAGCTGGGGTTCAGTTTGCTGATTACAGCGCACGCATGCCATATAATGCCGCATGCTTATTGTTGTCAGCGCTTGTTTACTTCGAATGTACGGAATATAGATGTCAGTTTATCAGGTTGAAAAATTGATGGAAGAAACCCGTAGGGTTGCGGCGGAGTTCCGCAAAGCTACCGGGCAGACTTTACCCGTAGGCCCTGAGCTGGCGCGTTTTGATGCGATTCGATTGCTGAATCTGGACTCGCCTCCAGAAGGGCTTTCGGGTGTTGATGCGATTTCCAGCGATGATTTGTGTTATCAAATAAAAAACCGCGTGGTATTTGACGATAGCAAAGGCGGTCATCGAATTGGTCAGCTTAACTTTGATGGTGACTGGAATGTGTTGCTGCTGGTATTGCTCGACGAAGAATACAACACCGTAGAAATTTACCAAATGGACCGTGATACCGCTGTTGAAGCGGTCGATGAGCTCAAAAATGATACCCGTAAAAAACGCGGTCCGATCTCTGTAGCCAAATTCAAAGCTCTCGGAAACCTGGCCTGGTGTGTTGATCAGGGCCTGCTGAATGGAACATAGCAGCAGCGCCGAAGTACTTTCAAACGGTGGCGTATTTGATCAACAACTAGAGGGCTTTGAAGCCCGTGCCGAGCAACAAACCCTTGCCGCATCGGTAGAGCAGGCTCTGCAGGATCAATCAATTCTGGTAGCCGAAGCGGGTACCGGTACCGGTAAAACCATTGCCTATTTGGTGCCAGCATTGCTCTCTGGATTGCGCACTATTATCTCCACTGGTACCAAAAACCTTCAGGATCAGCTGTTTCTGCGAGACCTGCCAAGGGTGCAGGAAATTTTGGGTGTCACCGTCAGTACCGCATTGCTGAAAGGTCGCGCTAATTATCTGTGCCCGCACCGCTTACGAATCTGGATGGAAGAGGTGCAGTTTGTCACCGACCGTGACGAGTTATTGCAGATAGCCGATTGGGCTGAATACACAAAAACCGGTGATTTCTCCGAGCTATCCTCTATTCCTGAAGATGCGCCGATACTCGCGAAGGTAACCAGCAGTAACGATAACTGCCTGGGTCAAAAATGCCCGGACATCGCCAAGTGCCCCCTGTTAAAAGCCCGTCAGAAAGCACAAAAAGCCGATCTGGTGGTGGTGAATCACCATCTGTTTATGGCGGATCTGGTGCTCAAGGATCAGGGCTTTGGTGAGCTATTACCGGCAGCGGATGCGGTGATTATGGATGAGGCCCATCAAATTCCGGATGTGGCGAGTCGCTTTTTCGGCGAATGGATCTCCAGCCGACAGCTACAGGATCTGGCGGGTGATAGCCTTAGTGTTGCGCTTCAGGATGCGGCGGATGATAGCGCATTGATGGAGGCCGCAGAGGTATTGAGTACCGGTTTGGCCTCGTTCCGGCTAGCATTTGGCGCAACCGGGCAGCGTGACCAATGGGATAAATTTTATTCCGAGCCGGAGGTGCAGCGGTCGATTGAAAACACCGGGTACAATCTGGCCGATCTGGTAAAACGTTTGAAGGATGCTAGCGTCCGCTCGGAGGATCTGGATCACTGTTATCAGCGTGCCCAGCAACTCAACGCCAGCTTTAAAAAGCTCACGGTCGAGCTAATTGAAGGGCAGATCCACTGGGTGGAAACCCATAAAAAATCGGTCTCGATTCACCTTACGCCGCTTTCAGTTGCGGAGCCTTTTAGCGCTGCGATTATCGAATACGATTGCGCCTGGGTGTTTACTTCTGCCACTCTGGCGGTGGGAGACGATTTCTCCTATTTTGATGGTCAGCTAGGGCTGTTTCCGGAAAACTGCGGCCGTCCGGTTCGGGATCTATTACTCGGTAGCTCCTATGACTATCCACAGCAGATGCTATGTTATCTGCCGGATTCAATGCCACAACCATCGGATCAAGATTTCACACAAAAATTTATCGAGGCCGCGTTGCCGGTACTTGAAGCCAGCCGTGGCAGGGCATTTCTATTGTTCACCAGTCATCGTGCGTTGCGGGAAGCGGCAAAGTTGCTGGAGGAATGGACCGATTACCAGCTATTCGTTCAGGGCGATGCCTCCAAACGAGCGCTGATTGATGGCTTTGTTGATGCAGATAATGCCTTGCTACTGGGCACCACAAGTTTCTGGCAGGGGGTGGATATTCAGGGTGAAGCACTTTCCTGCGTGTTGATCGACAAACTACCCTTTGTTTCCCCTGGTGATCCGGTGGTGCAATCACGATTAAATGCGCTGCGTGATCAGGGGCAAAATCCCTTTGGTACCTATCAGATCCCGCAGGCGGTTATTAGCCTGAAACAGGGGGTAGGGCGGCTGATTCGGGGTGTTCATGATCGGGGAGTGTTGATGATTGGTGATCCGCGTCTGAAGAGCAAATCCTACGGCAAAACCTTTATAAGGAGCTTGCCGAATGCGAGGTACAGCTCAGAGATAGACGATGTAAGCCAGTTTTTTAAACGTAACGCCGGCTAACGGCAAAAATAGACAGCTAATGACAACCATACTCGCACTTGATAGCTCAACTGAAGCCTGCTCCGTGGCGCTGCTTCAGGATCGCGGAAATAATAATGGTGATCAAACCGAAATCACTGGCGAGAGTAAGCTGGCAATACGGCAACACAATATGGTGCTCTTGCCAATGGTTGAACAGGTTTTGGCAGAGGCTGGTTGTGCCCTGCAACAGGTTGACCTGATCGCTTTTGGGCGTGGCCCAGGTTCCTTTACCGGATTGCGGGTTGGTTGTGGTGTTGCCCAGGGTTTGGCGTTCGGTATCGATTGCCCAGTGGTGGCTATCTCAACCCTGAGGGCAATGGCCCAGGGTGCCTATCGTGAGTTCGGCACCCGTGCGGTGATGACCGCTATTGATGCGCGTATGAAAGAGATCTACTGGGGTGCATTCGGGCTTGATGAACAGCAATGTATGCAGCCGCTGGTCGAGGAAATTGTTTGTTCTCCAGATAAAGCTGTTTTTTCAGAACAGTGTGAAGCAATCGATTCCGACTGGAATGCAATGGGTACAGGCTGGAGTTATCGTGAGCGGATTCTGGATGGCATCAGCATTGCGGCTGACAAGATTGCGCGGTTCGAAGAGCAATGGTTTCCCAATTCCAAAGATATCGCCATGCTTGCACGCAGAGAGTTTGAATCAGGCAATGCAGTATCTGCAGAGCTGGCTCAGCCCATCTATCTACGTGATCAGGTAGTACAGTCGCCGGCTAAAAAGAACAAGGACAAATAGTGTGATCGAATTTGTAACCAAGGAAAATCTGGACGAAATACTGCCGCTGATCAGACAGTATCAGGAGTTCTATAAAGTAGCCGATATTTCTGACTCAAGAAATCGTGAGTTCTTTTCCCAGTTTGGCGAGTCAAATCCTTCGGGCTGCCAGTTTTTGTTCCGCGAAGAGGGCAAGGTGCTGGGGTTTGCCACAGTTTATTTTACCCATAACTCTACGCTGCCAGCCAGGGTTGGCGTATTGAATGATCTGTTCTGTGTGGCGGATAGCCGAGGCAAAGGTGTTGGTCGACAGCTTGTTGAACACTGCCGCTCATACGTTATGGCGAATGGTGCAGCACGACTACAGTGGGTAACCGCGCCGGATAATGAGCCCGCCAACAGGCTATATCAATCGATGAATACCCAGAAAAGTAGCTGGTATTTTTATACTTATAATGGGTAGTAGAGATTAATGGATAGTCGCAACGTTAATTTGAAAGATTTTTTACCGCCTGTAATTTGAGGAACTAACCCGTTGGATCTATTTCAAGCCATATTTCTGGCAATCGTACAGGGCCTTACTGAATTCCTGCCGATCTCCAGCTCCGGTCATCTAATTGTTCCTGCGGTGTTGTTTGGTTGGGCTGATCAGGGGCTGGCCTTTGACGTGGCGGTTCATGTTGGTACCTTGCTGGCGGTGCTGGTTTATTTCCGAAAGGATGTGATTGCCATCCTTAACGGCTGGTTTGTTCAGATATTCAAGCGTATTCCCAGCCCTGAAGCACAGCTGGGTTGGGCAGTGATTATCGGCACTATCCCCGCTGTAATCGCAGGTTTGCTGGTGAGTGATCTGGTCGGTAGCCATTTGCGTTCTATCGAAGTGATTGCAGCCACTAGCATTGTATTCGGGCTACTGCTGCTCTATTCCGACATAAAAGGCGGAAAAAACCGTACTATTGAAAGTATCGGCTGGAAGGTCGCGTTAATGATTGGTCTGGCCCAGGCGGTGGCGTTGATCCCTGGTACATCACGGTCAGGTATCACTATTACCTGTGCACTACTGCTTGGATACACCCGGGAGTCCGCCGCACGATTTTCATTTTTGCTCTCCATGCCCACCATTTTTGGTGCAGGGCTTTTGATGTCGCTAGAGCTGATTGAAACCGGCGAAACCGGTGTCTGGCAAGATCTGCTGATAGGCGCAGGATTCGCTGCGATCAGTGCTTATATCTGTATCCACTGGTTCTTGAAGCTGCTCGATAAAATCGGCTTTATGCCTTTTGTGGCTTATAGGATGCTGTTTGGTGGTCTTCTTTTCTGGATGGCGTACAGCTATGTATAAAGATGTCAGCACCGCCCAACGAGAGTCCGCCATGTTCACCAGGAACTACGTTAGAGCTCCTGCAAAAGTCTCATACTAAACTAGCGTATTCAGACGGTTAGCGCAGGTTCCATGTCTCACATTTTATATGCCCAAAATTGACTGATTTTCAGCCCTTGTACTTGCCATCCGGTATCAGTACCATAGCGGGTTTTTGAGCGGAGAATCCTATGATTACCGGTAGTATGGTTGCATTGGTCACACCAATGGATTCCACTGGTGATGTGCTGTGGGATGAGCTAGATCAGCTGATTGAATTCCATATTGCACAGGGTACCGACGCGATCGTCGCGGTGGGTACCACGGGCGAGTCCGCTACTCTGGAATTTGATGAGCACTGTGAAGTTGTGCAGCGCGTTGTAACTGTTGCTGCGGGTCGAATTTCGGTGATCGCCGGAACCGGTGCAAACAGCACAAAAGAAGCCATTGATCTGACCAGTGCTTCAAAATACCTTGGTGTTGATGCCTGTTTGCTGGTAACGCCTTACTACAACAAACCCACCCAGGAAGGGCTCTATCTGCATTTTAAACAGATAGCCGAAGCGGTTGATGTCCCCCAAATTCTGTACAACGTTCCCGGCCGCACTGCCTGCGATATGCTGCCGGAAACCGTTGAAAGACTAGCAGCAATTAAAAATATTATTGGAATCAAAGAAGCCACCGGTGATCTGGATCGTGGCCTTGAAGTGATCAAACGATGCACGGCTGTAGACCCCGAATTTATGGTGTATTCCGGTGACGATCCGACAGCAATTGAGTTGATCCTGCTGGGCGCTAAAGGGAATATATCGGTTACTGCGAATGTTGCACCCGCTACCATGAGTCAGGCCTGTGCTGCGGCATTGGCAGGAGATGCAGATAAAGCACGGCAACTGGATAGCCAGATCAGACCACTGCATTCGGAACTATTCATTGAATCCAATCCTATTCCCGTGAAGTGGGCATTGCATCAAATGGGGAAAATATCCGCTGGAATCCGGCTTCCCCTGACACCTCTTTCCAAGCCTTGCCGAGAGCCCTTGAAAAAGGTGCTGAGCGAAGCGGGATTACTGTAAGTCCCCTGGCGACTTAAGCGTTTGAATATGAAAAGTAAAATCATGAAGTGGAATCTACAGGTGGGTAAAGCACTGTTGCTGTTTGGTTTAGCAGGATTGCTTGTCATCCAGAGTGGTTGTGGAATGTTTCGCGATAGCTTGCCAGATTATCGGCAGGAACAACCGCCACATAATCCATTAGAGATCCCGATTGAACTGGGGGGCGCACGATCCGAAGCACTATTGGAAATTCCCGATATTAAACGCGATACCACTCTTTCCGAAGAAGAGTTTGAAATGCCACGCACTCAACCGCTAATGACGGTTGAAACCAAAGAGAAGGTTCTACTCAGGGAGAGTGACTCCGATCAATGGTTATTGGTACTGTTGCCTCCAGAAGAGGTTTGGACCAACATGCTGGCTTTCTTTGAGAATAAAGAGATACCGATGGTTGATGTGCAGCCACTGAAGGGTATAGCCATCTCTGATTGGGTCGTTGCGCCAAAGACCGGCGAAACCATACGTTTTCGAGCAAACTTGCGTGAAGGAATCCGTGCTGGCATTACCGAAATCAGGCTGTACAGCCAGCTAGAAAGTCAGGATGACTGGGTTCAGATTTTTGCCGCTGTTGATGATCAGGATTCTATGCTCAAGGGCAGTCAGGTATATTTGATTCGCAGTATTGATCCTTCCGATACCTCCGTCTCCTTCCTTGCCAGGAATCTGACCGCAGGAAATCGTACTCATATAAAAAAGGCAAAGGATGGCACACCACTACTGTTTATTGGTACAGGGTTTCCTCGGGCATGGTCATTGGTCGGGCCCGCATTAAATGACCTGAATGTAAAAATACAGGATCGTGACCGCAGTGCTGGTCGCTTTTTCCTGAATCCAGAAGACGTGCTGACAACAGATGATCCAAGCTTCTTTACCGGATGGTTCTCCAGCACGGAATCCTCAGGTGTAGATAAATTATGGCTCCAGATAGAGACCGTTTCAGGCGGTGTTGAGGTTAAGCTAGAAGTACATGAAAATGAAAATGTTGACCGTGATGAGTTTAATCAGTGGGCGGAGACCTTCCTGAAAAAACTTGAATCCCGGCTAGGGTAGGCCCGTTAACACACGCCGATGAGATTTGCTTCGCTCGGTAGCGGCAGCCGTGGTAACGCCACCATCGTAGAGCACGGCAAAACATGCATTCTCGTAGACTGTGGTTTTAGCCTGAAAGAAACCGTACGGCGATTGGCGCGGCTTGGCAAGGCGCCCGAAGATATCGATGCAATACTCATCACCCATGAGCATGGCGATCATGTACGTGGCGCACCGATGTTTGCAAAGAAATATGGAACACCACTATGGATGACCCGGGGTACTTATCGAACGTACCGGCATTTTGATGGGCACGCAGCGCAGTTTATAACTGCCGGCGATCCCTTTGGTATTAAAGATATAGAAGTCAGGCCGGTCGCGGTGCCACATGATGCCACCGAACCCTGCCAGTTTGTACTGTCCGAGGGCGATATCAATTTGGGTATATTGACGGATCTGGGTAGTGTAACCTCGGTGGTAACCGAGCACTTTATACGCTGTGACGCGCTACTGCTGGAGTGCAATCACGATTTGGAAATGCTGCAAACTGGCAGCTACCCCTATTCATTGATTCAGCGAGTGTCCGGTGATTATGGTCACCTCAACAACCAACAATCGGCAGATTTTTTGGCATCCATCGATCACAGCTGGCTGCAACACCTCGCGATAGCCCACGTGAGTGAAAAGAACAATTGCTTGAACATGGCAAAAAATGCACTGATGTCCGTGCTGCATTGCCCAGAAGAATATATCGACGTTGCGGATCAGGAACAGGGTCTTGACTGGCGTCACATCCAATAAACCTGTCTCTTATACACATCTGACGCTGCCGACGAACTCTAGGGTGTA